>JBDHGI010000059.1:0-42844 GCA_039589955.1 Gemmatimonadota bacterium | reverse complement strand
GGATGCCCCGGCCATGGTCGTTTCCGGGGGAAGACGCCTGGCACGCCCCTTGCCTTTTGGGGGTAGGAAACCAGGGACCCCGTTCCCCCGCGACGGACACGCCGGAGGTTCCGTGAAACGACCAGGTCCATTTCAGCGAGGCGTCGGTGTCGGAGCGGCCATGCTTCTCATGATGGCGCTGCCCGCCGCCGCCCAATCCGGTCCGGGCTTCCTCTTCCGCAACCCGAGGGCTTCCTTCGGTCTCCGCGTGGGCTATGCGGTCCCGATGGTGTCCAGCGACATCTTCGATGACACCCGCGAGGAGCTCACGGTGGAGAGGGGCGACTTCCGTGCGGCGGTCTTCGGCGGCCAGCTCGCCATACGGGTCGCGCCGAGGGTCGACGTCGCCTTCGACGTCGGCCTGTCCAAGTCCGCCAAGAAGTCCGAGTACCGGGACTGGGTAGGCACGGACGACCTGCCCATCGAGCAGTGGGTCGAGTTCCAGCGCATCCCCTTCGTGATCAGCGCGAAGGTGTATATGGGCGACCGGGGCCGATCCGTCGGACGCTTCGCCTGGATTCCCGAGGCCTGGACGCCATTCGTCGGCGCCGGCGCGGGATGGGTGTTCTACCGGTTCGAGCGCGACGGGGAGTTCATCGACTACGAGACACTGAACATTTACCGGGACCGCTTCATTTCTGACGGCTCCGCCCCTACCATCCATGTATACGGCGGCGCCGACTGGTCCCTCAGCCCGATGGTCTTCCTCACGGCCGAGGGGCGATACGCGTGGGCCCGGGCGGACATGGGCGTTGACTTCGTTGGCTTTGATCCCATGGACCTGTCCGGATTCCAGGTGGCGACGGGCATCTCGATCCGGTTCTGACCGGAAAGGAAGCTGAACCATGCGCAAGGACCGATCGATCGTGGAAGCGACCCTGCGGCTGGGCCTGGCGGCCGTCGCGCTGCTCGTCACTGCGGCGCCCGCATCGACACAGGGCCTCGACCAGCGGTGGATGCCGTGGCTGGGATGCTGGGAGCCCGTCACCGAGACCGGAACCGAGGAGATCGTGTGCATTCGGCCCACCGAGGAGACCGGCGCCGTCGAGGTGCTGCGCTACGACGGGGCTGAGGTGCTGGCACGGGAGGTTCTGTGGGCGGACGGAGCTCGCCACGCGACGGACCGGGAGGGGTGCGACGGATGGGATCGGGGAGCCTTCTCCGCCGATATGCTCAGGGTGTTCCTCTCCTCGGAGCACAGCTGCGAGGGAGGGGTCATCCAGGAAGGAGCCGGCATCATGGCCATCTCGGCTCCCGACGAGTGGCTGGACATCCGGGTGGTGGGCATGGGCGAGGAGCGGATGGCGTGGGTCCAGCGATTCCGCACTCTCTCCGATGAGCGGGTGGACGAAGCGGGCTTCAGGGAGGTCGTCGACGAGCACGGCTGGTCGGCGGGAACGGCTCGGCTCATCGCCCGAGCGCCCCTGAGCGTGGATGACGTGATCGAGGCCAATGCGGCGGCTCCCACCGAAGCCGTGGAGGCGCTCCTGGCCGAGCGGGCGGACCGCCTGGAGCTCGACGCCGACGAGCTCGTCCGCATGGCCGACGCCGGCGTGCCGGAGAGCGTCATCGACATCGCGGTGGCGACGTCCTTTCCCGAGAGATTCCAGGTAGCCGCCGGCCCGGAGCAGGCCCGAGTGGCCGTGCCCATGGCCCGGGGCTATCGGACGTTCATGAGCCCCTTCTTCTACGATCCGTTCTACTACAGCCCGTGGAGCTTCCGGTACGGCTATGGCTCCTACTTCGGAGGGTATTACCCCTACGGCGGCTGGGGCTACGGCTACGGCTATCGACCGAGCGTGGTCGTGGTGGATCGCGTACAGCCCTCCCACGGGCGTCTGGTCCGGGGTCGAGGCTATTCGCGCTCGGGAAGCGGCCAGCCTGCGGGCACGGGTCGCACGGGCATGTCTCGATCCCGCGGCAGCTCGGGCGGAGGGAGCGGAGGGGCGGGGGTGAGCTCCGGTGGGTCCGGGAGCGGGAGCTCCACGGGGCGGACGGCGAGGCGGCGTGGTGGAGGCGAGCTCTGAGGACCGGACGGAACCTCCCTCGATCGCGAAGGGGTCCCGGGCTTCGGCCCGGGACCCCTTCGGTCTGTAAGGCGGGGACGCACACCCTGGCCCCGCGCGCCAACACGCGGGCATGGGGGATCAGAAGATCGACAGGTTGATGTACCGTCGGGGATTCTCCTGCACGTCCGCCACCAGCTCGGCGAGGCTCGCGGCGGCCTGGTTCAGGTTCGTGTAGAGGGCGTCATCGAGGGCAAGGCGGCCCAGGGTGCCCTCCCCCCGATCGATCCGTTCGAGGAGCGAGCGCAGCGAGGCGGTGGCCCGGTCCAGATTCGCCCCGGTCTCCGCCAGCACCGCCATGGCGGTGTCGGCTCGGGCGACGGCCCGGGCCACGTCGCCGGAGGCGGCGGCTCCCTCCAGTCCCTGGGCCGAGCGCGTCAGGCTCTCGGTCAGGCTTCTCAAGGTGCTTCTCTGCTCCGAGACGACACCGGAGAGCTGGGTGAGCAGCTCCTCCAGCTCCACGGCGCTTCCCTGCACCGAGCCCACCGTCGAATCGCTCAGCAACGCCTGCACGCTGCTCATGACCATGGTGGCCTGGCTGCTGAGCTCCTCGGCGGAGCCCATGAGGCCTCCAGGGTCCGCGCCGACCCCCGGAATCGTGTCATAGTCCTGGAGGAAGCCCTGTGCGGATCCGGGCACGATCTCCATGGTCCGTCCGCCGAAGATCCCCGCCGCCCCGAGTCGAACCTCGGAGCCCATCGGCACCTGCCACTCGTCTTCCAGCTCCATGGTGATGGCCACTTCGCCACGGGAGAGCATCTCGAATCGGTGGACCCGCCCGACGTTGACCCCCCGCAGCTGGATGGGATCGCCCTTTCGGACTCCTCCGGCATTCTCGAGGACGGTGACGACCATGTAGCGGCCCCTCAGGGTGGCGGGGTCCGTCATCATGAAGAGGATCCACACGAAGGAGATGAGGCCCGCGAGGACGAAGATCCCCACACGTACCTCGCGCCGGCCGCTGTCCCGGGGAATGGTGCTCATGAGCTCCTGGTCGGAGGGGCCCGAGCGCCTCTTGCCGGGGGTGGGGACGTCAGTCATGAGATTCCACCGCCATGTCCAGTGCGGCTTCCGCCGCGGCTCTGTCGACAAATGCCTGCACCACGTGATCGTCACTGGCCCGGAATGCCTCCGGGGTGCCACAGAATCGGATGAGCCCCCCATCCAGCATCGCCACCCGGTCACACATCTCGAGTCCTCCCTCGACGTCGTGGGTCACCAGCAGGGACGTGACCTCCAGCTCGTCCGAGAGCCGCTTGATGAGGCGCTCCACGGCCGCCGTGTTCACGGGATCGAGGCCGGTGGTCGGCTCGTCCCACAGCAGCACCTGGGGGCGACCCACGATGGCCCGGGCGATACCGACGCGCTTCTTCATGCCGCCCGACAGCTCCGCGGGGATCTTCGCCAGGACTTCCCGGGGCTCGAGGTTCACCAGCTCCACGGCCCGCCAGACCATGCGGGCCGTCTCCCGGCGGGAGAGGCCCGTGAGGCGGCCCTCGGGGATCCCCATGGACACGTTCTCGAAGACGTTGAGGGAATCGAAGAGCGCCGCGTGCTGGAAGACGTACCCCACCCTCCGGCGGACCTCGTCCAGCGTGCGCTTGTTGCCGTTGTGGACCGAGACCCCGTCGAGAAGGACGTCCCCCCGATCCGGGACGATGAGGGCGATGGTGGTCTTCAGAAGCACGGATTTCCCCGTGCCGGATGGCCCGAAGAGCGCGAACATCTCCCCCGTCTCGACGGACAGATCCACGCCGGACAGCACCGGCGCGTCGAAGGCCTTGTAGACGTTGCGGTACTCGATCATCGGGTTCCCTATTGCAGCATCAAGGGAGGGAACATGGCGTCGAGAATGAGGATGGTGAGGGTCATGAACATGACCGCCTGGGTGGTCGTCCGCCCCACGCCCTCGGCGCCTCCCTTGGTCCTGAAGCCCATGTGGACCGAGATGAGCGGAATCACGAGCCCGAACACCAGTGACTTCGAGAAGGAGTAGAAGAGGTCCCAGGAGTGCCAGAGAAGCCGTGCCCCGTACAGGAAGGTCTCGGTTCCGAGCCCGCCGTCGATGTTGGCCGCCAGCATGCCGGCGCCGATCCCGATGAGGTTGGCGATCCCGACGAGGAGGGGCGTGACGATGACGCCGGCGATCACCCGGGGTGACGCCAGAAGCGCGACGGGATCCCTTCCCAGGGAGTGGAACGCGTCGATCTGCTCCGACACCACCATCGTACCGAGCTCGGCCGTGATGCGGGCACCCACGCGACCCACCAGGACCACTGCCGTGAGTACGGGCCCCATCTCGAGGATCACCGTCTGCACCACGAGGGCACCCAGGAAGTAGCGGGGCATGGCCGACGTCATCTGATACCCGCCTTGCTGGCTGGTCACGATCCCCGCCAGCGATCCCGTCACCAGCACGATGGGCAGACTCTGGATGCCCATGATGTAGAACTGACGGACGACGTCCCGATATCTCACCCGCATCTGGACGACGGATAGAGCGATCTGCCAGGAGAGGAGGCCCAGGGCACCGGCGTGCTCCAGGGTGACGTCCGCCACCCGCGCCACCTTGGCGAGCCACCGGGCGATGGGTCCGGGCCTCTGAGCCACGGTGGGTGGAGGGGGATTCACGGCGTCGGGCGCTCCAGGGCTGGAGGCCCCTCCTCGTAGGGGCCAGAGCAGGCTGAAACAAGACCTACATTCTTCGCGGAAGTCGCGGGAAAGATCAATGGCTTCCGGGCGGGATTCCAGGGGGACGCGGGGACCCCCCGGGTGCGAAAGCCGTTCTGGCGGAGGGAGGCAAGTCCGCGGCCCTTTCAGGGGGATTGTCCCCAGGCTGGCCGGGCCTTACCGTCGCCGCCCACATACACCGGGAGGGAAGATGGAGGTCCGTTCTCTGGAGGGCAGGGTGGCTGTGGTCACCGGTGCTTCGAGCGGTATCGGCGAGGCGGTAGCGGAGGCGCTGGCCGAGGCCGGAGCCGCCGTCGTCCTTGGTGCCCGCCGTACGGACCGCCTGGAGGCCGTCGCCGGCAGGATCCGGGCGGAGGGTGGCATCGCCATCCATCGGCGGACCGACGTCACCCGTCGGGAGGAGGTGGCGGCCCTGGTCGAATTGGCGGCCTCCGAGCACGGGCCGGTGGACGTCCTGGTGAACAACGCGGGGGTCATGCCCCTCTCGCCCGTTGAGGACCTCCGGGTGGAGGACTGGGAGCGCATGGTCGACGTGAACGTGAAAGGAGTGCTGTACGGGATCTGGGCGGTGCTCCCGGGAATGCTGGAGCGCGGGGAGGGTCACATCGTCAACATCGGATCCCTGGCAGGCAGGCGGCCCTTTCCCGGCGGCACAGTATACTCCGCGACCAAGTTCGCCGTGCGCTCCATCACGGCGGGAATGCAGCTCGAGCTGTCGGCGTCCTCGGGAATCCGCATCACGGACGTCCAGCCCGGTGTCGTCGCCACCGAGCTTCCGAAGCACATCCCCGCCCCTTCGGTGCGGGAGCGCTTCGAGAGCCGCTGGGAAGAGCGGCGCCCGTTGCAGCCCCGGGACGTGGCTCGTGCGGTCCTCTTCGCCGTGTCGGCTCCGCCGCACGTCAACGTGAACGAGATCCTCATCCGACCCACGGACCAGCCTACCTGATCGGCGCGTGTAGGCCCCCGGCGCTCCGGGGGCGCCGGCCACTGGTGCCGTGCGCCCCCGGGGTGTCCGTCCGTGGCGGTGGATCCGCCGTCGTCACGCTACGAGACCGGTCGGTCCTTGGCCGCTCCGTAGTAGATGCCGTTGAAGAGGAACGGGAACGTGCCGTGGGGCTGCGAGCGGAACGTGATCTCGGGACCGAAGATGAACAGCTTGCCCCGCCCGTAGTCGGCCTCGAACGCGGCAACGCCGTCCTCGAGATGGTGCTCTCCCCAGGCCCATCCGCTCTTCAGGGGCTCCGCCGAGTCGAACCACCCGATGCGCTTCACGCCCTGGGCTCCGGGCTGGATGGAGAACGTCGGGCTGTTGCTGAAGAGCACGTTAGCACGCTCCCCCAGGCCGTGGGTCAGGGGACTCACGCGATCGATCTTCATGTCCAGGATGGAGCCCGGTGTGAAGTACTCCGAACGGGACAGGGGACGTCCGTCCTCCACAAGGTGGTTGGATACCGGGAGGCCGGCGTGCTCGGCCAGGCTCGCAGAGGAGCCGATGGCGATGACCGCACCGCCGTTCCGTGCGAAATCGAGAACCCGCGGGACCGTGGTCTCGGCGGTCACGCTTCCCAGGCGACGTCGATACTCCTCGGGGATCGTGGACGGGTCGAGAGACCCACCCCGCCTCCGGAATCCCGTTCCTTCCCCCTCTCGGGCCTGGGGAATCGCTCCGTCCTCGAACACGAGTACGTCGAATCGCGACAGGTCCGAGTCGTCCAGGTCCGGAGGAAAGAGGAGCTCGTAGTCGAACTCGAAATCCTCGAGGATCATCCGGGTCCAACCTGACGGCATGGACCCGCCGTAGCGGTCCCACAGACCTACCTTGACCGGCTCCAGCTCCATGGCCGCTCCCGACGGCCGGCTGGCGACGCCGTGGAAGTGGAGGCCCTTCTCCTCGGCCAGCGCCTGGACGGTGGCGCGATCGGTCTCGAGGAAGAAGGCTCCGGGCTCGAAGGTCCTCCCACCCGCCGTGACGGGGTCCGTGAGCCAGTAGGCTCGGCCGCCGTGGGCGAGGACGCGGTTGACAGCGATGAAGGCGTCGTTGATGTGGTCGACGACGTAGCCGGCCGCCTGGGAGGCTCCCGCGACCGCCCCCGCGGGTGGGGCCACGAGATCGTCGGTGACGAGCTCGAAACGACCGTCGAAGCCGTCCAGGACACGGTCGTAGTCCACGTTCATCTGCCAGGCCAGCGTCCACCCCGTGTTGTCGTAAGGCGACACGGGCGGACCTCCGGGATACGCGAAGTCGTTGGGGTGCTCCTGCTTCTCGAACATGTCGAGGACGTGGGGCCGGAAGGCCTGGGCCGACTTCACAACGTACGATCCGGCTGGATAGCTCCGATCTCCCACGGAGAAGCCGGCTGTGGCCCGGTGCACGTCGACGCCGTTCTTGAGGAGGGCGTTCACGAACTTCGTGGCCGTCAGGAAGTCCCGCTGGTCCGACGGGATGATGAAGCCCCGCGGATCCCGGTCTGCCGGGTTCCGGAGGAGGCGCTCCCAGTCGGCGCGGTCACCGCGCCCGACCTCTTCTGCGGCGGCGTCGATCTCGAAGGGATAGGTGGTCCAGCTGTCGGTGCTGCCCCGCTCGACGGAGTTCGTGCCCATCCGCCAGATGTTGAACAGCAGGTGGTCGCTGTTCCTGGAGGCGTAGTCGAGGACCGCCCAGTTCGCCGTCTGCGAGTACTCGATGGACTGGCGGAAGTGCCAGGCTCCGGGCTCAACCGGGAGAGGAAGGTCGCCCCTGCTGATCTGCCGCCGCGGCAGGAAGGGGATCTCGATGGGCGTCGGATGGCCGATGGTCTCCGTGAGGAGCCCGATCATGTTCTTGAAGTAGGGGGTGGTCCGCAGGCCGCCGTTCCACCAGGTGGAGTACGAGGCTCCCGACCTCATGGTGGTCCCCCCCTTCCCTTCCCGCACGAAGCGCTGATGCATGGCGGAGCCCACCTGATCCAATCCCGTGATGATCAGGGGGTCCAGGTAGTGGTTGGGCGGGTCACGGAAGGGGGGCGCGAACATGACCGTGCCCTGGGGCCCCGTCTGATGGTGGTTGTACACGATCTGGGGGAACCACTCTCGATACATGGACCGGTTGATGTTCGTCGTCTCCTCGAGAGCCGACATGTAGAAGTCGCGGTTGTTGTCGTGACCCGCGTAGTGGTTGTAGAGCACGGGGATGCCCGACGTGGATCGCTTCAACGGGTCGGGCTCCCGCATGTACCAGTCGGCAACCAGATCCTGCCCGTCGGGATTGGCGTGGGTGGCCAGGAGGATCACGTCGTCCAGGATCCGCATGGTTTCCGGATCGGTGTAGTCGTTCATCCGGTACACGAGCTCGGCGAGCTGATGGGCGCCGAGCACTTCCGTGGCATGCAGCCCACCGTCGATCCACACCACGGCCTTACCCTCGGCAGCGAGGCGCCGTGCCTCCTCCTCGCTCACGCCTTCGGCCTTCGCCATGCGCCGGGCGATCTCCCTGTAGCGGGCGAGGTTCCGGTGATTCTCCGGAGAGGTGATGATCGCCTGGATCTGAGGCCGTCCCAGCTCCGTGTAGCCGATGGTATCGAGCACCATGCGATCGGATTCGCCAGCCAGCGTGATCCAGTATTCGTGGAGCTGTTGGTAGTTGATGAGCTGATAGTCCGCTCCGATCTCGAAGCCGAACTGCTCTACCGGTGTGGTGACCCGGTTCTGGCCCATGGCGGGGCCGGCCAGGGTCATGCCGGAAACCAGGGTCATCGCGGCACGAAAGAGTCGATTCCGCATGGTGTCTGCTCGCTGGCGGTTGTGTCGATGGGGTAGTCCGGTGATTCTTCGCCTCGCCGGTGCGGCCGTCAAGCGGCCGTCGGTTGAAGTGACACCCCAGCCACGGGGAGGTGTTGACCTGGTGGTCGACGCGGGAGGCGTTCTCGGGACCGCGAGGATGGCGAGGATCGCGCGGTGGGGGTCCGCGATGACGGCTCTGGGAATGCTCCTGGCCACGGTGCCCTCGCCGGTGGTCGCCCAGGCGTGCCACATGCTCCCGGTTTCCACCGACGAGATCTGGATGGGAGCGGTCGTCGCGTACGGAGGGCCCGGACCTCGGGTCGGCGGGCACGTCGCAGCCGACGTGCGAAACACGATCGGGGTGGAGGCTGGAGCCACCTGGGGCGGCTACGAGAGTGCCGAGACGAGCACCGAGATCAGGCTGGCCGTCTCCACGGGAGTCAGCCTCGGGGGCTGGTCGTTTTGCCCCTACGCCGAGCTTCGGCTTCTGAAGTACCCGTTTCGCCACGCGTTCGATCTCGATCGCGGCGATGTCACCGAGGATCTCCAGGGGGTGGGCCTCGGCTTCGGCGGCGCGCTCCTGGAGGCGGACGAACTGGCGGTACGCTGGCGGGCGAACCTGGGGCTGTACCACCGCGTGTGGTATCTGGCGGGTCGGCGCATCATCGTGGAGCACCCCGAGATCTACCAGGAGGAGGTCCACCGTCGCGACCGATCATTCCACCTCGCGGGCACCGTCGCGGGGAGCGTGGAGTGGAGGGGAGCGGGCGTGACGCTGGGTGTGGCCACCCGCCCCCAATCCGGGGATGACGGGCTCATCTTCATGGCCGCCGGGTTCCGGGTGTCGAAAATCGGGAGGTGAGGCCGGCGGCGCTCCCGCGGTTTGTCCGGGCTTGTGGGGGGCATCGAGTCGGACGATACTGACCTCATCATGACCACGCTGTTCACCGTCCTCGGCGTCGCGCTCGCCACCTCCTTTCTCTGCTCCATCCTCGAAGCCGTCTTTCTCTCCGTGACGCACTCGCACATCGCGGTGCTGCAGGAGCGCGGGGAGTGGACGGGTCATTGGCTCGCGGCGGCCCAGAAGAAGGTGGATGAGCCGATCGCGGCCATTCTCACGCTCAACACCATCGCCCACACCGTCGGTGCGGCTCTGGGCGGGGCCATGGCAGCCGAGGTCTTCGGAAGCGCCTGGGTCGGCCTGTTCTCTGCAATCCTGACGCTGATCATCCTCCTGCTCACGGAGATCGTGCCGAAGACCGTGGGGGCCACGTACTGGAGGCGGCTTGCCAAGCCGACGGCCTACGTCCTGCGGTTCCTCGTGGTGGTGATGAAGCCGATCCTGGTGCCGCTGAGACTGTTCTCGAGCCTCCTCACCCCCCGGTCGGAGCGTCCCACCATCAGCCGGGCCGAGCTGGAGGTCATGGCGGAGATCGGGCTCCGTGAGGGCACCCTCGACGAGGACGAATGGCAGGTCGTGACCAACATCATCCGCCTGGACGAGATCTCCCTCGGGGAGGTCATGACCCCGCGAACCGACATGATCGCCGTGCCGGTGGAGGCCACCGTGGAGCAGGCGAAGGAAGCCATGCTGGAGCACGGCCATCTCCGGCTGCCGGTCTACGAGGGCTCCCTGGACAAGATCTCGGGCGTGCTCATCGCCCGGGATCTCTGGAGGGCCGATCGGGACGGAGTGCACAACGTCAGGGACATCGTCCGTCCCCTGCCCTTCGCTCCGGCCTCCAAGCCCGTGGAAGACCTCATCCCCGAGATGAGGGAGGCGCGCACGAAGATGGCCATCGTGGTCGACGAGTTCGGAGGGACGGCGGGTCTCGTGACGCTCGAGGACCTCATCGAGGAGATCATCGGCGAGATCCAGGACGAGCACGAGCACGACGAGCCCGAGGCCTTCGTGGACCTACCGGGCGGTCGCGTCCGGATCTGGGGCGGCGTGCCTCTGAGGGAGGCGGCGGAGCACCTGGGATTCGAGCCCGGGCTCGAGGAGGGAGAGGACTACGACTCGCTGGGCGGGTTGGTCTTCGGAAGGCTGAATCGCATCCCCGAGGTGGATGATCAGATCGAGGTGGACTCCGGAAGCCTCCGAGTGGTCAAGATGCGGGGAAGACGCGTCGAGTACCTGCACTTCATCCCCCGCGTGGTCCAGGCGCGCTGATCAGCCCGTCGTCCTCTCCCCCGCGTGGTCCGGTCGCCCCGATCAGCCGGTCGCACCCTCGGTGCTTTCGGAAGTGGGCGCATCGGCCACGGCCTTCTGCTTCCGGTCAGCCTGCTCCTCTTGCCAGAAGGACAACGCGAGGAGGATCGCGCCGCAGGTGATAGCCATGTCCGCCACGTTGAAGATCGGGAAGTCCCAGAACCCGAGGTTGATGGGTCCGATGAAATCCACCACCCCCTGACTCCACCGGACGCGGTCGTAGAGGTTGCCGACGGCGCCCGACACGACGAGCGAGATGGCGGAGATCCTCAGGTAGTCGCCACGGCCCGCCTGCCGGAGCAGCGTGCCCAGAAGGACGAGAGCGACCAGGGTGATGGGAATGAAGAGCCAGCGGGAGTCATCACCGATCCGGAGGCCGAAGGCCGCTCCCTTGTTGAACGCCAGCGTAAGGGGCACGATCCCTCCGAGCAGCTCGCCGCCGACACCGCCGCTCAATGCGGAGAGCGCCCACCTCTTGGTGATGAGGTCGAGAACCATCACCACCGGGAAGGTGATGCCGAAGATCATCATCTTCTGACGCACGTCAGGGCGGCTCCGTCGGTCTGAATGGTCGTGTCCTCCGTCCCGGGAGCCAAGCTGCCCCGGGCGCGCAGGACTGTCTACGCACGCACGTCTGGTTCGTTCCCGGCGGCCTGTGGCGGGCCTCGGCCGGGATCAGGGAAGCGTCCACCGCCCCTGCCGGTCTCCCACGGCCCGCCCGACCTCAGCCGGGTCGGGCTGCTCGAGCATCAGCGCCGGTAGCAGCGTGCTCTTCTTCCGCTGGTAGTCCTGCATGGACTTGAGGATGGAGTCCAGGGTCCGGATCGCCCTGGTGATGTAGGGGCCCTTGTTGAGCATCACGCACTCCGCCCGCTCGGCCATCATCACGTCGGAGATCTCCGAGCGGGTGGGCAGACCCTGCTTGGCCAACCGATCGAGCACCTGGGTGGCCCACACCACGGGCACGTGGGCGGCCTCGCATACGCAGAGGATCTCCTCCTGGATCTGGGCCAGATGGGTCCAGCCTCCCTCGACTGCCAGGTCGCCCCGGGCGATCATCACGCCAACCCTGGGCCATTCCATGGCGGCCAACAGGATGCCGGGCAGATGACGGAACCCCAGGCGGGTCTCGATCTTGAGGATGAGCCCGAGGTGTTCCCCCCCAACGGACTCCATCTCGTCTAGCAGGTCCTCGACGTCGTCGGGGTGGTTGACGAACGAGACGTTGACTCCGTCCGCGTGGCTCGCGACGAATCGGAGATCCTCCCGGTCCTTGTCTGTGAGGCCGAAGAGGCCCAGGGACGTCTCCGGGAGATTGAGACCCTTGTGGGCTCTGAGCTTGGTGCCGCCGGGCTTCGCCCGGGTGATCTCCACCGTGATCCGGTCCCGCTCCACCTCGCGGATCACGCCGGCGATCTTACCGTCGTCCAGGAGGAGAGGCTGCCCCACCTCGACGCGGTCGAACACCTCCGGAAGATCGCAGGGCACATGGGCGGGCACCGGTGGCTGGCCGGGCTTTCCGGGTCGGGCCGGCTCACCAGGGCGCGGATCCTTGTGCACCACGAGGGTGTCCCCCACGCGAAGCCGGATCTCCGGGCGAAGGCCTGGAAGAGCGCCCACCACGCCGGTTCGGGAGGTGGCGCCGGGCCCGCCCTCGAGAGCCAGCTCGAGCTTCACACCCTCGATCCGTAGCTCCGTACGGACCCCACGGGTGTCAACGAGGCCTAGACGGTGGCCCGGCGCCAAAGCGGCGTGCAGCTCCGCGGAGATGGGTACCGTGGGCCCCTCGGTGAATCGGCGCTCCAGCTCGCCGACACCGGCGTGTCCCTCGGGCACGAGCTGGACGCACGCCGGGGTCAGGACCCGACCCCGCACGTCCTCCTCCGGCTTGATTCGGAGGATGCTCGGGCCCGGCACCAGCGCCCCGATCCTCAGCTTCGGGCCAGCCAGATCCATGAAGACGCTGCATCCTCGCCCGGTCGCCCGACGCGCCCGGGCCACATTCGCGATCATGCGCTCCCACTCCTCGGGCCCGTCCTGGGAGCAGTTGACGCGGGCGCAGTTCATTCCGGCGGCGAGCATGTCCCGAACCATCGCGTAGTCGTCCGCGGCATCGGTCGGCAGCGTGACCATGATGCGGATCGACGATCCCTTCAGCTTCTTGCCGAGGAGCTCGTTGGTGTGCCTGCGCAGGAGCTTCCGGCCTCGCTTGAAGGAGACGGGGGGCTTCGGGCAGTGGGGCTTCCTCCCCCGGAGGTGATGCACCGCCTCCAGGGCCGCGCAGACGGTGGCCAGGACGTGGGCCTCGGCCCGGCCCAAGCTGGACAGACCGAGGGTGGCCAGATCGTCCTGCAGCTCCCGCACGTCGCGCTGCCGCAGCGCCAGGTAGTGGAGGAGGTTGAGTCCGCTCCGCTCCTGGTCGGGGTGGAGCTGCTCGAGCTGCTTCGCATAACGCCTCTCGAAGGCCCGGGCTCCGGCAAGGATGGACTCGAGCTCTCCTGCCACCCGCACGAGCTTGGCATCGCGCTTCTTGCCCACCTTCACCCTCCGTGCAGCGTGATGAGCTTCGAGGTGCAAAGCGGCCAGGGTAGGCAGGTCCGAGGCCTCAAAGGAGGTTAGGATCGCTCTGGGCGGGCATCAAGGCCCGGCGGCTGTCCCGGCGAGGCGGGCATCTACGCCGGGTCCGATGGGAAGGGGTTCCGCGCTCCGGGCATTTCACCACATCGCCGCGCAAGATAGTCCCGACTCGCCCCGCACACGCTCCTCACCGAGCTTGAAGCTGGATTGCTGGGTTTACGAACCGTCGCGGATCCGCCTGCCCGTCCGCGAAGCGAGAGGATCCCACCATGGCAGGCATCGTCGGGTACGGGGCGTACGTCCCGCGCAATCGCATCACCACGGAGGAGATTGCCAGGCAGTGGGGCAAGGACCCCGCGACCATCAGCCGGGGTCTCCTCCTGACCGAGAAGTCCGTTCCCGGACTCGACGAGGACACCATCACCATCTCGGTGACGGCGGCGCGTCACGCCCTGGCCCGGGCGGGCATCGATCCCGCGGAGGTGGGCGCCGTGTACGTCGGCTCGGAGTCCCACCCGTACGCGGTGAAGCCCACGGGCACCGTCGTCGCCGAGGCCCTCGGCATCGCGCCGGAGGTCCACGTGGCGGACTTCGAGTTCGCCTGCAAGGCGGGCACGGAGGCGATGTTCGTGGCCCTGGGACTCGTCGAGGCATCCCGGATGAGGTACGCCCTCGGCATCGGAGCCGACACCTCGCAGGGGGCCCCGAACGACGCCCTGGAGTTTTCCGCCTCGGCGGGAGGGGCGGCCTTCCTGTTCGGGGCCGAGGACCTCCTGGTGGAGGTCCTGGAGACCTACAGCTACACGTCCGACACCCCGGATTTCTGGCGCCGCGAGGGGCAGTTCTATCCCCGCCACGGCGGACGCTTCACCGGCGAGCCTGCGTACTTCAAGCACGTGCTGAGCGCATCCCGGAGGATCCTGGAGATGACCGGCCTTCGGCCGTCGGACTTCCGCTTCGCAGTCTTCCACATGCCCAACGGGAAGTTCCCCCTGGCCGCCGGAAGGCAGCTGGGTTTCGAGAGGGAGCAGATGGAGGTGGGCTGGCTCGTTCCCACGATGGGTAACACCTATTCGGGCTCGTCCCCCACTGGGCTGGCCGCCATCCTCGATGTCGCCGATCCCGGAGACCTCATCCTCATCACCTCCTTCGGATCGGGCGCGGCCAGCGACTCGTTCGTGCTGAAGGCCACGGACCTGCTGCCCGAGCGGCGGGACCTGGCACCCACGGTCCGCTCCATGCTCGAGGGGCCCCGACGGTACCTCACGTACGGTCAGTACGCCAAGTACCGAGAGAAGATCATCGTCAACTCGTGACGGAGGTGGTGAAGATGCGTGAGGTCGCCATGGTAGCGGCGGGCATGACCCCCTTCGGTGAGCTCTGGGGGTCGAGCCTCCGTGACCTCTTCGTGGACGCGGCGTCGGAGGCGTTGAGGAACGCAGGTGCGGAACGGGTGGACGATCTCTACGTGGGGAACATGTCCGGGGGGCAGTTCGTGGGCCAGGAGCACCTCGGCCCCCTCATGGCCGACCATCTGGGCATGTCCGGCGTTTCGGCGACCCGGGTGGAGTCCGCGTGCGCCTCGGGAGGCGCCGCGCTCAGGCTCGGGTACATGTCCGTCGCCTCCGGCATGAGCGACACGGTTCTCGTGGTCGGGTTGGAGAAGATGACCGACGGAGCGGACGTGACCAGCGTCCTGGCGACGGCCGCCGACCAGGAGACCGAGGTTTACCACGGGATCACCTTCCCCGGGCTCTATGCCATGATCGCCCGGGCCTACATGGAGGCGAACGGCGCCACCGAGGAGGATCTGGCGTGGGTAGCGGTGAAGAGCCACGCCCACGGAGCGAGGAACCCGAAAGCCCAGTTCCCCCGGGAGATCACCGTGGAAGACGTGCTGTCGTCGTCCCTGGTGGCGGACCCCCTTCGGCTTCTGAACTGCTCTCCCGTGAGCGACGGGGCCGCCGCAGCCCTGCTTTGCCCGCTCTCGGAGGCGCACCGCTACACGGACAACCCGATCCGCATCGCCGGATGCGGCCACGCCACGGCCCCCATTGCCCTGGCGGATCGCGACGATCCCGCGGTCCTGGGGGCCGTGGCCCTGGCCGGCCAGAGGGCGTACGCAATGGCGGGAACCGCCGGAAAGGACGTCGACGTGGCGGAGGTCCACGACTGCTTCTCCATCTCCGAGATCTGCTGCGTCGAGGCCTTGTCCCTGGTGTGCGCCGGCGAGGGCGCGCGGGCGGCCCGGGACGGTATCACCGCCCTGGGCGGGCGAATACCCGTGAACACCAGCGGTGGGCTCAAGTCGAAGGGACATCCGGTGGGGGCGACGGGGGTCGCTCAGGCCATCGAGATCTTCGAGCAGCTCAGGGAAGAGGCGGGAGACAGGCAGGTGGAGAATGCTCGCATCGGGCTCGCTCAGAACATGGGTGGATCCGGGGCGAGCGCGGTGGTTCACATCTTCGAGAGGGCCTGACCATGCCCAGTCCGAGGTATTGGCGTGAGGTGCCGCACCGGTACCGCCTGGAAGGCACCCGCTGCCGTGGGTGCGGCAAAGTGAGCTATCCCGCCCGCAGGATCTGTCCCGGCTGCCGGGGCGAGGACATGGAGGCGATGACACTGTCCCGGCGCGGCCGCGTGGTCACGTCCACCGTCGTGCGGGTGGCCCCGGACGACCTGGCCATGGAGGCTCCCTACGCCATGGCGCTTCTGGAGACCCCGGAGGGTGCCCGGCTGATGACCCAGGTGGTGGACTGCGAGCCGGAGTCGGTGCTTCCGGGCATGGAAGTAGAGCTGGAGTTCCGGCTGATACGAAAGGAAGGCGACGGGGGAATCCGCTGCTACGGCCACAAGGGCGTGCCCCTGGCGTAGCGGCGGTCCCCGAGGAGGCCGTGTGCAGAAGGTGAGGATCGAAGTGGAGATCAGCGACCGGCTCTACCACGCTTACGAGGTGGAGGCGGAGCGGACCGGCGATTCGGTCGAGCACCTGGTCGAGATCACCGTCGACGCTCTCATCCGCGAGATGGAGCGGGAGTCCGACGACCATCCCATCTGGGCCTGATCCCGGCCCGACTCGCCCGGTCGCCGGACCGAGGCGCGGCCCGGGCCTCGGGGACCCCGGCCGCCCTCGAAGAGCTCTGGTGTCGCCGAGCTACGTCAGCATGGTCAGGAACACGCCGGCCGCCACAGCCGACCCTATCACGCCCGCGATGTTGGGCCCCATGGCCGGCATGAGGGGATTGACCTTCCCGTTCGTAGCTTCCGACACGAACTGCTGCACCACACGGGCGGCCATGGGAACCGCCGATACGCCCGCGGCTCCGATGCACGGGTTGATCTTCCGGCCCTCCGGCAGGAACAGGTTGAAGAGCTTTGCGAACAGGATTCCGCCGGCGGTGCTGAAGCAAAAGGCCACGGCCCCCAGGGCCAGGATCATCAGGGTCTCCCACCTGAGGAAGTAGGCCTCGTTCATGGTCGCACCTACCGTGAGCCCCAGCATGATGACGACCACGTCCATCATGGGCCCTCCTGCCGTCTTCCGCAGTCGCTCGGTCACCCCCGATTCCCGGAGCAGGTTCCCGAACATGAGCAGGCCGATGAGGGGCGCGCTCGAGGGCACCGCCAGGGACGCCAGCACCCCGACGATGATGGGAAACAGGATTGCCGCCCTCCTGGAGATGGGGAGGGCCTGCGGCATGTCGATGGCCCGTTCGTGCTTGGTGGTGAGCATCCGGAGGATGGGCGGCTGGATGATGGGCACCAGCGACATGTAGCTGTAGGCCGCGATGGCCACCGGGCCCAGGAGGTGGGGAGCGAGCTGAATGGTGAGGAAGATCGACGTGGGTCCGTCCGCGCCTCCGATGATGCCGATGGACGCCGCTTCCCGGGGTGTGAAGTCGAGCAGGTAGAACGCCCCGATGGCGGCGACGAAGATGCCGAGCTGTGCGGCGGCCCCCAGAAGGAAGGTGAGGGGTCGACCCATGAGGGGCCGGAAATCGGTGAGGGCCCCGATGCCGAGGAAGATGAGCGGAGGCAGAAGCTCGGTCCTGAGCCCGGCGTCGTAGAGGAGCACGATGATCCCATCTCCGTACGAGGCCATGTTGGCGAGTGGCAGGTTGGCCAGCACCGCTCCGAAGCCGATGGGGATCAGGAGAAGGGGCTCGTATCGCTTCACGATGGCCAGATCGATCAGCACCGCGGCCACGGCGAACATGACCAGGTTGCCCACCGTGAGATTCGCAAACCCCGACTGGCGAAGGAGTTCCTGGACGATCTCCATGAGTGCGCCTCCTCAGGCGATCGTCACGATAGGCTTCGAGCTGTCGATCTCGTCTCCGATCTTCACGTGCACGGCGGTCACGGACCCCGCGAAGGGTGAGCGGATGTCGTGCTTGGCCTTCATGGCTTCGACCTGGGCGATCACGCCTCCTTCGTCCACCCGGTCCCCCACCTGCACCAGGATGTCCACGATCTCCACCAGGCCCGCGAACGTCGAGTGGACCGGCCTGCCGCCCGTGGCGGCCGGGGGTGCCTCCTTCACGGCGGCGGGCGCCGCGTCACCCAGAGGAGCCACCGTTACCGTGAACGTGCGGGTATGCCCATTCTCGCGAACCGCGACCTGACTGGTCACCGGACCGGGCAGCGCCATGCGTTCCATGATGGCGGCCGGGGCCGTCGGTCTCACGTCCTCGGACTCCTCCTTCTTCTTGAGCGGGACGTCGATCTTCCCCTTCCCCTGGAGGAGCCGGATGCCCTCGTTCAGCTCCAACTTCTTGCCGGGGACCATGCAGGCCATGACCAGGAACGTGTTCTCGTCGGTCACGGGAAGTCCGGCATCTCTCAGGGCCTGCTTCGCCGGCTCGACGTTGTTCGGAGCGACCTCGAGGGGATCTCCGTCGAAAGGCTCTAGCTCGAGCTGCTCCGAGGCCCTCCGCACCACGTCGGGATCGGGCCGAAGGGGCGTCCTGCCGAAGTAGCCCAGAACGGCTTTGCCGTATCCGGCGTCGATCTTCTCCCACCGACCGTACATGACATTGTTGAAGGCCTGGAGCCAGTATTGCTGGCTACCGGGGGTGACGCTCGTCCACGCCCCGCCGGCCTCCACCACGATGGGGAATTCCTCGAGGACGTCGCTGTACTTATCGAGGATTCCCGCCTTCACCATCATGTGCACGTTCGGACCGATGGCTCCACCCGGCATGGGGAACCCGAGCACGCGGGCGTCGGCGCTGGTGGTGGTCGGGTTGAAGGCATAGTCCGTCATGAGGTCCGTGAGCAGAGACTCGACCTCGCGCACCCGGGAGACGTCCAGGTCGAGGGTATAGCCCGTGCCCTTCAGCGCGTGGGCGAGGGAGCGAACGTCCGGCTGCACCGTGCCGCTCGCCATGGGACGGATGGAGAGGTCCACCCCGTCCGCGCCGCCGTGGATGGCGGCCTGGTAGCAGGACACGGCCGTGCTGGCCGTATCGTGGGTGTGCATCCACAGCGGCATCTCGGGGGGCATCAGCCTCTTCAGACCGACCGCCGTCCGATAGATGGTCACGGGGTCGGTGGTGCCGCTCGCGTCCTTCAAGCAGATGCTGTCGATCCGGATGTCGCTTTCCAGGAGCCGCCGACCGATGTCGATGTAGAACTCCGGTGTGTGGACCGTGTCCGAGTGGAAAGGCAGACCCATCAACGCGATGCACACCTGGTGATGCATGCCGGCCGCCACGATGGGCCTACCGGTGGCCACGAGGTTGTCCACGTCGTTCATGTAGTCGAAGTTGCGGTCCCAGGTCGTACCGGCAGCGGCCATGAGCTGGCCCTGGAGCTCGAGTCCCTCGGGCGATTGGGTGGTGAGCGTGACCCCGGACACGGAGCGGGTCAGGATCTGGAGATCCGCGTCCCGTCCCACGGTGGCTCGGATCTTCCGCATATCGTCGAAGGGGTTCTCGCCCAGATAGAAGAGCGGCGCCTGGAAACGTGCCCCTCCGCCGAACTCGAAGTGACGGATTCCGATCTCGGCGGAGAGCTCCATCGCCGGGAGGAAGTCCCCGAGACGGACCTTTCCGCCGAAGCTGCTCTGAAGCCCATCCCGGAAGGGTGTGAACATCACCCGGATCTTCCTGGGCGTCTCGGCGAATATCATTTATGCTCCTCGATCTTCGTGATCTTGGTTCCTGGGTAGGCGGCGGCCACGGCGGACGTCACCGCGGCCACGAGCGCTGCTTCGGGACCTGCTGGAGGCATCTGAGGAAAGGCCGTGATGAGCAGGCGCATCACGGCCGCGAGAAAAGACAACAAGACGAACACGGCCACGAAGGCGGCCACGCACATGATCCAGAGCTCTCCGGTCACCATAATCTCCTTCCGGATGGTTCGGACTCGACGGACGCGCCAAGTCTGCCGGCCGCATCCCGCCGGGGCGACCGGGCGCGCCCGCTGGGGGCTGCCGGGGTTTCCGGCGGCGGGTGGCGGCCACCCTGGTCCGTCAGGATCAGCCTGCCTCTGGAGACTGGCTCTTCCCGACCGTCGAGGTAGAGCTCGAGGCCCTCCCCCAGAGCGGCCACGCGGCCCCTGAGGAGCACTCGAGGATCGTCCTCTGGGCCTTCCTCGCAGACGACGACCTGGCTTCCCACGATGCAAGACCGCTCCCGGTATCTGTTCAGCAGGATTCCGTATCCCCTCTCCAGCAGCGTGCGGTAGTTCTCGTCCACGGCGTCCAGAAGGTGGCGCAGCACGTCCCGCTGGGTCGGAGGCGATCCACGCCCGGCGAAGTCTCGGAGGGCTCCGACCGAGGGGACGAACAAGGTCCTCTCCACCCGTGGGGCCGTCTCGACGTTCAGCCCGATGCCCAGCACCGCACCGGTCACGGTGTCGTTTCTGGTCTGCGTGTAGGACAGGATCCCCGCGACCTTGGCCCCGTCCACGAGCACGTCGTTGACCCACTTGATCCCGGCTCGACCCGACAGTCCCGGCACGGCGTCGACGGCCTCCACGACCGACAGGGCGGCCAGCACGGTGAAGGCAGTGTCGAAGCGTTCGATCACCCTGTTCGGGGTGAGGTGAATCGTGGCGTGAACGTTCCCCGGTGCCGCCGACCACGGCCGACCCTTGTATCCGTGGAATCCCTCTCCGGATCCGGCGACGGAGACCAGCCGGTCCGGAAGGCCCCGCGGGCCCCGGGCGAGCTGGATCATCAGGTCGTACTGGGAGCGACGGGCGTGTCGCGAGATGATCAGATACTGCCACGGACCACCGGTAAGATGGCGACCGTGGAGCACGGGGCCTTCGCCGAGGAAGGTCCGGGCCAGCCAATCGGCCGTCGGATCGTCGGAAGGACTGGAGGACAGCCCCTCCACGGCGTCGGACGGAAGGACTTGCGCGGCGTAGTCGTGGCCATCGCTTAGGATTCGCATAGTTTTCCGGCCCGCCCAGTCTCAGAGTAACCGCGGCGCGGAAGCTCAGCAACGGGGTGCTGCGGCCTGAGAGCCCGTGGGGGGGCGAGGACATGGGGGCGCACCTCGGATGTCACCACACAGGACGGTGCAGCGTTGATCGATCTCGGTCTGGTTTCGTGCTATCTCGCCGTGATGCTCATGGTGGGTTGGCGCGCACGTAAGGGCACGCCGGACTCCTACTGGGTGGCGGAGCGACGGTACCGCTCGCCGAGGGTAGCGGCGTCCCTGGTGGCCACCATCTTCGGCGCGTCCTCCACGGTGGGCATCATCGGATTGGGGTATTCCCGAGGCCTCTCCGGAGCCTGGTGGGCGCTCTGGGGAGGGATCGCGCTGATCCCATTCGGCTTCTTGCTCGCGTGGCGCGTGAGGAGGCTGGAGGTATATACGCTGCCCGACATCCTCGCCCGGGCCTACGGCGACCGTGTGGCGATTCCCGGCGCGGTGGTGATCGCCGTGGCGTGGTGCGGCGTCGTGGCGGCCCAGATCGTCGCGGGCGCGCTGTTGCTGGGCAGCGTGTCCACCCTGTCCTTTCAGGCCTCGGTGGCGCTCATCGCCACGGCCTTCACGTTGTACACGTACTGGGGGGGGCAGGTCTCGGTCATCAGGACCGACGCCTGGCAGTTGGCCCTCTTCGTCGGGGGGCTCCTCGTCACCCTGGTCCTCGTGATGCAGGCCCTGGCCGCCGCGGGTAATACGGGTCCGATACCTCCGGACCTCCTGGCGTTCCCGGTCTCTGAACGGTTCGGCTGGTACGAGCTGCTGGTATTCTACCCCGTCATCGTCGGCATGCCGTATCTGGTGGGGCCCGACATCTACTCGCGGGTCCTGTGCGCGGTGGATGAAAAAGCCACGCGGAAAGCCACTTTGGCGGCTGCCGCCGCCGTGATCCCCCTCGCGCTGCTGTTGGCCGTGCTGGGCCTGGCGATCCGCATCCACCTGCCGGGGCTCGCTCCGGACAGCGCGCTTCCCACGGCGGTTGCAGAGCTGGCTCCCGTCGGACTCAGAGGCATGGTCGTGGTGGGGATCCTGGGCGCGGTGATGTCGTCGGCGGACACGACCCTCGTCTCGGCGTCGACGATCCTGGCGCTCAACGTGGTGAGCCCCCTGGTGGAGCGTCGACGGCGGGGGTCGCCGTTCCCGGCCGACGTACAGCTGCGGCTCACCCGCGGATTCGTTCTGGGCCTGGGGGTTGTCGCTTGGGCCATCGCCGCATCGCAGGGAGGGATCATCGCCTCCCTCCTGATGGCCTACACCGTGTTCGTGGGAGGGGTGGCCCTGCCCACCCTTGCCAGCTTCTGGCGCCACCGTCTACGGATCGGGCCCACCACCGCCATGTGGGCGGTCCTCGTGGGAGGCGGCGTGGCCCTGATGGCGGAGATGCGGAATGGAGACGCTCTCCGTTGGGCTCTGGGCCAACGGGGCATCGATGGGCTGTCCCGGGTCCTCGGCTCCGAGTACGGAAGCCTGCTTCCGGTGCTCCTGTCGCTCCTGGTGCTCGTGGGCGGCGGCCTCGTCGCCCGCGAAGCCCATGGCTCCGAGGAGGGCAAGGGGAGCAGATAGCCGGGGATGGCGGGGAGTGGGAAGGAGATGTTCCCTCAGCTACCGTCCGCCTCCGCCAGGATCGTGGTCGCGCCGTTGACCAGCGCGATCCTCCCCTCTCCACCCGCAGGGAGGTTTCCGACAGGCACCCTTATTCCCCACGGCGTGAGCGTGAATGCCACGGAGGAGCCGTTCACCACGGGCTGGGCGTCGCGGACTCCGTGGGGCAGCACGATGTCGAGCCAGAGTCCTTCGATGTCCTCGCCCCGAGGCGCCTCGACCACGATCTCGGGAACGCTCCCGTCCTCGGCGGTCTCCGGGGAGAGGAAGCGCACGGCGAGGGAGGCACGCCGCCGCCACCAGTCCGCCACCTCGTCGGCGCGGGCCGTCCACCAGTCCCGGTGGGCGCGCGTCGTGTCCGCCAGGACCCGGACCGCCTCGAGCCGGGCTCCGGTGCCCGCGATCTGGGTGTGCAGCGCCGCCACGGCGAGTCCGCCCACGGCCCTGATCTTCGTGGCGCCCTCGAGGAACGCCTCGGTCAGGCGGTCCGCTCCCAGAGCGCCGTCCTGGACGAAGACGTTGTAGTCGTCCTTGATGAGCCTCGGAAGGAGGATCACGCGATCCCCCCCGGAGCCGTGGACCTCGGGGCTGCCCGAGCGTGCGTCGTTGGTGGCCACCACGTATCGGCCTCCTGCCTCCGCCCAGGCGCGCAGCGTGTTGACGTCGAAGGACTCCTCCGGCGGCCGGAAGCCGTGAGGCTCCATGCCCGTCCAGCCGTGGATCTCGCCCCAGCCCCGGCGGAGGAGGTCCCTCTGGTCGTCGAATGCGAGCCCCGCGACGGGCCGGTGGTCGGGGCTGTGACTCCCGACCTCTCCCGCCTCCGACAGGGCCCGGGCCAGCTCGGGGTCGTCCTTCACCAGCCCCGAGACTGCATAGAAGCTCCCGGGGACCGACAACTCCCGGAGCAGCTCCGCGAGGACCAGGGCATTCCGGTGCTCCGCCTCAACGTCCTGCATCAGCACGAGGGCCGCCCTCCGGCCGTCGGGCCACGCGGCGATGGACGCGATGGGGACGCCTGCTCCCCACCGGATGCCGTTCTGCACAATGCGGTAGATGTTCAGGCTGTCCCGTGGGGTGGAGGCCTGGGAGAGGTGGAACCCGAACCAGGCGATGCGGCCACCGGCGGGGGTCCTTCCCACCGTGGCGGCGACGTCGCTGGTGCCACCGCTCTCGTCGGGAGCCGGATTCAGGGCCCAGTCGGACCAGTAGACGCGGGCGCCCGATTGGTTGAGGGCCAGGGTCGGCTCGGGACGGAGCTCGACCCGGGTCCCTGGATCAAGGCCGGGAGACAGGGGCAGGCCTCCGGGGACCGTGAAGTAGAGCCCGTCGCGCACGGCGAGCTCCCTCACGTCACGGGCTCCGGAGAACTCGGCCACGGTCTGCCAGCCACGCCATCTGCACGTCGCGTCGCGGGCGCCGACGGCCCAGTTGGAGACGAGGCTTCCACCCCGCCCCAGGTGGGCGCGAACCGCGTCGACCTCGGCCCTCGACAGACAGGGGGCTTCGGGCACCACCAGGAGGTCGTCCGGGCCGAGATTCCTCAGACCGTCAACGGACGAGGCCTTACGGACCCGACCGCCGACCGAGGCAACCACGTCCCTCCACCGGGCGACCTCTTTCTCGTAGTACTTCTCGTCCGGGAAGAAATTGCTGTTGCGCGACAGATGTAGAATCACCGCGGAGAACGATGCATCCGGAGAGCCCGCGGACAGAGCCGGCTCCGGGTCCGGTGGACGACCGGGGTTGGCCGCCAGCCCAGGCGCTACCTGCCGCAGGTCGAGGCTCTGCCAGAGCCCGACCGCTGCCGTGACTACCGCGCCCCCGAGTATCCCGAGGAGTAGGAAGCCACCGAGCCAGTGGCCCCAGGCCCGCGCTCGCGGGACCGGGTCACGCCTCGGCGACATTGGACTCCACGCCGGGTCGCGTTGCCGGCGGAACGTGCTTCACGAAGTAGCGGAGCTCCCCTTCCAGTTCGGGAACTTCGACAGGACGCCTGGCCACCCGCAGGCGGTAGGCGACGAAGGTGATGACCGCCAACACGATGGTCACCAGGATGGTGACCACCACGATGGTGATCAGGAGATCCACAACGTTCATAGTTCTGCTCCCGACTAGACGGAGGGCTGGGTGGCGGCGGTTCGCTGCACCTTCTCCCATCCCATGCCGAGGTTGAACAGCTCCTCCAGCGCGGCGAAGGTCTTCACCACGTCGAGGAAGAGGATGAAGAAGAACCGATAGATCAGAGCGAAGGGAATGAGCACGAGGGACTCACGCTCCATGGACACCGTCAGAAGCGCTGCCACGAGGTCGAGCAACGTCAGCAGGATCCACCAGTAGAGGAGAAGCTCCCCGGCTCCGAACAGCACTGCGACAAGCGCGAAGAACAGATGTGCGTAGACGTTCAGGATGGGCCAGGCAATGGCCTCGAAGGCCATCTCGGCGGCGGAAAGCCAGAGCGGGAAGTCCGGGAACGGCCTCAGGAACATCGCCTTCCGCTTCTTGAGCGACTGGAGGATGCCTCGCGTCCACCGGTACCGCTGCTGAACCAGGTCGCGCCACGACTCGGGTGCCTCGGTCCAGGCCACCGCCGTGTCCTCGTACACGACCTTCCATCCCGCGCCGACGAGCTTGAGGGTCAGGTCGGCGTCCTCCGCGAACGTATCTGTGTCGTAGCAGCCTACTTCCTCGAGGGCTTCCCGCCGGAAGAGGCCCACCGGGCCCGGAACGATATTCACCGCCGCGATGAAGCCCTGCGCGCGTCGAGGCATGTTCAGCCCCTCGATGTACTCCAGGGCCTGAAGCTGCGTGATGAGGTGGCTTCGGTTCTCCACCTTCACGTTGCCCGCCACCGCACCCACCGAGGGGTCCTCCATGGCCATCACGGACCGCTTCAATACCTGCGGCTCCAGACGGGAGTCCGCGTCCATGCAGAACACGTAGGGGTGCTTGGACAGGGCGATGCCGGTGTTCAGCGCCGCGGCCTTCCCTCCGTTCCGCTTGGTCACGACGCGGAAATCGCCGTTTCCGTGCTGTCCCTCCCAGGCCGCCGCGACGCGGAGCGTATCGTCCTTGGAGCCATCGTCCACGACGATGACCTCGAACTCCGGATAGTCCAGGGTAGCCAAGCTCGCCAGCGCGCCCTCGATGACCGCGGCCTCGTTGTAGGCGGGCACGAGCACGGAGATCGGTGGCAAGGCCTTGCTGTCCGGCCTCTTCGAGACGGTTCGTTCCACGTGCTGCAGGTAGGCGAACCAGAGAAGCGTGAAATACCTCAGGAAGAGGATGGCCAGGAAGATGAGGAGGCTCACCATCACCACCCGAAGCAGAATCACCTGGACCTCGGGAGGGGATCCGAGCGCCCACTGGACGAACGCCGCGGTCCCCAGCACCATGATCTCCACCAGGAGCAGGGAGACCAGGACCCGTGCTCGCGTGCTCATCGGCTGGAGCTCCCCCACGGCCAGGCAGTGGTGCTGAAGGAGAGCCGGATTCCGTACGCCCGGTAGCCGTCGAAGCGGCCCTGATAGTAGAAGGCGTCCAGATCGGTCCGGAAGCGGTTCCCGCGGTACGTGACGCCCAGCTCCGTGGAGAAGTGGGGTATGCGCTCGAAGCCGGCAGGCCCGCGCTCGTCCAGGAACGCCAGGCTGGGGTTCACCTGCGCCCGGAGCTTCCACTGCTCCGCGAGGTCGTGATCCAGCCGGGCGAAGACGCCCGCGGACATCATCCTCTCGGGATCCCAGAACAGGCGACTCCCGTCGACGGACGACGGAGAGGCGGTCGTGTAGGTCAGAGCCCGGGCGTTGACCCCCAGGACGAGCGACTCGGAGACCATGCGACCAAGGCTCGCTCCCTGCTCGAGCCGCGTGCTGGCCTGAGCAGCGGAGACTTCGTGGCGGTCCGGGGTCAGTCGCGCGGCATCGGTGACCAGGGAGAGGCTCCAGCGCTCACCGAGGGTGCGATTGAGCCCGATCTGCAGGCGATCCTGCACCAGATCGGCGAAGACGCTCTGCAGCGTGATGACCAGGGGGTACGCCGGGCCGTGGTCGTAACGGACGTCCGCCCGGAACCCGAATGCGTCGGGCCATCGGGCAGAGGCACCGAACGAGAGGTCGCGGTGACCGGACCTCACTTCTTCCAGCCCCAGGTGCACTCCGGTGCGGACGGTTCCCCAACCCCACCAGCGGGCGAGCTCGGACTCGAGGAAAACGCCCCGCTCGGTTCCGGACTCGCCGGCGAGCCCCACGCCTCCGAGGTGACGCATACCCGTACGCACCCCCCACACCCACGTGCCATCGATGCCCACACCCTCCACACCGAGGTCCAGCCGCTGGAACTCGTCGGAGTCGGCGAGGGAGAACGCATTGCCACCGAGGCGCGCCCGCTCCGCCTCCTGGATGTCCTTGCGCTCTGCTTCGGCCAAAGTCGCTAAACCGTTGTGGGCCTGCTCGTTGAGAATGTCTATCTCGAGTGCTATCTGGTAGTGCGCCCCAGCCTCCCGCCGACGCCCCTCCCACCGGTGAAGATCTCCAAGAAGGACATGCACCTCCGCCCCTCGGGAGGGATCTACCTCGGCGAGCAAGGCCTCGAGCCGCTCCGTCGCTTCCTCGTTTCGTCCCGTCCAGACGGCGATCTGCGCCATGCGAAAGCGCGTCTCCGAATCCGTTCCGCCCACCGTTTCCAGGCGGAGCAGCGCGTCCCGGGCGCCTTCGAGATCCTCGAGGTGGTACTGGAGCACGTCGGCGTAAGCCCTGAGGGCGGCCTGGTCGGTGGAGTCCCGGCGTACCGACTCGGCCAGCAGCTCCCCGGCGACCCGGAAGTCGCCGGCCGCGACCGCGGCCTCCGCCTGTTGCACCAGCGAGGGAGGCTCAGGCTGCTCCACGACGACGGGCTCGTCGTCCACCGGGGCGAGGGCCCTCTTGATGTCGGTCCGGAGGGCGATCGCGCCGGAGGCTTCCAGGGACGACAGGTCGAGGCCCTCCAGTAGCGCATCGGCCTGGACGGCGCGTCCCTCCCAGTGGAGGATGCGCGCCATCTCCACCCTGAGGTCCACAGCCTCGGGGGTGCTCTCCAGGGCGGGCTCGAGCACGCTGGCCGCCTCGTCATACCGCTCGTTCCAGGCCAGGGCGCGGGCCCACTCCAGGCGGAGGCTCGCGTCACCCGGGCTGGCGGTGACCAACGCTCGGTAGTGGTCCGACGCCTCTGTGATGCGACCCTCGTCCCGGAGCGCTCGCGCCAGGAGGATCCGCACACCCGGATCGTCCTTTTCCCGAAGGAGGGCTTCGTAGATCTCGATGGCCTCCTCGGTCCGCTCTGCCTTCTGCAGGGTCAGGGCCAGCTCGCGCCGTGCTCCCCGGTCGCCGGGGAACCGCTCGAGGTACGCCTCGAGCACGGCGATGGCGGCGGCCCAGTCCTCGTTCTCGAGGAAGGGGGCCACGGTGCTCCACATGATCTCGGCCGGGCCTCTCGAGCCTGCAGGCGACGGGAGGGGACGGGGCCTCATCGGCTGCTCCACCGGAGCGGTCACCGGGCGCGTGACAGGCGCCAGGGCCGGAAAGGTCAGCCCCCCTTCCCGCAGGCCCGAGTGGAGCATGTAGCGACGGGGCAGAACGACAAGGACGAGGAGCAGCGTGCACGCCGTGAGGATGAACACGGTCGCGCCAAACCCGAGGGTGTAACGGGTCGGGTGGGACGACTCAGGCCGTCTGGCCACCTGAACCTCCCGGACCCGTGCGGGGCGGACTCGAAGCCTCGAGCCAGCCGCTTGCCTCGATTCGGCTCTTTTCCGCCGGATGCACCATCACCTCGACGGTTGCCTCCCACCGGCGGTGCTGGCTCTTCTTGAAGGACCTTCCCACGCGCTTGACGAAGGACTCCGCCGGCTCCCGGCGGGCTCCCTGTAGGAGCACGAGTAAGCCCTCGGGGGAGGAAGAGACGAGGTCGCCCTCGTCATCCCGGATCTCCTCGACCAGGAGGCGCTCCACCTCGTCCACTGCCGCCTCGCCGGTGATGCGCACCAGGGAGAAGACCGCGGAGCTCGGGTTTCCCGCCCTGGCGAGGGCCTCGCGGGCCAAGTCCTCTTTAGGCACGGAGCCCCCACGCACCTCGTCATGACCGTCCGGGACCGCACGGACCAGCGCGGTGGCCTTGCCACCCATGGCAACGGCCTGACGGATTCGGGTCCCCAACTCACGGAAGTCGATGATCCCGCTCATGCAGTCATCGGCTCCAGCCTCGAGGACGTTGGTCCGATCGGTCGAGCGGACGGCATCGTCGGTGGTGACGATGATGGCGCCGCCCGTCAGGGGCCGCAGCACACGGCAGGCCTTGAGAGCGTCCTCGAGTCGCTTGCGCGGCGTGTGGATCACGATACCGCCGAAGCCCTTGCTGCCCCTCAGAAGCTCCATGGCATCCATGGGATCGGTGACCAGCTCGAGGTTGAATGCTCCCCGGGCCCACGCCTCCATCTCGGTGCTTCCTTCGGGCCCAGCCAGGGAGACCAGCAGGACGTGATCGGCCTCGCCCGCCGGCCGGTCGGTCTTGCGCTGCCCCTGGAAACGCTCCGGCGCGGTCAGGCCCTTTCCGGAGCGGAGCTGGAGGCTGACGGGATCGACGCTGACCTGGTCTTCGGGGAGGGAGCGATTCAGACGCACCTCGTAGAGGCCGTGGGTGCGGTTCCCGAGGTACAGCACGCCGCTGGTGGCCTGCACCAGCCACTCCGCGGTCGAGGGCAGTCCATCGCTGCTGTCCACCGAGAGGGTCGTGCACACGGTGGCGGGGTGACTCAGGGCCCAGGCGAGGTAGACCCGGGACAGCAGGGTACGCGGCCCGTCGAGGAGGAATAGAGAGCCGGGGGAGACGGCGATGCGGGAAACGTCGTATCCGGTCAGGCTGTCGAGCTCGGCGATGGCGTCCTGGGGCTCGGCGGAGCGAAGGACGCGCATCTCGAAGTCGCTCTGGAACCCGAGAATCTCGAGCTGGCCGTCGTACCAGGCCTGGTCCAGGGAGCAGCCCCAGGCCCTGGCCATGTGCAGGATCGTGGCGGGATCGGCGCTCGTGAGGAGCAGGGTCCGCTCGCCAAGCGCGATTCCCTTGTGGAGGAACTGGAGGAGAGCCACGAACTTCGCGGGCCCCGGCCGTCCGGCGAGGAGGTAGTGTCCGCCGGCCTGGAGGCCCCCCAGACGATCGTCGAGGCGATCGATTCCGAAGGGAATCCCCGGGTCCTCGGGGCTGTCCCCGGACACCACGCGGAGCCGGCCTTTCCGCTCCGCCGATGCCGGGGTCTGATTGTCGGTTACCGTCTTCATGGCTCTTCCGTCCGGGCGTCTCTCACGCCGATGCCTTCCTCAACACATAAAGTCTCGTCACCGGCAATTAGTGCGGTGCCGGGCGCACGCCCTCCCGCACCGTTCCTGCACGTTCGTCTCGTGGCCCGGTCCCCGGATGGGGCCCGGCCGTGGCGTCGCAGCCCCAGCGGCAGGCGTGCGGACCCGGCTTCGGTCGTCCGCTCCTGCCTTCATCGGGGCAAGGACCGGACCGCGCATCAGAAGGTCCTGGCGGCCCAGTCGAGGATGGTGCCGAGGGGCCGCTCCACCCACGCGGTGCCCCGGAGCCAGTGCCACATGTCCAGAGGCGTGGTCTCCACCGTCCCCACCAGCAGCAGCACGCCGTACCAGATCACGGCCACCCAGGCGATCTCGTTCATGACCTGCCAGGTGTCCATGCGGCGGGCACGCCACTGGGGGGGAGCCCATCGCGGATCCGGAGGCGTTCCCGTTACGGTCTCCACCGCGACGACGAAGCCACGCCAGTAGAGGTTGACCGCGTCCCTGAGCCTCAGGGCGGCGCGTTCCGGACGGGTGCCCGTGAGCATGGACGGAACCAGGTTCCCGGAGAACCGGAACACCTCGCGTGCCACCAGGGGCACCCAGAGCACGGCTCCGACCACGGCCCAGATGGCCAGGCACAATCCCAGAGCCACCCAGGTCAGGCCCCCAAGGACTCTGACCAGTGGCGGAACGGAGACCGGCTCCTCGGTCTGGGCCACTCCTTCCGGACTGTACGCCAACATCGGCGTTTTCGGGGTTGTCATGACGCTCGTCCTCATTCCATCGGTCCTGACGAGCAGGAACGTCTTCGTTCGTGTCGGGGTCGACGCACGATCACCGTGGTCGCCCTAGTCGGTCCCCGGATCCTCGGGGAAGATCACGGTTCCGTTTCCTTCACCGTCCAGTCCCATTCCCACCCGGCTGATCCCGTCAGCACCGGCGAAGACCAGACTGGCGGCGTCACCTTGCGTCAGCCCGAGCACGGCCCGGGGAATACCGTCGCGATCGGCGAAAACCAGGGTCGTGGTCTCGTCCTGAAGCAGACCGAGCACGGCCCTCCGCTTCCCCTCGGAGTTGACCAGCGACAGCCCCGGGTGACCCCCGCCGAGCACCGTCAGCCCCAACCGCGTGCGGGACTGCCGGTCCAGCAGGTTGAGGCGAACGCTGCCGTCCTCGTCCACGGCCCACCGTCCCCTGGGCTGTCCGTCCTCTCCGACGAGCTCCAGCGCGGTGACCTGGAGGACCCCGCCGTCCTGGTTCCCGCCTGCCATGAGGCCCGGGTACAGGGCGTGGACGACCAGCATGGCCATGGTCACGGTGAGGGCGACGCCGTAGAAGCGGGTACGGGCCCGAAGCAGGCGAGCCTCGTGCTCGACCCTCCCGAGACGGGAGAGGACCCGCTCCTCGATCTCCCTCATCACCGCCGCGTCCGCCGCGGCCCCTCCCGTCCCTGCGGTCTCGTCAGACATCATGCACTCTCCAGATGCGTTACGTTGACCGGAATGCCGGACTTGTACTCCTCCTCCATGAGGAGGAAGTACGACCGGGCCGCCCGGCGTAGGTTCTCGGCGTCGAGGGTCGTGGGGACGCCCCGGAAGTTGGCCATCGACTCGATCTGGTGGATCAGATCGCGCGGATGGCATCCTCGGGGAGGAAAGCCCATGGCGTTGTAGTACTCCTCGAACAGGAGCTCCACGGCCTCGTCCCTGTACTCCACGTGCGCGTTGTCACAGGCGATCCGCATGATGCGGGCGAAGGCCTCTCTGTCGGGGCTCTTGATCTCGACCTTGAACTGGATCCGACGCAGGAATGCCTCGTCCACCAGATCCCTGGGATTCAGGTTGGTCGCGAACACGAGCAGGCAGTCGAAGGGCACGGGGAACTTCACCCCCGTGTGCAGGGTGAGGTTGTCGAAACCCTTCTCCAGGGGCACGATCCACCGGTTCAGCAGCTCCTCGGGCCGCATGCGCTGCCGACCGAAGTCGTCGATGATGAGGACTCCGCCGGCGGCCTTCAGCTGGAAGGGCGCCTGGTAGACCTTGGAGTACGGATCGAACTGGAGATCCAGCTGATCCATGGTCAGCTCTCCACCCACGAACACCACGGGGCGCCGGATGAGCTCGAACCTCTGGTCGTGCTCGGGTCCGCCTCGGAGGAGGGAGCTGCGCTCCACGCCGAACCCCGGATGGTCCACGGGCGTGTGATAGACCGTGTCGAAGAGCACCATGATGTGCCCGTTGATGATCAGCGCCTTCGGAATGTAGACCGTGGAAGAGGTCAACCTCCCGATCCGCTCGGCGATGGCGGTCTTTCCGTTCCCGGGAGCGCCGTGCAGGAAGACGGAGCTCCCCGAGTTCAGGGCCGGTCCCAGCGAATCCATCACGTAGTCGGGCAGGACGAGGTCCGAGAACCCTTCCGTCAGCTCGTCCAACCGGACCCGGTTGCCGCGCACCGACTGGCGCTCCACCCACTCCCTGAACTGCTCCAGCGGCACGGGTGCGGGACCGACATAGCGACTCGAGTCCAACGCCGCCTTCGCCCGGACCCGGCCTTCCGCCGTGAGAGCATAGGAGTAGCCCGCCCTGCCGTGTCCCACGGCCTGGGGCACCTCGACGAAGTGCCTTTGCTTCGCCGTGAGGAGGAGGTCGTCCAGGATGGTGAAGGGCACGCACAAGGCCGCGGCCACCTCCTCGCCACTGAGCATTCCCGTCTGGTACAGGGTCTTCAGGATGAGGTCCGTGAGCTGCGACTCGGTGAGGCCCGTGTCCTCGAGGGATTCGGGACGCGGAGGAGCCTCCGAATACATCTCCGTATCGAATGCCTGAGGCATGGTGCTCATGATCCACTTCCTCCCGCGCGTCCTCCGGGGTTGGTCGCTGCGTCGGCCTGGAGGCTTGGTCGGGCGTCCACCGCCCAGGCGAGCTCGTCGCCGACGCTGGTACGGGTCGCGCTGATGGTCCCCGCGGGGACCTCGAGGACGTAGCGCGTCGACCGCTCTCCCCGCCGTATGCGCCAGGGGCGCAGGAAGGACTCGAGCTGCACGACGGTTCCGTCCACGGTCAGGAAGATGACATCCAGAGGGAACCGCATCCCCATGGTGTGCACCGCGTTGCAGGGCGCCAGCAGGATCCCCTCTCCCTTTCCCGGGGCGGCCTTTCCGAGGAATCCGCGGAAGCGGCTCCACCACGTGTCAGCCAGGCTGACCCTCCAGCCCAGCACCGTTCCTTGAGTGCGGTTGATGATCTTCATTGCGTCACGAGAGCCCGCTGAGAGTCTGGAAGATCTGGATGAGGGCCGGCCCCAAGACGACCACGAAGAGGGCCGGGAAGATGCAGATGGCCAGGGGGAAGACCATCTTGATGGTGGTCTTCGCCGCGGCCTCCTCCGCCAGCTGGCGCCGCTTGGTCCGCATGCCCTCCGCGTGAACGCGAAGCGACCGGGCCACGGACGTGCCGAAGCGCTCCGTCTGGATGAGGATGGTGACCAGGGAGCGAACCGCGGAGACGCCGGTGCGCTCCGCCATGCCCATCAGCGCCCGATCCCGCGGGGTACCTGCCCGGATCTCCAGATTCGCCTGGCTGATCTCGGCGGTCATGAGGCGGCTGACGTGGCGCATCTCCGCGGCGACCCGGACGAGGGCCTGGTTCAGGCCGAGGCCCGCCTCCACGCAGATCACGAGGAGGTCGAGGGCGTCGGGGAGCGCCTTCTGGATCTCCTTCTGCCGGGCGGTGATCTTGGCCGACAGCATGAAGCCGACGATCGCCCACCCCCCGGCGCCGCCGACGAGGGCCATCGCAGGGGCCAGGGGACCGAGGTCCAGAGCCCTCCCGGCCAGCAAGCCGTAGATGGAGAGGACGCCGGTGAGGGCCACCCGGATCCCGACGAAGATGGGCACCGCCGATTCCTCGGGGAATCCCGCGTGGACCAGGCGCCGCCGAAGGTGGCCCCAGACCTCTTCGTGGGGCCTGATCCACTCGCCGAGGTACCGGAGTATGTCCCGGATCCAGTTCCGTTCCCGGCTCCGGCGGGCCGCCGCCTCGTGGGTCAGCTTCGCGTCGAGGCCGAGGTCTGTCATGCGGGCGCGCACGGCCTTCGACTGTGCCGGGGCCACGCCCATGAAGAAGATCACCATGAGCCCGGCGGACACGGCGACGCTGACGGCGACGACGTAGAGCACGATGCCTCCTCAGATATCGATGTTCACGATCTTGCGGATCCAGAAGAACCCCAAGATCTGCAGGATCACGGCGGTGACGACCATCAACAGACCCAGGAGGTTGTTGAAGAGGAGCGCCACGTAGTCCGGCTGGATGAGGGCGAGGATCCCGCCCACCACGATGGGGAGCGCGGCCAACACGTACCCGCTCATCCGACCCTGGGCCGTGTAGACCCTGAGCTGCCGCCGGATGTAGAAGCGACCCCGGATGGTGACGGCCAGGTTGTCGAGGATCTCGGCCAGGTTGCCGCCGACCTCCCGCTGGATGAGGACGGCGATGACGAAGATGCGCACGTCCACGGTGTCCACGCGGTCGACCATCCCGAGGAGAGTATCCTCGAACGGAATGCCGAACCGCTGCTCCTCGAAGACCCGCCGGAACTCCTCGGCGACCTCGTGAGGTCCCTCTTCTCCCACCATCCGGATTCCCGAGGCGAGGGGATGCCCCGCCCGGATCGCCCGGGTGAGGAGATCGATGGCCTCGGGGAACTGCTCCTCGAAGTGGTTGAACCGGCGCTTGCGTCGGTGTCGAAGGTAGAAGTAGGGCGCCGCGGCGCCGACCATCCCGGCCAGCATCGCCAGGAAGGTGGAGTGGGTGAAGAGGTAGGCGGAGAGCGCCGTGCCCCCGCCGAGCCCCGCCGTGATGAACAGGAAGGTCTCGGACCTCCACTCGACGTTGCTCTGGGTGAGGAGCGTCGGGATGCGTCGCAGAGCCGGCGCCCGTATGCCGAGGACGGTGAACGCCTCCTCCTCAGGGGAGGGGCCCTTGAGCAGCTCGAGGGCCTCCTGTCCACTCACCCGTCCGGAGAGGACCGGCTCCAGGCGCCTGGCGACCTGACGGTTCCGCACCCAATCCCGGAGCAGCTCCCAGACCAGGGCGATGGACAAGGTCCCGAAGACGGTGCCGCAGAAGACGAGCGTGGCCGTGAACCAGAGGGAGTCGAACATGGCTTACCACCCCGCGCTGGCTCGAGTGGCGGATTCACCGGGGTCGGGCGTATCGTGGCCCTGATCCGGCGCGTCGAAGAACAGCCCGCCTCCGAGGTCGATGCCCTTCTTCTTCAGGTCCTCGGCGAACTTCGGTCGGATGCCCGTGGGCTTGAAGCGGCCGATGACCCTTCCCTCCTCGTCGATGCCGCTCTGGTCGAACACGAAGAGCTCCTGCATGGTGACCACGTCCCCTTCCATGCCCACCACCTCGGAGATGGAGGTGACCTTCCGGGTGCCGTCGGTCAGGCGGCTGACCTGGATGACCACGTCGATGGCCGACGCGATCTGCTGACGAACCCCCAGCTCGGGGAGGTTCAGGTTGGCCATGGCCACCATGGTGGTGATCCGGTTGAGAGCGTCCCGAGGCGAGTTGGCGTGCACCGTCGTCAGGGAGCCGTCGTGGCCGGTGTTCATGGCCTGCAGCATGTCGATGGCCTCGGAGCCACGGACCTCTCCCACGATGATCCGATCGGGGCGCATCCGGAGGGAGTTGATGACCAGCGAACGGGCCGAGACCTCGCCTCTTCCCTCGACGTTCGGGGGGCGGGTCTCGAGGCGCACCACATGCGGCTGCCGGAGCTGGAGCTCGGCGGAGTCCTCGATGGTGACGATGCGCTCGTTCTCCGGAATGTGGGAAGACAGCACGTTCAAGAGCGTCGTCTTCCCAGCGCCCGTTCCCCCGGAGATGAGCACGTTCAGGCGAGCCTTCACGATTCCGGTCATCGTGCTGATCATGGACTCGGTGAAGGTGCCCTTGCCGAGGAGGTCCTGGTCGGTGAGTACGTCCGCCTTGAAGCGCCGGATCGACAGGTGGGGCCCGTCGACCGCCAGGGGCGGGATGATGGCGTTCACCCGGGAGTTGTCCGGAAGGCGAGCGTCCACCATGGGTGAGGAGTCGTCGATGCGGCGCCCCACCCCGGAGACGATGCGGTCGATCACCTGGAGGAGGTGTCGGTCGTCCTGGAACTGAATGTCCGTGCGGTGGAGCAGCCCGTGGCGCTCCACCCAGACCTCACTGAACGTGTTCACCAGGATGTCCGAGACCTCGGGGTCCTTCATCAGGGGCTCGAGCGGTCCCAGGCCGAAGATCTCGTCGAGGATCTCGCGGCCGAGCTGGTCCCGCTCCTGGACGTTGAGGGCGATCTCGTCCCGCTCCCAGGCCAGCAGCTCCTGGATGACCTGGCGAATGGTCTCGGTGGCTTCATCGCGGCTCACCGCGTCGAGATTGCTCAGGTTGAGGCGCTCGATGAGCTTGCGGTGGATTCTGCCCTTGATCTCCGAGGGGAGAGGTCCGCCGAAGGACCGCAAGGCCCCGCCCTGCGAGCCCGGGGCCGAGTCTGCCTTGCCGATCGGGGTGGGATCCCACGCGCTCATCAGGCCGTCTCCTTGGCGGCGGGTGGCTGATTGCGGAAGGGCCGGAACAACGTGCCCAGCAGGCCGGACCGCTCGTCGACTTCGTGCTCCGGCCCGGTGAGGGAGGATGCGAGCCCCATGAGCCCTCGTCCCACGCGGGACTTGCGCTGCAGCACCAGGGGCTCGGCCAGGTTGATGCTCTGAACGACACCCGGATCGTCGTGGACGAGGACGGTGTCCACTTCGTGGCCGAGGCTGGTTTCCACATCCTTGACGGCCACCCCCGCGTCCTCCCGGAACTGGTTCAGCACGACGCGGGGCGGCTCGCTCCCGTTCATGCTGGACTGCCCGAGGATCTCGCCGGCCCGCCTGAGATTGCGGAGAGCGGGGAGCTCCGGCGTGGACACGATGATGCGCTCGTCGGACTCCCTGAGGGTGGCGGCCAGGGACGCGGTCAGGGAGGACCCGCCGTCGACGACCACGTGGGCGAAATGCCGGCGGCACAGGCGGAGCAGGCCCATGGCCTGGTCCGCGGTGGGCCCGCCGGGGTCTTCGGTCACGGGGGGCGACGCGAGTACCGCCAGCCCTCCGTCGTGGACCTCCAGGAACGACCGGAAGAGCTCCTCGTCGATCCGGTGGAAGTTCTGCACGACGTCGAGATAGGAGTACCGGGGTTGGAGTCCCAGGTAGAGGGCGCCGGTTCCCATGGACGGCACCAGGTCCAGGAAGAGGGTGGTCTCGTCGGTGAGCAGGCGCAGGGCGATGGCCAGGTTCGCCGCCACCATGGTCACGCCGGTTCCGCCCTTGGCGCTGAACACGGTGGTGAGGCGTCCCGGAGGGGCGTCTGGCTCCTTGCTGGCCGGGGCGAGGCGCCGGCGCACGCGAATCCAGGCCCCCTGGGCGTCCTTCTGGGAAAGGGGCCTGGGGAGGTACTCGTGGGCCCCGGCCCTCATCACCGACAGCAGGGCCTCGGCGGAGATGTGCGGTCCGGCCACGATGAGGCCGATCTCCGGGGCCTCCTGGCCCAGGACCTCGATCACCCGGACGCCAGTGAGGCTGCCGTCGAGGTCGATGAACACCACCTGGGGATCGGCGGCCAGCACCCGTGCCAGGGTCTCCCTGGAGAGGTTCTGGGCGGCCTTGGGGATGTCCAGGACCATCCGGGCTTCCGACTGGACGATGAGGTCGTGGGCGAGCCTCCGGAACTCCTCGTCGGGCGAGATGAGGACGCAGTCAATCACGGGAATTCTCCCTTTCTATTCGACGAGTCGGAGGTAGAGGACGAGCGGCCCGTCGATGGGTCCGCTGCCATCACCGGCGGCGTAGTAGAGGAAGCGGGCGTTCACCGGCGCCTGGGGACTCTGCTGATCCTCCAGGAACATCAGGGCGAAGTTGTTGAAGACGATGCTCTGCATTCCCGACTGGGTGACCTGGGATCTGTCGAAGATGGCCACCTTGATGACCCGGGGGCTCGCCATGCCGGGGCCGAAGGCCGAGTTGACGATCCCTCCCCGGCCGCCGTTCGCGTTTGGATCCCAGGAGGCCCCGGAGTCCTCGCTGATGAGCTCGCCGAGGCCCTGATAGGTGGGGCCGATCATGTTGCCGGGCTCCAGGTCGTACGGCTCGCCGAGCTGCACAGGGCTGTCGTTGCACTCGCAGAGATTCCGGCGGAAGACGGCGCCACCGGCGTCGAGACCGCCGCCCCCCTTGTCGCAATCCTGCATGTCCTCGTCGACAGGAAGGCGCCAGGGATAGAAGAGGCCGGGGTTCAGGTTGTACTCGGACTGTGGGTCGGCGGCCTTGATCTGGATGTGACGCCCGTAATCCCGGGTACCGTCCCTCCAGGTGCTTCCGTACCCGGTGGCCGTCGCCGCGTCCGGGGAGCCCTCTCCGTTGAACCGCTGATAGCGGTCGTCGGGGTGGCTCCCGAAGTCCCACTCCTCCCCCGGGTCCCACACACGGTTGCCGTTGGTGTCGTCGTCGGCGTCGTGCCACAGGTCGGGGAGGGCGATGGGCTTGAGGCAGCGGGCCGTGCCGGCCATCATCGCCTTGGCTGCCGCCACGGCGGCGATGTCGATGTCGTCGAAGCCGATGACCCGGGCGAACCAGGTGGGGACCCCGAGCCTCTGGATCCATACACGCACCAGGCGCTCGTCCACATCGATCTGGACGGTGACCTCGGAGGAGTCGACGGGCTCGCCGCGGAGCGACTGGCCGACGGCGTACTCGTATGCCCGGTCCTGGGCAGGCTGGGATGCTATGGCCTGAGGGAAGTCCATGAAGGCGCTCCCGCCGGCCAGTGCGGCGGCGTCGGCGACGCGCTGAGCCTCCGCGCGGGTGGCGTAGCCCATGGAAAGGTCCACGGCGAGGGCCGCCATGCCGAGGAGGACCACCATGGTGACGGCCACCAGGGCGAGCGTTCCTCCTCGTTGGTCGCGTGCTACGGTCGTGAGCGTCATGGACAGGTCCTCCTCAGCGATCCTGGTTGCCGCCGGACGTCGAGGTCGCTTCGTTGCGCTCCCTCAGCCACTTGCCGATATGGCCGTCCCAGTTCCAGTCCAGGGGCTCGCCGGTCGGCACCGGAGGAGCCGGCAGGTCGTCCTCGTCCAGGATGTAGGGCGTCACCAGCACCAGGAGCTCCGAGCGGTTCTGGCGGGCGCTCTTCGACTTGAAGAAGAAGCCGAGGATGGGGATGTCACCCAGCAGCGGGATCTTGTCCACCTCCGTCAGCATCTGGTTGTCCATCAGGCCGCCGATGGCCAGAGTCTGCCCGGGCTTGAGCTCGACGTCGGTCTGGACGCGCCGGGTGAGGATGCTCGGGATCTGGAATCCGGAGAACGTCAGCCCGTTGGCGAAGTCCAGGGACGACACTTCCGGCTCCACCTGGAGGCGGATGTTGCCGCTGTTCTGGATGGTGGGAGTGAAGTTCAGGCGGATGCCGAACTCCTTCCACGTGATGGTCACGGCGTTGCTCTGCGTTCCCTGGATGGTGGGGAACGGGAACTCGCCGCCGGCCAGGAAGGAGGCCTGCTGCCCCTCCCGGGTGACCAGGTTCGGCTGGGCCAGGCTACGGAACTCACCGGAGCTCTTCAGCGCCCGGATGAACACGTCCAGCGCCGAGCGGTCCCCTTCCAGCATGATGGTGACCAGGCCCTCGGAGGCGGCCTCGATGATGTGCGTGTCGTCCCGGTCGAAGACCTCGTCCAGCGTCGCGGGATTGAGGACCCGCACCAGATCGCCGCCCATCTCCTTCAGCACGGAGCGGCTGATCTCGGCGAACTCCACGTGGAGGAGGATCTGCTCGGGAGCAGGCGCCTGGATGTTGTTGATGACCGGGATCTGCATGTGCTCCGCCAGGGCCATGGCCTTGCGCACCACGGCGGGGTCACGGACCTCACCGGATAGGACGAGCGCGCTCCCCGTGCTGGAGACCATCACCTGCTCCTGCCCGAACAGGTCGTCGAACTGGCGCTGCAGGGAGGCGATGTCCGCTGTCACTTCCAGCGTGAACATCTGGGGGCGCCCGGAGCGACCCCAGATTACCAGGCTCGTCGTTCCCACCTGCTTCCCGTTGATGAGGAACTGGTTCGGGGGGAACGCCAGGGCCTCGGCGATGTCGCCGTCGGCGATGGTGAGCCGGCTGATGGTGTCGGCGCGGGTGAGCACCGTGGAAGCCCCTCGGGCGATGGTGATGACTCCCTCGGACTCCGTGAGGAAGCCCTCCTGGGCTGCAGCGGGCGATACTCCGGCCATCAGTGCCGCGGCGAGCAGGGGCACGCCCGCGCGGCCGAGAACGGCGGTGACTCGTGTGATGGAAGTCATGGTCACAGGTCTCATGAGGTCGTCTCTCCAGTCAGGTTCGGCGATCACTGGTACGAGACCAGCGTGCGGACTCCACCGTGGTACATCTCGAGGAAGCCTTCCGTGGCGGCGGCTGTACCGGTTCGCACGGCCGTCGCGCGTGTCGTGCGGCGGAACGCGTCAATGAAGAGTCCGGACGCGTACTGGCCCCGGGTCTCGACCGTCTCCAGGTCGAGCGTGTTGCGAAGGGCCATCTGGATCCGCCCCTGGTTGGCGGCGAGCACGAGCTTCTCCGCCTGCTCGAGGGTCACGAGCACCGTGACCACGGCGACGATCATGGGCTCGCCTTCCTCGTTCTTGCGGATCTCCTGGCCGGCGGCGAGGGCCTGGATGTTCTGCAGGATGACCTTGCTCGCCGGGTCCTTGGTTCCCTGGGGGGTCATGGTCAGGATGACGTCCACCCGGGTCGTGGGCGTCACGAAGCCGGCCACGCCGATGACCTCGTCGACCTTGACGCTCACGGCCCTCATGCCCGTGGGGATGAGGGGCGGGAGCCCGGCCCCCATGCCGGAGTCGGCCAATTTCGACTCCAGGATGGGCTCGTTGGCGCGGATGGCTTCGATGACCCCCCGTCCCACCACCTCTCCGGGGGCGCCGGCATAACCGGTCGGGACCGCCCCGGCCGGCCACTCGATGGCCTTGACGTCGTCATCGGTGATGAGCTGGCCGAGCCCCAGGTCTCGAACGGCCACCACCACGGGCTGCGTCGCACCTCTGCTGTCCGAGGCGATGATGGACGTGGGCCGCTGGTTCAGGTACTGGATGACGGAGTAACCCGCCACCAGACCGGACGTGATCGCCAGCAGCAACACAAAAAGAACACGCTTCTTCTTCATCGGATGAACTCCTGGTTCCTCATTCGTTGCGCATGGCGAATTCGGTGGCGAGCACCAATTCGTTGCTACCCTGGGCAAGCGATACCAGCGCGCCGACAAAACGGAGCGGGTACGTGTGCTCGATTCGGACCGTGGTGGGATTCCCACGGCCCGATCCCAAGCCGGTGATCTGGATGTCTGCGTCGGTTATCTCGATTCCTGCACGTGCGGCCGCGTCCACGATGATCTGCCGCACCTCGGCCTCGGTCTTGCCATTGTCCACCACGGCCTCCCTCGCTCCTTCGCGAGCGGCGTCCGTGAGCACCTCGTAGACATTCCACGCTCGGGCGAAGTCCACGATACCGAGGAGGAGTAGCAGCAGGATCGGAGCGACGAGAGCGAACTCCACGAGCGCCTGTCCAGCGCGTGGATCGCCGGACCTAGGCCGGCGAAGGCCCTTTCGTCTCACTGTTCGAATCCTCATAGAACGGTTCCCGGAAGGGGGATGAACCAAGCCGCGAGAGCTCCGGCGGCGATGGCGACGCCGTAGGGCACGGTCTGCGCCCCGGGGGTCCCCAGACTCGCTCGCCTTCCTGCGCGGCCCAGCGAAAGCAGGTAGATGAAGAGACTCAGGGTGTTCATCAGAAGGGGGACGACGGTCTTCCGACGGACGGCATCAGCCAGGGCGAGCCCGCAACCGGCGAGCCCGCCCCAGATGATGACCGCCAACAGGGCCGTCGGTCCCACGAAAGCCCCGACCGCCGTGAGCAGCTTGGCGTCGCCGGCACCGATCCCGCCCAATGCGAAGAGAGGGAAGCCGAGGCCGAAGGCCATCAGAGCTCCCAGGATCGCGGGCATCATGGCGCGCCCCGGAAGGGTGGCCGCGATGGCAACCGCGAAGAGCAGGGCCGGCACGGTGATCACGTTGGGAATCCTGCGCTCCCGTACGTCCATGACCACCGCCGCACCGATGAGTGCGAGGAAGCCGACGAAGTGGATCAGAAGCCAGACGAGCATCACGGATGAGAGGTCGGGGTGAGGACGACCACGGTGCTACGGAGTGGCCTGGTTGACGACGGCGTTGCCGAGCTCGCCGCGGATCGCGGCGAAGACGTTCCGGATCTCATCGCGGAAAGCGACGAGGACCAGAATGAGCCCGATCGAGACCAGGGCGATGATGAGGGCGTACTCCGTGAGGCCCTGTCCGGACTCGTCGGTCCAGAACGACTTGAGGGTTTCCATCTGACGTGCGCTCCTTCGGCCTGCAGGCCTTTGGGGGATTGGTGCCGAGCCTCGACCTCCAAGGTCGGGTTTGGTCGGCTTGTGGGACCCACCCGAGGGACCCATCGAGGCGTAGGTCGTTTCAATCCCTGGGCCACACGTGTGCCATTCTCATAAGATGTTATGTGGTAATGGTTTAGGTATTCGTGGCGAACCGGCGAGGTGCCATGCGACGTTGCAGGTGCGCGACCTCGGCGATCGGCACCTGCAACGATTCGTTACAGGGGGGAGGTGGGGGGCCGTCGGACGGTCGTCAGGAGCTCGTCACGGCGATGGGCGTTGCCGGACGCGCACTATACCGGGCCTCCCTGCTCCTGGACGGGTCTAGACAGGGCCAACGGGGCCGGCGATGTCGATGGAGGAAGCCCCCCGTGGGGGAGGCGGGGGGCAGGTGACGGCTCAGCGGGGCGCGCCCGAGAGGGATCAGGACTCCCGGATCGCTACGATGGCTTCCTTGTTGAGGGCCAGCCGGTCGAACCGCAAGGTGGTGCCATGACCTTGCTCTCGCACGTTGCGCAGGGGGATGAACCCCGGTCCGGACTCGAAGTAGTCCGAAGTTCGCAGCTCGTCCGGCAGGTACAGCATGACCTGGAGGATCTGCCCGTCCGCGAGGAG
>JBDHGI010000058.1:0-20369 GCA_039589955.1 Gemmatimonadota bacterium | reverse complement strand
ACCTTCATCGAGGTCGACGAGGAGGGCACGACGGCGGCCGCCGTCACGGCGGTGGGCATCTCGTTGACGTCGTTCTCGGGCATCATCGCAGACCGGCCGTTCCTGTTCGCCATCCGGGAGCGGCTCTCGGGAACGCTGCTCTTCGTGGGCCTGATCGGTGACCCAACCCTTGAGGATTCCGGGCCGGCACCGGACGCCAGCGACTGCACGCCGTAGGAGCAGCCGCGACGGCACTGCGGTGAGTCGTTCGACACGCTGGGCTCAGCGCCCCCACTCCCGATGGGCCCGGGCACTGTCGGCCGCCTGGGCACCGGGCATGCGGCTCCAGGCCTCCGCCAGGAGCCGATGGCTGTCAGCCGGGTTCGTGTAGAACGTCGAGCCCTCGATGGGGCCCTTGAGCGCCGACTGCAGCAATGGAATCGCGGCGTCGGCCTCTCCCCGGGCGATGAGTACCTCCGCCCAGGCCTGGTTGGTGCGCGTATAGCCCTGGGAGAGGGAGAAGATACTCCTACGGAACGCGTCGAGGGCGGCAGCGGTGTCTCCTCCGGCGAGAAGGGACAGGCCTCGAACGTGCCAGTGCATCCGACGGTCCCTGACATGCCCGCTTCCCGTGCCCAACCGCTCGATCTCGTCAACGAGGTCGGGCAGCTCGGACACTTCGCCTGCCGACGCCAACGCATCTGCCCTTTGGAGGAGCATCCACGCCCGTTGCCTCGCCGTGAGGGGCGGTGGCGCAGCTTCATGCCGCCAGGTGGCAAGTGAATCGTACAGGGCGGCGGCCTCGCGCGGACTGCCGGACATCCGGAGGGTGACGGCCTGTGAAAGCGCCGCGGGATGCACGGAACCCGGAGGTACGGCTTCCCCTTCCCCGGAGGCGCGCGCCCGGAGGGCCGCGTCCATGGCCTCCTCCCAGCGGCCCCGGGCCCGCTCCACGTAGCTGGTGAGCCACCAATCGGGCGCCGCTCCCTCGCCCTCGGATCTGGCGGCGGCAGCAGCCGCCGCCAGATCGCCACGGGCCATCGCAAGATTGACCCGGAGGCGGCGATCGACCTCGAACGCCCCGTCCAGCCGGAACGCCGCCTGCCGCGCCACGTCCGCCGCGTCGTGAGCTCCCTCGGCGCCCAGCGTCAGCGCCAGGAGTCGCCAGGCCGCGGGGACCCCGGGGTAGGTCTCGGTCCAAGCCTCTGCCGCGCGGCGGCGTGCCTCCGTGGAATCCAGGTTGGCGTAGGCGCTCGCGAGCAAGGCGTAAGTCTCGCAGGTGCGACAGACGGCGGCATCAGGCGGCTCGTCGGCGCCGATCTCCGCCAACACCCGGCGAAGGACCGGCAGGGCTTCTGCGTACGCCCCGTCCGAGACCAGCGCCCGGGCGAGAATCTCCCAGCCGTCCGGCTCTTCCGGGTACCGCTGTACCAGGGAGTCTGCGTAGGCCCGTAGCCTGGACTCGAGCCCGATGCCCGCCACCCGGGCCCGTATGAGCCAGCGCTCTCGATCCGGCGCTTTCTCGGCCAGGGTGTCGGCTCTCGCCAAGAGGGTGAGGCTCCGTCCGTAGTCGCGGTCCGTGGCGATGATGGATCCCCAATAGGCCGCCATCGCGAAGTCGGGATCCTCCCGAAGGGCGGCACCCAACATCGCCTCGGCGCCCTCACGATCTCCGGCAAAGTGGAGCCTCAATCCCTCCCGATAGAGGGTATAGGCGAGCTCCGAAGAGGTGGTGACCTCGCGGATCGAGCCGGATGGGGCCCTGCCGCCGAGGTGACTCGCGATCCTGCTCGTTCCGCTGTCCGCCAGAGTGAACAGATCCGGTCCCTCCAGCGCGAAGGCCGCGAGGACCTCACCACCCTCGAGGCGGACGATACGGAGGTCCAGTCGATACCCACCCGTCGATGCACGGTGAAGCCCGCCCTCGATCACCGCGGTAGCCCCCGCGCGGCGGGCTGCGGCCGCGAGGGATCCCGCGCGCGGCAGGTCCCGAGGGGCCACCTCGAGCATCCTCGCGGCCGAAAGCACCCCGACCCCGTCGACCCGCGCGAGGTTGGTGGCCAACATGTCAGACAGCGCCGCGGCGGAGCGGGGACCGTCCACCCCCAGATAGTCGGCGATCTCCCCTATGGCCAGCAGCTCGGCAGACGACGTCGGGGCGCCGGCCCTCGTCATCATCACCACGACGACGGCAACAAGGGGTAGGCCGGTCGCCGCCCACGCCCATCGCCGGCGTCCGCCCTTGCGAACTCCTGAAGGTAGGGGCCGGGCCCGCCCTGCTGTCTCCAGCGCCGGGGTGCTGTCGAGCGCTCTTCCTTGACCGACCTGCGCAGGGGGAGCAGGGTGGGGCCCCTCGGCCCACAGCATCGCCTCCAACGTGATGCGTGCTTCGCCGATGGCCTGAAGCCGTCTTCGCACATCCCGTTCCAGACATCGCCCCAGGAGCTGTCGAATCGGGGCGGGGGTGTCCTCCGGCAGGGCGCCCCAGTCGGGCTCCGACTCGAGGACACCCCCGATGATCTGTGAGAGACCCTCTCCGGCGAAGGCCTTCCTTCCCGTCAACATCTCGTAGAGCAGGGCTCCGAAGGCCCAGACGTCCGAGCGCTCATCCACGGGCTGGGCCCTCGCTTGCTCGGGACTCATGTACGAAGCGGTGCCGACCACCATGCCGGTGGTGGTCTCGTCGGCGGTCGCCCGCAGCGGATGGCCCTGCGACACCGCACCGCGCCGCAGCCGCTCGAGGGACTTGGCGATTCCGAAGTCGAGAATGAACGGCTTCCCCTCCCGGGTGACGACGATGTTGGACGGCTTGAGGTCCCGGTGCACGATGCCCACGTCGTGGGCGGCTTCGAGGGCTTCGGCAACCTGCTTCCCGATGTCCAGCGCCTCGTCCAGCCGGAGACCGCCGCGGTCGAGACGCTCCCGGAGGCTGACACCCTCCACGAGCTCCAGCACGAGGACGATCAGGCTGTCGATCTCCTCGACGTCATGAATGCGGGCGATGTTGGGGTGGTTGAGCGCCGCCACCATCCGTGCTTCCTGGCGGAAACGGGCCACGTGGCTCTCGTCTGTGGCCAAATGGGTCGGCAGGACCTTAAGAGCGACCTCGCGTCCGAGTCGGAGATCCCTGGCGCGGTAGACCTCTCCCATGCCGCCGCGGCCGATCGACTCGGTGACCTCGAACCTTCCGACGGTACGACCCGCGAGAGAGGGACCGCCTTTCTCGCTCCCGGCGATGCGAGCGGCCAGATGGTCGAAAAAGGCCTCGGCTTGCCCCTCCAGAGCCAGCAAGGCCCGAACCTCGGCAAGAAGGTCGGCGTCGCCGCCACACTCTCGTCGTACGAATGCCTCTCGCTCGGCCTCCTGCAGCTCCCGCGCTTCCGTGAAGATCCGCTGAGCGACTTGCCAGGAATCGGATTGGGGGCGGGATTCGTCCACGTGTACGGCCGCTGGTGCCTGCGACGGGTCGGTGGCGGGGGTTGGTGGCGCCGATCTCCAAGAATGTGGCGCCGACGGCTTCGTGTCGAGCCGAGTCGCAGGCAGGGCTTCCACCGGCGCTGCAAATGACGGGGGTCTGGTCAAGTCACACAGCGGCGGAGGACGGCGGACGCCGCCACTCCGGGAGGGAGACCGACGAAGGGCCCGGGGAGCTTCGAGGCTCTCCGGGCCCACGGCCGTCCGTACCGCCAACCGTCACCGCCCCATCGCGCTAGCTCCGGGACTGCGACGCGACCAGGTCCGCCGAGACGTGCTCGTACACCCTCCTGGCGCCGGCATGCCCGCGGTCGGCGCGGATCGCCCGGTTCGCGGCCGCGAGCGCTTCCCGGATCGCCGGTCGCGGCCATCCGTCCGCGGACCAGTGGTCCGCCTCCTCGGCCGAGATGAGGGAGAAGGCGAAGGCCGCCAGCACATCGGGGTCGCCAGGGTAGCGATAGGTCAGCTTGCGCATGGATTCGACGTAAGCCGCCCGGCGACGGTCCGCGTCGGGCTCGGTCTCCGCGTCGTAGAGGACCTCGAGCGCTTCGATGAGCCTGCGCACGCGGGGCGCAGCCTGTTCCTTCACGGCCCGAGCACGGCGGAGCGCGCTCCGGGCCTCGGCCAGACGCTCGCCGGGTACGGCTCGCTCCAGATCCGTGCTGAGGGCCCAGGCAAGCCCCCACAAGCAAGCGCCGCACTCGCGGTCGAGGCTCGCCCCCTGGTTGAACAGGCTGACGGCCTTGCCGGTGTTACCTCGATACGCGGCATCCATGCCCTTCCTGAAGAGCTCCGCTACCTTGGATCCATGAAAGGCCGCGATCCCGTCGGTGGTCGAAAGGGCTTCGGCCCCCTTGGACGCCGTCAGCAGGAACAGCCCACATGCCACCCCCGCAGCGGTCAGAGCGGACGACACGGCGATCCGATAGCTCCATATATCTTTGATGCTAGGCACGATTCCACCTCCTATCTTGTCTTTCCTCATGCCCTACGATTCGGTATGCGGAGAAACCACCCGCCGAGCGACATCACACACCCCGAATGGACGACTCCACCTCTCCAGGCGACGTCACCGAGCTGATCGTGCAGGCCCGCAAGGGTGACGACCGCGCCCTGAAGAGGCTGCTACCCACGGTGTACGACGAGCTCCGACGCATGGCCCGGCAACACCTGAGGAGGGAGCGCTCGGACCACACCCTGGACGGCACCGCTCTGGTGCACGAGGCCTATCTCAGGCTCGTCGGGAGCCCGTCACCCGACTGGCAGGACCGCGCGCACTTCTTCGGCATCGCGGCGCGGTGCATGCGCCAGGTCCTGGTGGATCACGCCCGGGCTCGGGGCGCGGCCAAGCGGGGTGGGGCCTGGGAGCGAACTTCGCTCACGAACAAGGGCCTCGGTGTCGCGCTGCCGCTGACCGAGCTCATCGCTCTGGACGAGGCCCTCGAGAGGCTGGGCGAGCTCGACCCCCGCCTCCTGAAGGTGGTCGAGTACCGCTTCTTTGGCGGGCTCGAGGAACGCGAGATCGCCGAGCTCCTCGGAGTGACCCGGCGCACAGTGCAGCGTGATTGGGTCGCCGCGAGGACCTGGCTGTACAAAGAGCTCTTCGGGACACCGGAGGATCCGGATCCGATGTCGACTTGAAGACCCTGCCTACCCCCGCGCCAGGATCCCCTCGAGCACCTTCGCGTAGGCGAGGCCTTCGTCGTCGTCGCTGACCAACGTGATCTCGTCCGGGCCGCTCACGCCTAGCCCGACCTCCACGGCCCGGGCCATCTGCTCCTGGGCGAAGATGGGCGTGCCCATGATGGCGTCGTTGGACCCCAGGTCCTTGAGGACCGCCAGGCCCACGGCGTCCACCGCCACCCGGTCGGTGCCGGCGATCATCACGTTGCCCTGCTTCAGCGTCCCCCGGGAGGGCCCACCGTCGGTGAAGGTCTCGATCCCGTCCAGGATGACGAGGTCGGGGCGGTAGCCCTGGTTCAGCTCCGCGATCATGCGGCGCATGTCCGGGGATTGATGCATGCCGCGACGGATGGACCGGGGCGTGAGGCCCACCGACAGCTTCAGGGACATGGTGAAGACACCGCCGTACCCGTGGGTCTTCAGGCAGCAGGCGCTCACCATGTACTCGGCGTCGGTGACCATGCGCGGAAGGTGGAAGCCCTCCGGCCAGTGGGTGCCGGACGGCTGGACGTGGACCCAATCCGAGTCCGCGATCTCGTCGAAGTCCACCACGTCGAATCCCATGTCCCGAGCAAGGTCGCGGGTGCCCTTGGCCTCGAGGACCACCGCGGTGCCCCGGGGCCCGCTGGACTCGCCCAGGGTGATGGACCGAGCGTCCCGCTCCTGGAGCTCGGCGACGAGCTGCGTGAGGGTGTCGTCGTGGGTCCCGGCCGGCCCTCCGTCGGCGCTGTTGAAGTTCGGCTTCAGAACCACCCGCTTGCCGGCCATGCCGGCGGGGTCGAGCGCCGCCATGGCCCGTGCCACCCCCTCCTTGCGGCTCGACGTGCGAATGAGGGCGACGGTGGACGCGCGGGCGGGTCTTCCGAAGCCCAGCCGCCCCAGGTCCATGTGGGGCAGGAGGACCAGTCCCGCGGCTGCTCCTTTCAGGAAGTCGCGGCGGTCCAGGGCGGAGGGGTGAACACTGGCCATGGTGGTCTCCTCACGGCAAGACATCGGAGCGACGGGCAGGCTCACTCCTGAATCATACTGGAGCGCGGGACCAGGCGAAACGCCGGCGCCCGGCTTCATCGGCCGCGCGTCCCTCAGACCGACCGCAGCTGGATGCGTACCAGGCCCGGCTCTCCCTCCACCGGATTGCTGGTGAAGCCCAGGACCCTGGCCAGCTTGAGCATCGTGGTGTTGTCCACCAGCACGTCCCCGAAGATGAGCCCGATTCCGCGTGCTCGGGCGTACTCGATGAGCCTGCGCATGAGGTAGACCCCGAGCCCCAGGGCGGTGCATTCCCGGGTGACGAGGATGGCGAACTCCGCCTTCTCGTTGTCGGGGTCCGCGCTGAGCTGCACGATCCCGTGGATCGGAGTCGCTCCGGGTATCCCCGCCTCGGTGAGCACGAGCACCATCTCCCGGTCGTAGTCGATCTGGGTGAAGCGTGCGGTGTTCATGTGGGAGAACGTCTTCCGCGGCACGAAGAAGCGGAAGCGCACCTCCTCGGGTGTGAGCGCCTGGAACATGAGCTGCAGCGAGGGCTCGTCCTCGGGCAGAACGGGACGGAGGAGGAGCGTGCGGCCGTCGGCCAGCTCCACTTCCTCCTCGAGCTGCTTGGGATAGGGGCGGATGGCCAGGCGGGGGACCGGCGCCTCGGAGGCGGGTCGCACACGCACGCGGGCGTCCAGAGCGAGCACGCCGTAGCTGTCCACGAGCAGTGGGTTGAGGTCGAGCTCCACCACGTGGGGGAGGTCCACGACGAGCTGGGACACCTTGACCAGGGTGAGGGCGATCTCGTCCAGGTTGGCCGCCGGCACGTCGCGGTATCCCTCCAGCACGCGCTGGATTCGGGTGCGGGACATGAGCGCCCGGGCCAGACGCAGGTTCAGCGGCGGGAAGCCCAGCGCCACGTCGTTGACCACCTCCACGGCGGTGCCCCCGTGGCCGAACAGCAGGACGGGTCCGAACTGGGGATCCTCGGTGGCACCGATGATGACCTCCCGGGCACCCGGCCGCTTCACGGTGGCCTGGACGCTGAAGCCGTCCAGCGAAGCCTCAGGATGCAGCGACCGGATGCGGCTCTCCATGTCCCGAGCGGCCTGCTCGGCCAGCCCTGGCCCCTCGAGGTTCAGTGCGACGCCACCCACGTCCGACTTATGGGTCAGATCCCGCGACAGGATCTTGAGGGCCACCGGCCCTCCGATGCGCACCGCGATCTTCGCCGCCTCCTCGGGTGTCCTGGCCACGAAGGTCGGGACGGTCGGGATCCCGTACGCCTCCATCACCTCCTTCGCCTCCGGCTCCGTCAGCCACTCCCGGCCGTCGCTCACCGCCGCTTCCACGACGCGAACGGCCTCGTCCCTGTGCGGCTGGAACACCTCGGGCAGCGACGGCGGCGTCTCCAGGAGCATGTCCTGCCGTACCCCGTGCTCCACCAGCTGCATGAAGGCGCTGATGGCCTGCTCCGGGGTGTCGTACGAGGGGATCCCGGCCTCGCTGAAGATGCGCCTGGGCTCGCTGGTGGTGGCGGCGCCCACCCAGCTCGTCAGCAGCGTCTTCCCCCTGAGGGCGGCCGTGACGTTGGCCACGGCCCGGGCCGCTTCCTCACGGCTGATCACTGCCGTGGGGCAGTTGATCACGAGAACGGCATCGACACCCGGGTCGTCCAGGATCACCCGCAGCACCGCCTCGTACCGGGCACCCGGGGCGTCTCCGATGATATCGACCGGGTTTCCCCCGGACCACGTGGCGGGCAGGACGTCCGAGAGGGCTGCGACGGTCTCGTCCGAGAGCTCGGCCAGCCGACCGTCCCGCTCCGCGAGGGCGTCCGCCGCCAGCACACCGAGCCCGCCGCCGTTGGTGACGATGGCGAGCCGGTTTCCACGATGGTGCCGCGCGAGCGCCAGCGTCTCGACGGCCCCGAACAGCTCCTCGAGGGTGTGCACACGGAGGATCCCCGACCGCCGGAAGGCGGCGTCGTACACGGCGTCGGCCCCCGCCGCCGCCCCCGTATGCGAGGCCGCGGCGCGCATCCCCGCCTCGAACCTCCCGCCTTTCACGGCGAGCACCGGCTTCATGCGAGCGGCTGCCCGCGCGGCGGACATGAACTTCCGGGAATGCTTGATCCCCTCGACGTAGAGCAGGATGGCGCGCGTACCGGGATCGTTCGCCAGGTAGTCCATCATGTCACCGAAGTCCACGTCCAGCATGTCGCCCAGCGACACCAGGTGGGAGAACCCCAACCCTCTGGGCTCCGCCCAGTCCTGCACGGCGGTCACGATGGCGCCGGATTGGGCGACGAACGCCAGACTCCCCGGCGAGGAGCCCAGATGCGAGAAGCTGGCGTTTAGCCGCAAAGTAGGCGCGAGAATACCCAGGCAGTTGGGTCCGATGATGCGGGTGCCGTGCGGCTGCGTGGCCTGGAGCAGGGCCTGGGCGAGGGGTTGTCCGTCGTCCGAGAGCGCGCCCTCGCCGAAGCCCGCCGTGATGACCACGACGGCCCTCGTGCCTCGCCCTCCGAGGGAGCGCACCAACCCCGGGATGGAGGCAGGCGGGGTGGCCAGGACGGCGAGCTCGGGCACCTCGGGCAGGGCGTCGACCGACGGGACGCTCCGGACTCCCAGGATGACCTCGCCCCTGGGGTTGACGAAGGACAGCGCCGGCCCGAAGCCGCCGGCCTGCAGGTTCTTGGCGACGACGTTCCCCACCGACCCCGGACGGGCGCTGGCTCCCACCAGCGCCACCGACCGCGGACGGAAGAACGACTTTATGTTCCGTATGCTCAAGGCTTCGTTTTTCTTGGTGAGGAGGAGTGTGTCGACCAAGCCATGGGAGGGGGCGCGGAAGGCGCTCCGGGGTCACGATCCACTCCCCCGGAATATCACCGCGACGGCACTGACCCGCCACGTCCGAGGCGGTGCCGGAGACCTGCCCGCCCTCCGCTGGAGGCCGCGGGAGGGGCCTACGGTGGCGTACAGCTACCGGGACCTCGATCAGGCCGTGAGCCGCTTTGCCAGCGGCCTCGCTCGCGAGGGCATCCGTCCCGGCGACCTCGTGGCCGTCCTCACGGGCCGGATCCCCGAGCTGCCGGTGGCGGTCCTGGGCGCGCTGCGTGCCGGTGTCGTCGCCACCGTCCTGTTCTCGTCCTTCGGTCCAGACCCGGTGAGACGTCGCTTGGCCCGAAGCCGGGCCCGGCTCCTCGTGACCACCTCCCGCCTCTATCGCGACAAGGTCGAGCCCGTGCGAGCCGAGCTGCCCTCCCTGCGGCGGGTGCTGCTCGTGGACCGGCCGGGACGGCTGGCCACTCCGGACGAGGACGTGGTTGCGGGGCCTGACGGGACCGAGCCCCTGGACCGCTGGCTGGCCCTCGGCGACCCGGCATGGGCCGACACCGACGTGGGTCCGGAACACCCGGGCATGCTCCACTTCACCAGCGGCACCACGGGAGAGCCCAAGGGAGTGGTACACGTCCACGACGCCGTGGTGGCCCACGCCTACACCGCCGAGCGCGTCCTCGGCGTCGAGGGGGGCACGTGCTACTGGTGCACGGCCGACCCGGGATGGGTGACCGGCGTCTCCTACGGGATCCTGGCCCCCCTCGCGGTGGGCTGCACCGTGTTCATGGACGAGGAGGAGTTCGACGCGGCACGCTGGTGGGAGAACCTCGCGACCGAGGGCATTCAGGTCCTCTACACCTCCCCCACGGCGCTTCGCCTCTGGCGCCGAATGGATCCCTCGGGCACGGACCGGCCCGGCCTCCCGTCGCTCCGCGCCGTCTTCACCGTGGGCGAGCCCCTGGCCTCCGCCGAGTCCCGATGGGCACGCCGGGCGCTGGGCGTGCCCGTGCGAGATACGTGGTGGCAGACCGAGACCGGTTGCATCGTCGTGGCCACGGCCCACGACGCGGACGTGCGCGAGGGCGCCATCGGGCGCCCTGTGCCGGGATTCGAGGTGGCCTGTCTGGTCCGCGACGGTGGCGGGGTGCGCAGGTCCCGGCCCGGGGAGACGGGGGAGCTCGCGGTGCGCCGGGGGTGGCCCTCCATGTTCCGGAGGTACCTGGACGCTCCGGAGCACTACGAGAGCTCCTTCGACGGGGACTGGTACCTCTCGGGAGACCTGGCGGAGATGGACGGGGAAGGGTGGGTCCGGTTCCGCGCCCGCAGAGGAGACGCCTTCAAGTCCGCGGGGCACATGGTCTCCCCAGCGGAAGTGGAGGGCGTGCTCCTGGATCATCCCTCGGTGGTTGACGCCGCCGTGTCCGGGCGCGCCGACGAGATCGCGGGCACGGTGATCGAGGCCCATGTCGTCCTCACGGCGGAGGCCGAAGCGTCGGAGGCGCCAGGTCGGGACGTCCTCGCCTTCGCCCGAGCCCGTCTCGGGCCGGCTCTGGCGCCCCGCGTCCTCCACATTCGCACCCACTTGCCCCGGACGCCCTCCGGGAAGATCGTTCGACACGACCTGACCCGACCTGAGCCGTGAGGGTGAGCCCCACGTGACCCCCGAGGATCTCTCCGCCTCCGTCCACGAGACGCTCCGCCGCGTGGTGCCCATCGCCCCGGCCGAGCTCCAGCCGGAGGTGCCGTTCCGAGACCAGTTCGAGATGGACTCCCTGGACTACCTGAACTTCGTGTTGGCCCTGGAGAAGGAGCACGGCGTCAGGATCCCGGAGGTCCGGTACCCGCGGTGCGCGTCGCTGGCCGGCGCCGCCGCAGTCCTCCAGGAGGCGCTCGCGGCGGCCACACCGTAGAAGGGCTGGCCTCCTCCTTGCAAGGGCACCACCCGGTTGCCTTCCGGCGCGTCTGCCGGCAACGTACGGTGCTCGGCGGCCTCTTCTTGGCCGCCTCGAGGAGATCCTCCCGGAGGTATGACGATGAAGACCCGTATCCGTACCCTCACCCCGGCCCTCCTCATCCTCGCCGCAGCCTGCGCGGGCGAAACCGCGGACACCCCCCCCGAAGCCGAGGCGGCGCCGGAGATGTCGGCCGACGAGCAGGCTCTCGCCGAGATGGCGGAGTATTGGGCCACCCACTACAACATGGGCCACCCCGACATGGTGGCCAGCCTGTACGCGCCCGACGCGTGGTTCCTGGGATCCGACGGCCGGCTGTCGGGCGGACCCGAGGAGATCGCCGAGGCGCTGGGCGCCAACGCCCCCATGTCCCCCCAGATCGAGATCACCCCGGGGGACATGATGATCTTCGGTGACCAGGCGGTGGGATGGGGCACCTACACCATCACCATGAGTCCCGAAGGGGCCGAGCCCATGTCCTATGGGGGCAGCTACATGACCCACTCCACCAAGGTCGAGGGAGAGTGGAAGATCGCTGGCCACATCGGGAACCTCACTGACGAGCCCTTCGAGGGATTCGAGTTCTCCTCCCCCGAGGATGAGCCCGGCCCCAACGAAGGCACCCTGGCCGAGCTCGAGGCGGCCTGGGAGACCCGCTTCAACGAGGGCAACGCGAACATGGTCGCCGACCTCTATACAGAGGACGCCATGGTGTCGTTCTCACAGGGTGGTCCGGTGCATGGCCGCGCTGCCATCGCCGAGGCCCTGGCTGCCCTGATGGAGCAGAACCCGTCCCAGATCGACATCAACGACCTGGTCACCATGCCCATGGGGGACGGCTGGGCGCTGGACGGCGGCTGGTACCAGATGACCGCGCCCGAGAGCGGCGATCCCATCCAGTTCGGCGGGTACTTCCAGCTGGTGCGGCAAGCCGAGGACGGGTCGTGGCAGATCCACTGGGCGGTCTCCAACTATTGGCCGCCTCCGGAGATGTAGAACAGCCCCTTCGCACCCGGCGCCTCCGCCCCCGGTCCCGGGCGGAGGCCTGCCGGTCCCCGACCTGATCGCTCCCGCACTCTCCGCCGCCGCGTGATCCCCGGCATCGGCCCCTGCGAGGGCACCGCCCGCTCCGACGCCCCTTGACGTGGGCGGCCTTTCGACCAAGATTAGACCAGGTAGTCTAACTTATCAGTCGAACCCAGGGGTTGACTCGCCCGCCCCCTGGCCTGGCCGGAACGGGAACCATGTCCAGGAGCCGATTCGACAAGCTGGATCCGGAGAAGCAGGAGGCGATCCTCGCCGCCGCGGCGGAGGAGTTCGCCGAGCGGGGATACGAGGCTGCCTCCATCAACCGGATCATCGAGCGCTCGGGCATGAGCAAGGGCTCGGTCTACTACTACTTCGAGGACAAGGCCGACCTCTTCACGAGCGTGTTGGATCGCTCCATGGAGCGCCTGGTGGACGAGACCGGCTGGCGAGCCATCGAGGTCGTCGGCGCCGACGAATTCTGGGAGACCCTACGGGAGCTCACCCGACTGTCGGTGGACTACGTCGCCCAGGATTCCTGGTGGATGACGCTGGCGCGATCCCTCCACCGGATCTCCTCCGAGCCCGACGTCCCGACACACCACTTCATGGACGTGTCCCGGGGATGGTGGAACACCATCATCTCACGGGGACAGGAGCTGGGCGTCATCCGCACCGATCTCCCACGGGAGCTCCTGGTGGCCATCTCCATGGGCGCCGACGCGGCGGGGGATCGCTGGATGATAGAGCGGTGGGACGACCTCACCGAGGACGAGCTGAATAAGCTCGTCGACGGACGGATCGATCTGGTCCGCGACATGTTGGACAAGGAGAACGAAGGATGGGAATCGTGATCACGGGCCCGCGCGCCCTATCCGCGCTCGCCTTTCCGGCCCTGACGGTGGCGCTGACCGCCGGAGCGCTCACCGTCCCGGTCCCGATGCGCGGCCAGTCGCCCCTGCCCGACGTCGAGCGGGTCATGGATTACATCGACGATCTGTACCGCTCTACGTCCTCCTATTCCCGGTTGCGCATGACGGTGGAGCGGGAGCGTGGCGACCGGATCCTGGAGCTGGAGGCGTGGTCCCGGGGCGACGAGGAGGCCCTGTTCGTGATCCGTGCTCCGGCGCGGGAGGCGGGGACGGCGACGCTGCGCACCGAGGACGGCTTGTGGAACTACGCGCCCCGGGCCGACCGCCTCATCCGGATTCCCACGGGGCTGCTCTCCGAGAGCTGGATGGGCAGCCACTTCACCAACGACGACCTGGTCCGCGAGACCAGCTACCTGGACGACTACGACGCCACCCTCGGGTCGGAGGTGCGCGACGGGACGCGCTACCTGCAAGCCACGCTCACGCCCCTGCCCGACGCCCCGGTGGTCTATTCCCAGCTGGTCTTCCTCATCTCTCCCGACGACTGGGTGCCCGTGCGGGCCGAATACTACGACGAGGGCGAGGTGATCCGGACCATGATCTTCGAGGACGTGGAGACCATCGCGGGAAGGAAGATCCCCATGACGATGATCCTCCAGCCCGCCGACGATCCCGACGAGCGCACCATCGTGCAGTATATCGAGCTCGAGCTCGATATCCCGGTAGAGGCGTCTCTCTTCACGCGCCAGGGTCTCCGGCGTGTGGCCCGCTGAGGTGGAGGAGGAGCCACGATGATCTCCGCCAAGATCGGATTCAGGAACCTGGCCCGGAACCGGTGGCGCAGCAGCCTCACCCTCGCGGGCATCGCCATCTCCGTGGCGTTCATGGTCTGGATCCTCGGCTTCATGGAAGGGTGGCTGGTCGAGATGGTCCGCGGCGCCACCGCCGTAGAGACAGGGCAGGTCCAGGTCCACACCGCGGCCTTCGCGGAGAGCCCCCGAGCGGACCGGAGCTTCACCCTGGAGCCCTCGATGCTGCAGGACCTCCGCGCCGTGGACGGTGTGGAGTCCGTGGCGCCGCGGATCAGGCTCTTCGGCCTCATCGGCCACGAGGAGAAGTCCCAGGTGGCGCAGATCATGGGCGTGGACCCGATCCTGGAGACCACCACCACGCCCATCGCCGACGGTCTGGAGTCCGGCCGCTGGCTCACGGACGACCCGCCACCGTACCCGGCGCCGCGGGAGGTCGTCCTGGGCACGGGAGTCGCGCGGCAGCTCCGGGTCGGGATCGGCGACGAGCTGGTGATCTTCTTCGAGGCCGCCGACGGCTCCCTGGGAAACGACCTGCTGGTGGTGGTGGGGATCGTGAGGACGGGAAGCAGTGCCGTGGATCGCAGCGCCGTCTACATGAACCTCGCGGACACCCAGTACCTGGCGGCCCTGGACGGTGAGATCCACGAGCTGACCATCCGCACGAGGAACTTCATCCGGGCCGAAGAGACCCGGGACGCGGTGGCCGCCTCCCTCGGAGCGGGCACGGACATTCCCGATGGGCCCGACGGGGAGGATCCGCCCAACGACGTGCTGGTCACCCGGGCCTGGCAGCAGATCATGCCTTCCATCGATCAGATGCTGTCCCTCAGCCGCCAGTCGTACTTCGTCACCTACCTCCTCATCTACCTGGTTGCGGCGGTGGGCATCCTGAACACCCAACGCATGAGCGCCCTGGAGCGCAGGCGGGAGTTCGGGGTCCTCATGGCCATCGGCATGCGCCCGCGGCGGATGTTCAGGATGATCCTGACCGAGTCGATGGTCATGGGAACGGTTGGCGGAATCCTGGGGACGATCCTCGGAGTGGCGGTGACCTGGTATCACTCGGTCCGCGGCCTCGACCTCAGCCTGTTCACCGACGAGGGTGGCTTCACGTGGATGGGCGTGGCGTTCAGCGGGCGCATCTACGCCATCCTCAACACCGAGGTGGTGCTCCAGCCCGTGTTGGTGATGATGGTCGTGGCCTTCCTCGTGGGGCTGTGGCCGGCCCTGAAGTCCGCCCGTATCGAACCCGCTCCCACTATCGCGGGGAGGACCTGATGACCTGGCGCATGGCATGGCGCAACCTGTGGCGCCACCGGACCCGTACGTTGATCATGACGTCCGCCGTGGCCTTCAGCTACGCCCTCTTCCTGGTCTCCATGGGGATGGGTGACAACGGCCACGCCCAGATGCTCGAGGCCGCGGCCGAAGGGGCCGGGGGAGACGTCCTGGTTCACGCCGACGGGTACTGGGACAACCGCTCCAGCGACCTGGTCATCCGCAACGCGGGGCCCATCCTGGATGTGGTGAAGACGCTCGAGGGCGTCCAGGCTGCGATCCCCCGGGTTCTGGTGAACGGACTCGTGAGCAGCGCCGCCGGGAACCGGCCGGTGATGCTCCAGGGCATCGTGCCCGAGCTGGAGCTGGCCCTGCGCGACTTCGGCGAGGACCTGAGCGCGGGGGAGTACCTGACGGAGAGCACCCGGGACGACCCCCTCATCCTCGGCGCCACCATCGTCGAGAAGCTGAAGCTGGAGCTGGGCGACCGGGTGGTCCTCACCGCCACGGACCCGGAGGGCGAGGTCACCCGCGCCCTGTTCCACCTCACGGGCGTCGTGGAGACCGGGCTTCGCGAGACGGACGAGAGCCTGGCCCTCACCACCCTGGACGCCGCCCGAGGCGCGGTGGCCATGGATGGCATGCTCACGCAGATCGGTGTCATCGTCTCCGACGGGGCCCCGCCGGACAGCGTGGCCGCGGCGATTCACGTCGCCGCCGACATCGAGGGCAACGGGTTGGAGGTGATGACCTGGCGACAGGCCATCCCGGAGATGGTGGCGTTCATCGAGATCGACGACGCGTTCCTCTACATCTACATCGTCGTGATCTTCGCCGTGGTGGCCTTCGCCATCGCCAACACCTTCCTCATGGCAGTCATGGAGCGGGTCCGCGAGTTCGGGCTCCTCAACGCCCTGGGGCTCCGGGGGGGAGGGGTGGCCCGACTCCTCCTGACCGAGACCGTCCTCATGACCCTCCTGGCCCTGGCCGTGGGGTTCTCCCTCGGCTACGGCGGACACCTCGCCGTGGACCGCTGGGGCATCCCCGTGGGGGCGTGGGGTGTGGAGGATATGGAGATCTCCGGAGCCAACTTCGCGGACATGACCATGCGGAGCACGGTGAACACCGCCAAGTGGATCGTGGCCACGGTGGCGGTGGCCGCGATCACCATCGGCAGCGCGATCTACCCGGCGTACAAGGCGTCGAGCCTGGCGCCCTCCGAAGCCATGCGCTTCTACGAATAGGCAGGCGACCCATGAACGAGCACACGGCACCGAGCCACGGACTCCGGTCCGGCGACGCCGCCACCTGGGACAACGGCGCACTCATCCGGGTGCGGGACCTCACACGCGTCTATCGGCAAGGCGCCTTGGAGGTCCACGCCCTCCGTGGCGTGAACCTGGACGTGGGCGAAGGGGAGTTCACGGCCCTGTCCGGCCCCTCGTGATCCGGCAAGACCACCCTGCTGAACATCATCGGGGTGCTGGACCACCCGACCGCGGGATCCGTGGAGGTGGGCGGCGTGGACGTCTCCACCATGAGCAAGGGCGAGGCGGCCGATTTCCGGCTGGCCACCGCGGGCTTCATCTTCCAGGCGTACAATCTCGTGCCCGTCCTGACCGCGTACGAGAATGCCGAGTTCACGCTGATGCTCCGGGGAGTGTCCAGGGCGGAGCGCAGGGAGAGGGTGGCCCCCCTCCTGGAGCGGGTGGGGCTGGCCGACATGATGGACCGCAAGCCCCACGAGCTCAGCGGCGGCCAGCAGCAGAGGGTGGCCATCGTCCGCGCCCTGGCGACCGAGCCTCACATCATCCTGGCCGACGAGCCCACGGCCAACCTGGACTCTGAGACCTCCGCCGAGCTCCTGGACGTCATGCTGGAGCTCAACCGTGACCTGAACACCACGTTCCTGTTCAGCACCCACGACCCCGTGGTCATCGAGCGGGCCCGCCGGGTGCTCAAGCTCCTGGACGGGCGGGTCGCCGAATCGGTGGGTCAGGCCGCCTGACGGATCGGAGGAGGTGAGGAGGTGATGAAGACCTCGCGGTGGACCCCCCTGGTCCTCCTTCTCCTCCCCTCGGGTGCCCTCGGCCAGATCACCCTTCTGGGTGACGGCACCCGGGCGCTGGAGCTGTCGGGGTACGTCAGGAGCCTCACCGGCATCTACGACCTGGGATACGAGCTGCCCGGTGACAGCGGCGAGGACGCCACCTCGGGCTTCAACGGCCAGGTCGTGCGCCTCAAGTGGACGACGCGCATGGGGCCGAGGCTCACCCTCGAGCTCCACCAGAGGATCCAGACCCAGGTGACGACCACCGTGAGCGCCCTGGGCGAGTCGGTGGCCGGCTTCGGCGTGAGCGCCGTCCCCGATCGCACGGTGGACCTGTCCACGGATTTCGTCGCCAGGGACCGCCTGCGGGCCTGGCACGACATCGATCGGCTCGCCCTGTCCCTGTACACCGAGGCGGGCGACCTGACCGTAGGACGGCAGGCAATCACCTGGGGGATCTCCAACCTCTTCCCCGTGGCCGATCTGTGGGCCCAGTTCAGCCCCTTCGAGCTGGACACGGAGGAGAAGCCCGGCATCGACGCCGTGCGGTTCCTGACCTATCCGGGGGACGGATGGGAGGTGGACGCGGTCCTGGCGGACCGCGGCTCGAGGGAGAACCTGTCGGCGGGCGTCCGCGCGAGCGTCGCCCTCTCGTGGGCCGACCTCTACCTGGCAGGAGGCAAGCTCTGGAACGAAGCCATGGTCATGGCGGGCGCGGCCGCCCCCGTGGGCTCCTGGAAGCTGCGGGGTGAGGCCGTCCTTCCCTACGACCTGGACGACGACGAGGCCGATCGCGTCCGGGCGACCCTCGGCGTGGACTGGCTGGGCGGCGGCCTCATGGTGTCGGGCGAATACCACTTCAACGGCGTCGGCGCCGATGACCCCGCAGGCTACGCCGGCGTCCTCTCCGACCCCCGCTTCGCCCGGGGGGAGAGCTACTACCTGGGTCGCCACTACGCGGGCGGGGTGGTCGTCTGGGCTCCGGGGAACGATCGGTTGAGCCTGACCATGAGCGCCCTGGTGAACCTCCAGGACCCGAGCGCCGCCGTGACCCCGGTGCTCACCTACGACTTCGGGCAGGACACGCGGGTGTCCACCGGAGGGATGCTCACCTCCGGTACGGCCCCCACACTGGGCGGAGTGTCCATGCTCAACTCCGAGTACGGGACCTACGGGAATCTCGTATTCCTGCGGATGTCGGTGTACTTCTGAGGCCCGTCACTCCACGCGGAGCGTCGTTGCCGGGTCCATCCGCGTGGCACGCAAGGTCGGCAGGATATTCGCCATCAGCCCCACACAACACAGGATCAACGGCACCCCCACGAAAGTGAGCGGATCGACGGCGCTGATCCCGAACACCAGGTTGCCCAACAGGCGGCTCAACGCGAGGGCGGCGAGAAGCCCGATGACGATCCCCCAGGCGAGCATCCGGGCACCCTGGGCCACGACCATCCATCGAACCGTGCCTCCCTCGGCCCCCAACGCCATGCGCAGTCCGATCTCGGCCCTGCGCTGCACCACCGAGTACGCCATCACCCCGTAGATCCCGATAGCGGCCATGAGAAGGGCGAACACCGCGAAGGTGACGAAGAGCGTGAGAAGCGCATACCGGCTGGCTTCGCTCTCGAACTGGGCACGCTCCATGGTCTGGACCTCGCCCACGGGCTGGCCGGCGTCGACGCTCCAGATCGCCTGCCGCAGCGGGCCCGCCATGACGCCGGGACCGGCTGGGGTGCGCGTGACGAGGTACATGTCCTCGGCCGAGGCCTGGCTGTGAGGGCGGTAGATGTTCGGAGCCCCCTCCTCGGAATCCGAGACGCTCCTGACATCCGCCACCACGCCGACCACCTGGATCCAGTCCTCCTCCCCGGAGATCCTCAGCCGTCGTCCGACCGGATCGTCCTCCGGCCAGTAACGGTCGGCGATGGAGCGACTCACGGCTGCCACCGGGAACGACTCCGGTCCATCGGCATCCGTAAACCCCCTGCCCGCCACCACGGGCAGCCCGATCAGGTCGAAGTACCCGGCGGACACCCTCACCACCAGGCCGCTGGGCGGCGCCCGCCCTTCGATGACTTCCCTGCCCTCCACGACGAAGGACCGTCGTGACCCCACGCCCGCCGCAGGGATCACGCTCGTCATCTCGACCTGGGAGCCGACGGCTCCGGCGATTGCCTCGCGGGCCTGGGCGAAAAAGACCCTGCGCTCCTCCCCCTCATCGTAGACCGCCTCGGGAAGGCGAACGCTGAGGGTTACGAGCCCCTGGGGATCGAACCCCAGGGGCCGGTTCTGGAGGTTCATCACGGTCCTCGTGAGGAGGCTCGCCAGGATCATCAGTGTCAGGGCGAGGGAAACCTGGGTCGTGACCAAGGCACCCCTGGCCCTCTTGCCGACCCGTCCGCCGTCGCCGGAGCGACCATCCCGCAGGGCGGCCCGGGGCCCGGCGGCCGACGCCCTCAGCGCGGGGACGAGTCCGAACAGGAGCGGCGCGACCAGGGACACCAGCAGGGTGAATCCAAGAACCCGCGCGTCGAACTCCGCCATGAGAAATGCGTCCTCGGTCCCAGCGGAGATCCAGATCAGGGCTTCGTTCAGCACCATGGCGAGACCCAGGCCCAACGTCGCCGCCGCCAGGGATATGACCAGGCTCTCGGTGAGGAGCTGCCGCACGAGTCGGCTACGGCCCGCACCCAGCGCCGAGCGTACGGCGATCTCCCGCGCCCGCACCGTCGCCCGGGCCAGGAGCATGTTCGCCACGTTGGCGCACGCGATCAGGATCACCATCCCCACCGCGAGCTGCAGGAGCAGCAGAATGGTGCTCCCGTCCTCGTTGATCAGCGACTCCATGACCGGCGCGGACCAGAGCCCCCATCCGGTGTTCTCGACGGGATACTCCCGAGCGAGGCTCTCTCCGATGCTCCGGACCTCTCGCGTGGCCATCTCCTGGGAGATACCCGGATCCAGCCTCCCCGCCACGAAGAGGTACCGGGCGCTCCGGTTCGGCTCGGAGCGATTCAGGATCAGCGGCGTGATCACCTGCGCCCGTGCGAACGACGCGAATTCGAGCGTCGGGGAGGCCACGCCGACGATGGTGTGCTCCACTCCGTCGAGGCGGATGGTCTCACCCAGGACGTCGGGCCGACCGCTGTGGCGGCTCTGCCAGAATCCGTGGGTGAGCATGGCGACATGCGGTGCTCCGTACCGGTCCTCACCCTCGACGAAGCCCCGCCCGAGAATTGGAGGAAGACGCCATGTCTCCATGAGCCCGGCCGTTGTCTGCAGGCCCGACACGCGGATCGGCGCGTCCTCTCCCGTCAGCACCCACTCGGTCTCGGTGAGCGCCGAGAGGGATTCGAAGCTCCCGGAGCGCTCCACGAGATCCATGTAGTCGGCAGGAGATACGCTGCCCTGATCGATCCCCA
>JBDHGI010000057.1:0-20382 GCA_039589955.1 Gemmatimonadota bacterium | reverse complement strand
GGGCTTCCCAACTCCGGGGACGACGACGGTTTCGTCGACGCCCTCGCGGTCCTCCACCCGAACAGGGGAGCCGAGTGCGGTGGCGCGGGCTCGGAAGACCGCATCTGGTCCCACCGGTGGACCCTGCGCGCGGCTGCGGGCGCACCCTTCGTCACCGGCACGCCAGCGGCGGGGGGAGGCACCATCGTCATCGACGACTACATCGTGCAGCCGGCCGTGGCGTGCAGCGGGCACGAGGTGAACGAGATCGGCGTCTTCACCCACGAGCTGGGGCACGCCTTTGGCCTTCAAGACCTGTACGACACCGACGATTCCGACGGCAAGCACAGCGGCGCCGGGAACTGGGACCTCATGGCTTCGGGCGCCTGGGGCTGCGACGGGCAATCGCCGGCCCGTCCGTGTCACCTGGGCGCATGGTCCAAGGCGATCCTGGGCTGGGTGGACGTCGTCCTGATCCCCGACGACACGGACCTGGGAGTCGTCGTGCTGCCGCCCGTGGAGGCCACGGGAACGGTGTACCGTGTCGACGCCGCAGACGAGTCCGGGGAGTACTTCCTTCTGGAGAACCGCCAGCGCCTCGGCTTCGACCTGAGACTCCCGAACGAGGGCCTGCTGGTCTGGCAGGTCAACCCGTCCATCGTGGCGGCGCAGTGGACCCGGAACCGCGTGAACGCGGGACGGCGGATGGGCGTGTGGCTCCGCCAGGCCGACGGTCTGGACGAGCTGGGCAAGGGGCAGGGCCGCGGCGATGCCGGCGACCCGTTTCCCCTGGAGCTGCCCAACAGCCAGGACCTGGAGAACCGGGAGTTCCATGCTGCCTCCTCCCCCTCGGCCCGATCGGAGAGGGGGACGGCCACGGGCCTGACCCTCTTGGACGTCCGTCGAATCGGGGATGACGTCACCTTCCGACTCACGACGCGCCTTACGCGCCTGTCGGTACGCTCGGAGGGAGACGATGGCACCGGTGGGCTGTTCCGGGTGAACGGCGAGGCGATACCCGCGGCCGAGCATACGTTCAGGTCGGCGCCCTTCGTCGAGAACAGCGTCGAGGCGGCAGCCGGTGAATCCCTGGCGGACGGGGAGCGGCGCCCCTTCCGGGATTGGCTCGATGACGCTTCCGCACCCCGGTCCCGGATGGTGACGACGCCACTGGTCGACACGACTCTCGTGGCCCGTTACGAGGGGCGCGAGCTCGAGCTGCGCATGGAGGTCACCGGCGGTCAGAACGGAGTGGCGCCGGGCAGCTTCCGGACGTTTCCCGCCAGCGAGGACCTCTGGTTCGCGGCGGGGGCGTCGGTGAGCATCGAGGCGGTTCCCCAAACGGGCTTCGACTTCGTCGGGTGGTCCGGAGCGCTGGCCGGCCAGCCCAATCCAGCGAGCGTCGAGATGGTGGAGCCCCTCAGCGCCGGGGCGGACTTCGTGCTCACCTACGCAGTGCCTTCAGCGACGCTGACGCTCACGGCGGCGGTCCAACAGGACGTCGAGCTGATCGCAGAGAACGGCACCGCTCCGTTCTTCTGGACGCTGACGGGGGGCACCCTCCCTGACGGTCTGAACCTGGACATCCTCGGAAAGCTCCTGGGAGTCCCCATGGAGGTCGGTACGTTCCCGCTGACCGTCCAGGTCCACGATGCTCTGGGTCTCACGGCCGTGGGAACGCTGACCCTCGACGTCGCCGAGCCGGCGCTGTCCCCCCGGCAGCTGGCTTCCCCCTTCCTGACGGTGGGGCCGCCCCTGGACGAGCATCACCGGCGGTTTCTCGACCGCCAGGGGAACGGGGACGGGAGCTACGACCTGGGGGATCTCCGCGCCTGGGTGCTGGCGCACCCCGGTGTGCGCCTGGGCGCTCCCACGCGAGCCCTCCTCGCCCGGCCGGAGCCGTCCGAAATCGTCATCACCATACTCCCCGACACGATTCCGGGAGGAGTCCGATGAGGACCTACACACGACTCCTCGCGCTGGCCCTGGCGCTCTCGCTGGGTGGTTGCGACCTGGGACCGGAGGGGCCCGGTGAGCTTGCCGGGATGGTGGCGGGCTCCGAGGGTGTCGGCGCCGTCCTCCTCGAGGTCACCGGAGCCGGCATCGAGGGCTTCGAGGGCCGAGGGGACACCCAGGCCATCGGGGCGCCCGTATCATCGGATCAGGGCCGACACCGGGTGGTGCTCGTCAGTCCCACGGGTGAGCTCCTGCGGTTCGGTATACGGGTCCGGGACCTGAGCGCGAACAAGCCCGTCGCGGAAGTCCTGTCCGCCGCATCCATGGACGATCTCCCAACGTCCATGGAGGGGATCAAGGTTCGGATCGCCCGCTGAGGTGGCCTTCCCGGGCTGGACTGCAGCAGCCGTCCTTGCCGCCTCAACCCCGTTACGCCACCTTTGGTCGGCCCGCCAGCAGGGTGCCGTCGGGTCCCGCCGAAGAGACCCGGCAACGACCCTGGAGGATGCGGAAACAGGGATGGAAGGAGCACCATGACCTCGTCGACCTGGATCACCATGCTGCTGGTCATGGCGTTCGTGTGGGGAGGCTTCACGCTGGCGCTCCTCACCGCGGTCCGCAAGGAGTCGGGAAAGGGCGATGACGACTGACCGCCGCCGCCCCCCGGCGCCGGCTGCCACTTCTTCCATGATTCACCCGTGCCGCGACGCGACGACCTAGAGAGCATCCTGATCCTCGGGTCCGGGCCGATCATCATCGGCCAGGCCTGCGAGTTCGACTACTCGGGCACCCAGGCCGTCCGAGCCCTCAAGGAGGAGGGCTATCGGGTGGTCCTGGTGAACTCCAATCCCGCCACCATCATGACCGATCCGGACATCGCGGATCGGACCTACATCGAGCCCCTCACGGCCGAGTGGGTCGCCAAGGTCATCGAGCGGGAACGACCGGACGCCCTCCTCCCCACCATGGGCGGGCAGACCGCGCTGAACCTGGCCATGGAGCTGCACCGGAGTGGTGTCCTCGAAGCCTGCGGGGTGGAGCTCATCGGGGCGAACGAGCGGTCCATCGAGATGGCCGAGGACCGGGAGCAGTTCACCGCGGCGATGGAGCGCATCGGACTCAAGGTGCCCCACGGAGGCTTCGCCGGAACCGTGGGTGAAGCCTCCACCATCGTCGAGGACACAGGCTACCCCGCCATCATCCGGCCCTCGTTCACACTGGGTGGCACGGGCGGTGGCATCGCGTACAACCGTGAGGAGTTCGAGCGGGCGGTCAAGAAGGGGCTGGACGCCTCCCCCATCACGGAAGTGCTCATCGATCGCTCGGTGATCGGCTGGAAGGAGTATGAGCTCGAGGTGGTCCGGGATGGGGCCGACAACGTCATCATCGTCTGCTCCATCGAGAACTTCGACCCCATGGGGGTGCACACCGGCGACTCCATCACCGTGGCTCCCGCGCAGACGCTGACGGACGTCGAGTATCAGGAGATGAGGGACGCGTCCATCGCCATCATCCGGGAAATCGGCGTGGAGGCAGGGGGGTGCAACATCCAGTTCGCCGTGAACCCCGAGGACGGGGAGCTCCTGGTGGTGGAGATGAACCCCCGGGTATCCCGGTCCTCCGCCCTGGCGTCCAAGGCCACCGGATTCCCCATTGCCCGTGTGGGGGCCAAGCTCGCCGTGGGATACCACCTCCACGAGCTGCCCAACGACATCACCAAGACCACGCCGGCGTCCTTCGAGCCGGTGTTGGACTACGTGGTCGTGAAGATCCCCCGCTTCGCGTTCGAGAAGTTCACCGAGGCCGACGACACCCTCGGCGTCCAGATGAAGTCGGTCGGCGAGACCATGGCCATCGGGCGCACGTTCCGCTCGGCGTGGCAGAAGGGCTTTCGCGGCTTGGAGACCGGACGCCACGGCTGGGTCAAGGGTGCGAGGCTGAAGGACGACGGTCTGGAGTCGGATGAAGAGGATGCCTTGCTCGCGGCTCTCCGGCGGCCCACGGCGAATCGTCCGTTCCAACTCAAGAGGGCGCTGGAGGCCGGCCTGACCGAGGCGCAGATCTTCGAGGCGACCCGGATCGATCCTTGGTTCATCGACCAGCTCTCGCTCATCATGGAGAATGAGCGAGCCTATGCCGCAGCCGACGAGGTGACGCCGGAGCTCCTGCGGAGCATGAAGCGGGAGGGCTTCAGCGACCGGCAGCTGGCGGAGCTCAGGGGGGAGACGGAGGAGGCGGTGCGACAGCGCCGGTGGTCGTGGGACATCCATGCCACCTTCAACGTCGTGGACACGTGCGCCGGGGAGTTCCCCGCGGCGACCCCCTACTTCTACTCCTCGTACGAGGATGAGTCCGAGAGCGTGCCCTCGACCCGCGACAAGGTTGTCATCCTCGGAAGCGGTCCCAATCGAATCGGCCAGGGCATCGAGTTCGACTACTGCTGCGTGCAGGCGGTGCTGGCCCTGAGGGAGCACGGGTTCGAGACCGTGATGGTCAACTCGAACCCCGAAACGGTGTCCACGGACTTCGACGTCAGCGACAAGCTGTACTTCGAGCCCCTGACCCTCGAGGACGTGCTCGAGATCCTCCACCTGGAACAGCCCCGGGGGGTCATCGTTCAGCTCGGAGGCCAGACACCCCTCAAGCTCGCCGAGGGGCTGGAGCGTGCGGGAGTTCCCGTCCTGGGTACGTCGGTGGACGCCATCGATCGGGCGGAGGATCGGGACCGCTTCGCCGAGGTGTGCCGGAAGATCGGTGCGCGCACGCCGGAGAACGGGATCGCCACGAGTGAGGATCAGGCCCTGGGGGTCGCCCGCCTCATCGGATTCCCGGTGCTCGTCCGCCCGAGCTACGTACTCGGCGGCCGGGCCATGCGCATCGTGTACGACGAGGAGTCGCTTCGGCGCTACTTCGATGAGGCCGCCCAGGCCTCCGAGGATCATCCGGTGCTGGTGGACAGCTTCCTCGAGGACGCCTTCGAGGCGGATGTCGACGCCCTAAGCGACGGCACCGACGTGGTGATCGGTGGGATCATGCAGCACATCGAGGACGCGGGCGTCCATTCCGGTGACTCGGCCTGCGTGCTCCCTCCCTATCTCCTGTCCGGAGAGGTCCTGGAGGAGATCCGGCAGCTCACGCGCCGCTTCGCCCGCGAGCTGGGAGTGGTGGGGCTGCTCAATGTCCAGTATGCCATCAAGGACGGCGTGGTCTACGTCCTGGAGGTGAATCCACGGGCGTCCCGCACCATTCCCTTCGTGAGCAAGGCCACAGGTGTCCCCCTCGCCAGGTTGGCGGCTCGGGTCATGGCGGGCGCCAAGCTTGCCGACCTGGACGTGCCTGAGGAGCCGGCGGTGCCGGGAGTGGCCGTCAAGGAGGCGGCGTTCCCGTTCAACCGGTTCGATGTCGATACGCTTCTGGGGCCCGAGATGCGATCCACCGGCGAGGTCATGGGCTTCGACGACTCCTTCGGCATGGCCTTCGCGAAAGCCCAGACGTCGGCCGGCAACGTGCTCCCGGAGGAGCCGGGAACCCTTATCGTCACCGTGAACGCGCAGGACAAGGCCACGGTCACGCCCATCCTGCGACGGTTTCACGATCTGGGGTTCGACATCCTCGCCACCAAGGGCACGCAGGCCTATCTGAGGCGACTGGGTGTGCCGGCCGAGCGCGTGTACAAGGTGAACGAGGGCAGGCCCGACATCGTCGACCACATCGTCACGGGTGATGTGAAGCTCCTCATCAACACCCCGCTGGGGAAGAAATCCCAGTTCGACGACTACGCCATGCGGCGCGCCGCCATCATGTACAAGACCCCCTATCTGACGACCATGTCGGCGACCTCCGCTGCCTGCGATGCCCTGATCGCCCTCCGGTCCCGCACGCACTCGGTCCGCTCCCTGCAGGAGCGCGTCGCCCTGGCGCGGGAGCTGGTTCCGGGGGACTGAGCTTGGCGCCGACCACGGGCTTCTACCTGCATCCGGCCTCGGCTCTGCACGACCCGGGCTGGGGTCATCCGGAGCACCAGGGGAGGCTGCGTGCGCTGGCGTCGGCCCTCGGCAGGGATCTGCTCACCCTCCACGGTCACGTGGAGCAGCCCGAGTGCGGTGAGGCCCATGTAGACGACCTGGTCCGCGTCCACACGCCCGAGCACGTCCGGCGCGTCCGCCAGGCGTGCGAGACCGCGGAGGCACAGCAGAAGATCGTGGCCCTGGACCCGGACACCAGGGTCTCGTCCGGGTCGTGGGAGGCGGCCGTGGGGAGCGCCGGCGCCGCCATCGAGGCGGCGGCTGCGGTGGCGGACGGTCACATCGTGAACGCCTTCGTAGCCTCACGGCCCCCGGGACACCACGCGTCACCCGACCGGGCCATGGGCTTCTGCCTGTTCAACACGGTGGCGGTGGTGGCCCGTCACCTGCAGGCGACGGGACGCGCGGAGCGCGTGCTCATCGTGGACTGGGACGTGCACCACGGGAACGGCACCGAGGAGATCTTCTTCGGTGACGACAGCGTCTTCTACCTTTCGGTGCACCAGTCACCCCACTTTCCCGGAACCGGCGCCTCGGGGGATACAGGCGTGGGCGCCGGGGAGGGCTTCACCCTGAATGTCCCTCTCCCGCCGGGGATCCCACGGGAGGAATACCGAGTCCATTTCCGCAGGGCTCTTCTTGCCGCCACCACCTGCCTGAGCCCCGACTTCGTCCTGATCTCGTCAGGCTTCGACTGCATGGCGGGGGATCCCCTGGGCGGCTTCAGCCTGAAGCCTGCGGACCTCCACGAGATGACCCGGGAGGTCATGCAGGTGGCGTCGGACCATGCCGGTGACCGGGTGGTGGGAGTCCTGGAGGGAGGCTACGACCCTGCCGGCGTCGGAGCGGGGGCGGTGGCCGTCATCCGTGCCCTGGCGGGCCTCGCTCTCTAGCCGCCGCCGGAGCGCTGCATCTGCCGCCGCCGCTCCGCGGTGAGGGGCTCCGATCCTGGTGGGACCGGAGGCCCAACGAGTGGGGAGAAGGTAACGCTCGTCCGGGGGACTTTCCCGGCACACCGGGGTGCCCGGGTTGGTTATCTTCCCCGACGTGGGGGGAGGCAAGACAGAGGAGCGCCGCCATGATGGCCCGCACGCCGGTCCTGATCGTACTGCTCGCGTTGGTGACCGCGGGGAGCACGTCCTCCCAGACTCCCCCGCCATCCGGGGAGGCCCTGTCCGTGCATCCGGAGGCCGAGGCTGCCATCGACCGCCTCAAGTCTCCATACTGCCCCGGGATGATGCTCGCGGTCTGCACCTCGGCAGGCGGCGCCATGCTCCGTGACTCGATCCAATCCATGGCGGAGTCCGGGCTGTCGTCAGACTCCATCGTCGAGCTGATCGTGGCGGAGTACGGAGAGCAGTGGCGCGCGGAGCCCCTCCGCTCCGGGGCCGGCCTTTGGGCCTGGCTGCTACCTCCCGTAGCCATCATCGTCGGGCTCGCTGGCGTTGCCGTCATCCTGGCGCGGAGGCGTGGTCCGGGCCCTGAACCGGGGAAGGACATCGCGGTCACGGAGGACGACGAGAGACGCCTACGGAAGGCCCTCGAGGAGCTGGAGGAGGAGGAGGAGCCCGTCTTCTGAGGCGTCTGCCCTCCGGCTCCGCCGGAGAGGAGGAAGGCGCGCGGCTCCAGCGGCGTTTCCCCGCTCGCTCCGCGCCCCTACTTTCTCATCATGTCTTCGACTCTCCTGGAGACGGACGGGCCGAGCCCATCCGTTCCCTCCATGCTCGACCTCGTCAGGTTGAGCCCCCGCCTCCTCTTCCCGCCGGGGGGCGTCGACCTCTATCGACAGATTGCCCGTTTGGCGGAGCTGAAAGAAGGGGACGAGGTGCTGGACGTCGCGTGCGGGAAGGGCGTGCCGCTGGAGTACTTCGCGCGGGAGCACGGGGTGCACGGGTCCGGTGTGGACGTGGATGGTCGGCTGGTCGAGGCCACTGAGGCGCGACTCCGCGGCGATGCCATCGCCAGCCACCTGACGTTCCAGACCGGGCGCTCCGACGCGCTGCCCTATCGTGACGAGATCTTCGACGTCGTCGTGGGCGAGATCGGACTCGCTTCCCACTGCTCCCCAGAGGCGGCCGTGAGGGAGCTCGTGCGCGTCGCGAAGCCGGGCGGCGTGGTCGTCCTCGTGCAGTTGGTATGGAAGGCGCCCGTGGACGAGGCCCGGCAGAGGATCCTGTCTCTACACCTCGGAGCCCGTCCCCTCATGCTCGTGGAGTGGAAGCGCCTGCTCAGGGGCGCCGGCGTGTCGGGAGTGCACACGGAGAATTGGTCCGACGACGAGACGGCGTTTCGGCCACGCATCGCCAAGCCCTTTCCCGACTTCGCCGAGATCTTCTCCTTGACCGAGAAGATCGGCATTCTCCGCCGGGCCTGGAAACAGTGGGGCTGGAGGGGCGTACGCGCCGTCCTCGCCCGGGAGCGCGAAGTCCATCGACTTCTTACCCGGGAGCGCATCCTCGGCCTGGATCTACTCGTCGGACGCAAGGGGCCGCCGGCGGAGGTCCTGGATACCGCGGACGCGGCGGCGGCCGTGAAGCGCGGCACGTCCACGACGCCTGCGGGCCCGGTGCCGGAGAGGCCGGGGCAGGGGGAGGACGAAGACGAGCAGACCGTGGGTCTCCCGCTGTTCGGCGGGACACGAACTGATCGAGAACCCTGACCCGAGACGATCCCGGTGAGCGAATCGCTGTTGACCACGACCGAGGGGATCGACCAGATCCGGCAGGCGCTGGCCGAGGAGGACCTGGACGGCTGGCTTCTCTACGAGTTCCGGGGCGCCAACCCCATCTCGAAAGCCATGCTCGGTGTGGGAAAGACCACCCGTCGCTCCTTCTTCCTGATTCCCCGAGAGGGCGAGCCACGGGCGCTCATCCACGCCATCGAAGGCTCGTCCTGGCGGCACTGGCCCTGGGCCAAGGAGAGCTATTCTGGCTGGCGGGAGATGGAGGAGGCGCTGGAGGGGATGTTGCAGGGCAGGGGGCGTCTCGCCATGGAGGTATCGCCCGGGGCGGCGGTCCCGACCCTGGACTATGTACCGGCGGGCATGACGGAGGTTCTCCTCCGAAGCGGAATCGAGGTCGCTTCGTCGGGGAACCTGGTTTCTCGCTTCTACTCCGTCTGGTCGAAGGGGCAGCTCGAGGATCATCGAGAGGCGGCGGAGATCTTGCCGGTGGTGGCCCGCCAGGCGTTCGAGATGGCGGCGGAGGCGATCCGGAGGGGGGCTCCCACCGACGAGGGCACCCTGTCGGATTGGATCCGCTCCGAGCTGGCCGGGCAGGGGCTCACGGAGCTCCCGGACTGCATCGTGGCGATCGGGAGGACAGCAGCTGATCCGCACTACGCTCCGGACGGGGCCGGCGAGACCATCAACCGGGGAGATCTACTCCTCATCGATCTGTGGAGTGGCCGGCCCGGTTCCGTGCCGGCAGACCAGACCTGGATGGGCATGATGGGTGCTTCCGTCGACGGGCGCACCGGGGAGATCTGGGAGGCCGTTCGAGACGCCCGGGACGCCGCAGTGACCTTCCTGAGGGAGCGCGCGGCAGCGGGGGAGGATGTCCGGGGATTCGAGGTGGACGACGTGAGTCGCGGTGTCATCACGGAGCGCGGCTACGGGGAGTACTTCGTTCACCGCACAGGCCACTCCATCGATACGCTGCTGCACGGGAGCGGCCCCAACCTGGACAACCTGGAGACCCGGGACGACCGGCTGTTGATTCCCGGCGTCGGGTTCTCGGTGGAGCCGGGCATCTACATCCCGGGCGACATTGGTGTGCGCAGCGAGATCAATGTGCACTGGTCCGTCGACGGCCCGCTCGTGACCCCCTCGGAGATCCAGCGGGAGATCTTGCTGTTCCTGGACGATTGAGCGCCGACGGAGCTCGAGGGGCACGGGTCGAGGTCGCTCTCCCACTCCCCATCCACCGCACCTTCACCTACCGCGTGGAGGGGACGCCCCCGCCTCCGGGTACGCGCGTGCTCGTGCCCTTCCGTCGGACGTCGCGCATCGGCTGGGTCGTCGGACCCGCATCGGGTGAGCCTGTCCGCGGGCTGAAGCCGGTCCTGGACGTCCTCGACGAGGCCCCGTCCGCGCCCGCGGAGCTTCTCGACCTCTGTCGGTGGATGGCTGAGTACTATCTCGCCCCCCTTGGCATCGCTCTTCGCTCCGCGCTCCCGGCGGTCCTCGTGGACGTTTCGAGGGACTACGTGGTGTTGCGCGCGGAGCCCCCCCGCGACCTGCGACCACGGGAGCGCCGGGTGGCGGAAGCCCTGCGCAGCCGGCCCGGCCCCCGGACGGTGCGCTCGCTGACCCGGGAGCTGAACATGGGCTCGATCTGGCCGGAGATCCGGTCATTGAAGGCTCGGGGTCTTCTCGGTCACGAGACCGTGCCGCCTCCCGCTCCCACCGTGAGGATCCGCCGCGTGGTGCGTATCCTCCGTCATCTGGAGAGCCTGCAAGAGAGGGACGAGGTCTTCGGTCGAGCCGGGCGACAGCGGGAGGCCTACGAGTTGCTGGAGGCCTCGGGAGGGGCCGCGGAGCTGTCCCGTCTTCTGTCGGACGCCGGTCTGAGCCGCAGCGTGGTCTCGGGACTCGAGGCCAAGGGCCTCGTCGGACTCACGGACGAGGAGATCGCGAGGGATCCGTTCGAGGATCGGCCGACGGAGCCCCCACCCTTGCTCACACCGACGGCGGCCCAGGCAGCTGCGCTGGATGCGCTCAGGACGGCCCTGGACGACCCCGGCCCGAGGCCTTTCCTCCTTCAGGGCGTCACCGGGTCCGGCAAGACGCTGGTCTATGTGGAGCTCCTTCGTGCGGCGCTGAGGCGGGGACGGAGCGCCGTGGTTCTGGTTCCCGAGATCTCACTGACGCCCCAGACGGTGTCACGCTTCCGGGCTCACTTCGGCGACCAGGTGGCGGTCCTTCACTCGGGGCTGTCCGACGGGGAGCGTTATGACGCGTGGCGACGGCTGCGGTCCGGCGAGAGGCGGATCGCGGTCGGCGCACGCTCGGCGTTGTTCGCACCCCTGCCGGATCTGGGCGTGGTGGTGGTGGACGAGGAGCACGACGGAAGCTACAAGCAGTCCGAGGCCCCCCGGTATCACGCGAGGGACCTGGCGGTGATGCGGGCCCGAGCCAACGGCGCCGTGTGCGTCCTGGGCAGCGCCACGCCGTCCCTGGAGTCGTGGCACAACGCCCGCTCCGGCAAGTTCCACCACCTGAAGCTGCCCGAGCGCGTCGGAGGAGCGCGGCTGCCCGAGGTGCGGGTCGTGGATCTGCGGGTCCTGCGGAAGGAGCAGCGTGAGGGGAGGACGAGGTCACCACGAGGAGCCGGCGTCCTTTCCGGGGACCTCGTCACCGCCGTCGACGACCGCCTGGAGAGGGGCGAGCAGGTGATTCTGCTCCTCAACCGACGCGGATACTCGTCCTTCGTGCAGTGTGGTGAGTGCGGAGACGTCGAGCAGTGCGCCAACTGCTCCGTCTCGCTCACCTATCACCGGGTGACCCGCCGGATCGTCTGCCATCACTGCCGGTACGAGGAGCCGGCTCCCTCCCGGTGCGGGCAGTGCGGGTCCCGAGATCTGTCCTTCCGGGGACTGGGGACTGAGCAGGTGGAGCGCGTCGCGGCGGAGACCTTCCCCACCGCCCGCATCGCGCGCATGGACGTGGACACCACCTCGGGCAAGTGGTCCCATCAGCGGATCCTGGACAGCGTCCAGCGCGGGGAGGTGGATATCTTGCTCGGCACCCAGATGATCGCCAAGGGGTTGGACTTCCCCAGGGTCACGCTCGTCGGGGTGGTGAATGCCGACGTGGGGATCCACCTCCCGGATTTTCGGGCCAGCGAGCGCACGTTCCAGCTCTTGAGCCAGGTCGCCGGACGTGCCGGAAGAGGGTCCCTGGGCGGAGAGGTGCTGATCCAGACGTCCCTGCCCGAGCACTACGCGGTACGATCGGCCGTTGGCCATGACTTCGAGGGCTTCGCGGCACGGGAGCTGTCGGAGCGGGAGAAGCCACGCTACCCACCCCACGTCCGGCTCCTGAACGTGGTCGTGAGCGGGCCGGACCAGAGGGTCGTGGCGCGGGCCGTCGAAGAGGCGGCGGACTGGCTCCGCCGAAGGATCGCGGGAGAGTCGGGCCGGGGCCGAGGACGAGGCATGGAGCTGGTCGGGCCGGCACCGGCTCCGATCGAGAAGCTTCATGGACGATGGCGGTGGCACTTCCTCCTGCGTAGCCGGTCACCCGCGGAGCTGGGAACGGTGGCCGGCTGGCTGGCGAGGGAGTTCAGGCTGCCCGCGGGCGATGTCCGCCTTGCCCTCGACCGGGATCCGGTGGCGCTCTTGTGAGATACGGCCCCTCTCGCCGTGGCAGGATGACGTCCGATGGCGGGGACGAGGACGGGGCGCCGCATTGCCGCCCGGGCCCGTGCCGGTATATCTTCGGGCAAGGAGCTTCTCGAGCCACCCAAGGGGGGACTCAGGAGGTAGTAGAGCCGTGGGGTGCTTGGCGCTCAACGCATCGTTCGAGCCGCTGACGATCGTGCCCTCGCGCAGGGCCGTCAGGCTGGTTCTGGACGGGAAGGCGGAGATTCTGGAGGTGGACGGAAGCCGTCGCTTCCGGTCCGAGAGAAGGGTACTTCCGTGTCCCGCCGTGATTCGCCTGGTGAGCTACGTCCACGTTCCGCGCCGTTTCCGCCGCCAGGTCACCAACACCTTCCTCTTCGCCCGCGACGACTACTCTTGCCAGTACTGCGGCCGCCACCGCAGCGAGCTCCGCGGCCGTCAGTTCCTCACGCGGGATCACGTTCGGCCGACATCCAGGGGCGGCGGGAACGACTGGGAGAACGTCGTGACGTGCTGTTCTCCCTGCAACAATCGGAAAGGAAACCGCCTGCCCGCCGAGGCCGGGTTGAAGGTCCGGCGCCAGCCCCGCGAGCCGAACTACGTCCACCTGGTGTGGGCGGTGCGGAGAGTCACGCCGGCCCAGGCCAAGTACGTTCGGATGTTCTACGGCGATGATGCCCTGGACGTGCTGTCGTCTCGAATGGACCCTTCCCCCATGGACGCCTGACGCTCAGTCGTCCAGGTAGGCGTAGGGGCGCTCGTAGAACTGCCCGTACCCTCGAACTCTCCCCTGCGCGGTGTACTCCTTCCAACGGATGATCCATCCGCGGACCTCGTCCTGGACGACCTCGTAGGTGAATCCCGGGAACTGGGTGCGCTCAGCGAGGAAGCGCTGGAGGGGGGAGGGAAGATCCGGCACGCCTGCCACCGACAGGGCCGGATGATCGTCGAGGATCGCACCCCTGATATTGGACTGGCTCAGCTTCAGGGCGCGGAGCGACTCCTCCAGGGCCTCCTGTATCTCACCCAGGTCCGGCGCGTTGCCCGTGCGATTGCGGATGTCCTTGACCACCGACTGGGTCTGTGCGGACGTCAGATCCTCGACGACCCGCTGGACCTGGATCAACAGACGGTCGTGAAGGCGCAGGAGCTGTGCGTATTCCCGCTTCGCCTGCAGCTCGACGTCATCGAAGTGGGTCATGAACTACCGGTTGGCTCTGGGGACTCAACGCCGGGGCCGTTGGGCACCGATCACGAAAAAGGGTGGATTCGGCCGGCCCCGGCAACACCCTCGAGGGGTTACGAGGCCCGCTCCCCTTGCCGATCACCCTTCTAGGGCTCTTCGCGGAGGGCTATGCGGCAGTCGACCGCCAAGCTGCCGTCCGCGAAGGCCAGAAGCGGATTCACATCCAGCTCCTCGATCTCGGGGAAGTCCACGACGAGCTGGGACAGCCGCTGGATGGCTTCCACTATTGCATCCTGATCCACGCCCGGATCCCCCCGCAGCTCTTCCAGCAACCTGGCACCGCGAATGCCGGAGAGCATCTCGCGAGCGTCCACCTCGGAGACGGGAGCGAGCCGAAAGGCCACGTCCTTGAGAACCTCTACGTAGATCCCGCCGAGACCGAACATGAGAATGGGACCGACGGAGGGGTCCGTGGACATCCCCAGGATCGTCTCGCGTCCTCCGGAGGCGAACCGCTGAACCAGGATTCCCTCCAGATCGATGCCCGCCTCACCGACGTCCCGGACCAGCTCTCCGAAGGCCACATCGAGCTCGCCGGCGTTGCGGATATCCACCCGCACGGCCCCGACATCCGTCTTGTGGGCAACACCGGGGGCGACAGCCTTGATCACCACGGGATAGCCGCAATCCCGCGCGGCCTCCCGCGCTTCGGCGTGGGTCGTGACCAGGCGGTGCTCGACGACCGGGATTCCGTAGGCCGCGAGTACGGCAAGGGCCTCGTGCTCCTTGAGGCGGACGCGACCCTCCGTCCGGGAACCCTGGATGACGCCCCGGACGGCCTCGCGGTCCACGGCGAATCGTCCGGGGTCCTGCACGGGCCGCTCCAGCCACTGGTGGTACCGCACCATGGCGGCCAGGGCCCGAGCAGCCGACTCCGGAAACGTGTAGGCGGGGACGCCGGCTTCGTGGAGCTCGGCCCTCCCCTCGGGGAAGCCTTGCCGGCCCATGAGAACGGCCAGGATGGGCTTCCTGCTCTCCCCCTGCGCCTGGAAGGCCTCGACGATGGAGGAGGCCACGTCCACCTGACGCACTCCCAGCGGCGGCACGAACGCTGCGATAGCCGCGTCGACATTCGTGTCAGCCAGGACCGCCCCCAACGCGACGCGATAGGACTCGGACGTCGCCGAGGCAATCATGTCCACCGGATTGCGCACCGACGCCTCCGCCGGAAAGGTCTCCCGCAGGCCCTTCTGCGTCTCGCCGGACAGCTCCACCACCTCGAGGCCCTCGGATTCGCACGCGTCGGCGATCATGATGCCGGGACCACCGGCGTTGGTAATGATGGCCACCCGGTTGCCCCGCGGGATGGGTTGCTCCTCGAGGGCCATGGCGATGTCGAAGAGCTCCTGTACCGACTGGGCCCGCAGGACACCACACTGAGCCAGCAGGGCATCGATGGCCACGTCGACACCGGCCAGGGCGCCGGTGTGGGACGCGGCGGCCCGGGCGCCGGCCTGGGTACGCCCGGACTTGACCACGACGATCGGCTTCCTGCGGGCCACGCGCCGGGCCAGCGCGGTGAAGCGTCGCGGGTTCCCGAAGTTCTCGAGATACATGAGGATGACCCGCGTCCCTTCCTCTTCTCCCCAGTACTCCAGCAGGTCGTTGCTCGACACGTCCGCCTTGTTGCCGACGGAGGCGAAGTGGTGAATGCCGATGCCGTACTCCGCCGCGTAGTCCAGGATGGTCACGCCCATGGCGCCGGACTGGGAGAGAAAGCTCATGGGCCCGGGCGGGGGCATGGAGGGGGCGAACGTAGCGTTCATGGACGTGTCTGGATCGGTGTTCAGAAGGCCCATGCAATTGGGCCCGACCAGCCGCATGCCCAGATGGCGTGCCCGCTCCGCCAGGCGGGCCTCCAGCGCCGCTCCCTCGGGGCCCACCTCCTTGAACCCCGCGGAGATCACCACGAGGGATCCGATGCCTTTGGCGCCGCACTCCTCCACCACGCTCAGGACTCGGTCCTTGGGCACCACGATCACTGCCAGGTCGACCTCGCCCGGTATGGCGACCACCGAAGGGTAGGCGGGAATCGAGTGGATGGCCACGGCGTTGGGGTTGACCGGATACACGACACCGGTGTACCCGTGCCGGAGCAGGTTGTCCACGATCTGGTACCCGATGGTGTCGGAGCGCCGGCTCGCGCCGACCACGGCGACCGATCTGGGCCGGAACATGGAATCCAGAGGGGATGACATGGCGAGATGCTCCGCGCCGGGTTCGGAGGAGAGGGGGACGCGATGACACTAGCCGGGACGGAGGGCCAATTGAAGGGGGTGGCACTGGATGAGGCGCACCTCGTGCGGTCGGTCACCTTTCGGGCGTCGCACCACTACCGTCGCGGCTCCTGGCCAGCCTCCAAGAACCGGCGGGTCTTCGGAGATCAGACCGAGCCTCATCACCACGATTGGAGGGTGGAGGTGGAGGTCGCCGGGCCCATCCACGCGGAGACGGGATGGGTCGTGGATCTCGGTGTTCTGGACGAGGCCATCGCTACCGTCACCGGCGGGCTGGACGGTGCCCATCTGAACACCGTCATTCCGGAGGTGGCCACCGAAGAGATCATGCCGTCCACCGAGGCCCTCGCCCGCTGGATCTTCCGGAAGCTGGAGCCGAAGATCCCGGCGCCTGCCAGGCTGGCCAGGATCCGGCTGTTCGAGAGCCCGGAGCTTGGTGCCGCCTATCCGGCGATGCGGCCGGGTCGTGCCGGAGGTTGAGCTTCTGCGCCCCGGGACCGCATCTTGGGAGAGTCCAGCCAGGAGGCTGCCATGAGGCCGAATCCCAAAAAGAAGGCTGCCAGGCGCTCGAGTCTCCCGCCGGCCCGCGGTGAGGGCGTCGCCCCATCCGGGGCGGAAGCGCGGCCCACACCCGTCAGGGAATCCCTCGAGGTGCAGGCCTCCCCGCCATCCCTCTCCCCCGAGCCCGACCTCGAGTTCGCGAGATTCGAGGTCGCCGGCCGACCCTGGGTGGCGACGGTGGTGGGCAGAGGTCGCGTGGGCTCGGCTCCCAACGCCGCGGCGGTGATTCTCCTCGGCTTCAGTGAAGGGGAAGATCCGGCGTCACCGAGTCGCGAGGCCATGGTCGCTGCGAGGGACCTCGCCGGTCTCACGCCCTTCGAGATCGAGAAGGCGTTCGGATCGAGCTCGCCCGTGAGGGATCCCTCCGAACGGAAGGAGCTTTTTCCCGAGTCGTCCTCCAAGCGTCGCCGCGGATCGTCGTAGCGGGTCCTTCCCCGGGAAGGTCCGGTCCGCCTTGGCCGGCGAACCATCACGTTCGAGGAAGAAATCCGCTAGATTATCTGGCCTTCGATGTCTGATGGCCTCCGGCACGAAGTATGCTGGTAAACATCCGACGGCCATCCCCAAGGGGTGGCGGATACTATCCACTGGACAGGAAGAAGGACGATGAAGACGGGGGAGGAAGGGAAGCGGGAACCGCGGGCTGAAGATCCGCTACGTGGCATCGTCATCAACCGGGGCCACCCTCCCGTACCGGCCCGGCCTCGTATCTCGGCGTTCATCTGGGGTGGAAAGGTCCGACCGACACCCACGCTCCCGTACGGACGCTGGAAGGGACTTCCGTAGCGCCGCGGCACACCCGGCGTAGATTGCCCACCCCCGGACGGCCAGCCGTCCGGGGGTGGCTGCCATGTGAGGGCACGACCCCGCGCGCCGCAGGCCCGGTAGGGCGCCCTAACGGAACGCGGCGAGGGATCGTCCAAACTCTGGCGGGGGTATTCAGCCTTCCGCTCCTCCGGGTGGTTCGGATCGGAACGGGCGGCTGACAGGACTCAACACGGGGCGGGGATACGGTGTCCTCAGGTGGGCTCACAGCGTACAGCGATGGTGAGCTGGTAAGGCGGGCGAGGCTGGGCGACGAGCGCGCCTTCGGCTTGCTGGTGCAGCGCTACGAGCGCGCCGCATACGCCGTGGCCTACTCGGTCACGGGGCGGCACGAGGACGCGGAGGACGGGGCCCAGGAGTCGTTCCTCGTGGCACTGGAGCGATTGGATGATTGCCGGAATCCGGAGAAGTTCGCCGGGTGGCTCATGACCATCGTGCGGAACAGGTCGAGGAACCTGGTTCGCAGGGAGGTGCTCAGGGAGACCGAGCCCATTCCCGTGGCCGCGAGCTCGAAGACGCCGACGCCGGAGCGGGAGACCGAGCTCTCGGAGCTCAGCGAGCAGTTGCAGGAGGTTCTGGAGGATCTGCCGCAGGTGCAGAGGGAGATCGTCCTCCTCCATGACCTGGAAGGATGGAAGCACAGGGAGATCGCGGACCGGCTCGGGATTCCGTCCGGAACCGTCCGATCCCATCTCCATTTCGCGAGGAAGGCGCTCCGATCGGCCCTGGGTGGGTCATCGGACGAGGACGGAATGAGGAGCATCTCATGAGTGGACCCGAGGAGCTTGAGCCGACCGCATCCGACGAGCTCGGGCGTGATATGGAGCTGTCGTCGGCGCTCGGACGACTGGTGGATCCGGCGACCCGAGACGCCAACTATTGGCTGCGGTTCCGCGCCTGGGTTCTCGAGAGCGCCGCTCGCGAGCTTGCTCGCCGCCGACGGGTGGTGGATCTCACGGTGGGTGACGTCTTGACCGCGTGGTCCCGGGCTCTGGTTCCGACGGCGATCGCGGCTTCCCTGGCCGCCGCCCTGCTTCTCTTCCAGGGGCCGCCGGGCCCGACCGATGTGGCCATCGGTCTCGAGGAGCTGCTCTCGGAGGGACTCGAGGAAGAGATCTTCCCGGCAGCCCTCGAGGCGGCCGAGGATGACGCGGTGACCTTCGCGATGGAGCGCTTTTGATGGAGATGGAGAGGACCGCCCGCACCCGTCTGACCACGGCCGTGGTTCTGGCCGTGGTGTTCTCCGCCGGCCTGCTCGTGGGCATGGCGGTGGACCGCTCCGCTGTCGAGCCGGCCGCCGAGGTCGCTGACACCACCCGCCGGGAGGAGCGTGGCCGACGGACGCGCATGTACGAGCAGGTGGGCGCCAGCGAAGCGCAGCTCGCCCAGATCGAGTCCATCGTGCGGGAGCACCGGGGGGAACTGAGGGCCCTTCAAGGAGAGTTCCGGGACGCGTACGACCAGCGGTATCAGGCGCTCATCGAGCAGACACGTAGTGCCATCAAGGGCGTCCTGACCGCCGAGCAGGCGGAGGCGTACGACTCCCTCGTTGCGGAGTACGAGAAGAGAAGGGCGGAACGGGGATCGAGGGAGAACCGGGACTGAGATCCATGACCAGAATGCAGCGGGTCCTTCGGACCTGCCGTGCCGGGACGGTGCTGGCGGGGGCGGTGCTTCTGTCGGCTCACGGACTGGCCGGCCAGTTGAGCGTGACCCTGGACGAGGCTGTCCAGCGGGCTCTCGAGCGGAGCCCGGCCATGGCGCAACAGCAGCAATCGGTGGGAAACGCTGCGGCCAGCCGACGCCAGGCGTGGGGCGCGCTCCTTCCTGGGATCAGCGCGAGCTCGGGGGCGTCCGTACGGAGCCAGAGCCAGTTCGATCCCACCACGCAGCGGATCGTGCAGGGGAGCGCGGACTCCTACAACGCGGGACTGTCGGCGAGCATCACAGTGTTCGACGGGGGGCGCATGTTCTCCAATCTCACGGCGACCGCATCCGACTTCCGGGCGGCGGAGGCCAGGAGGGAAGACACGCGCAGCCAGGTCACCTTCCAGACCAAGCAGCTCTTCTTCGCCGCGCTGCGACAGAATGACCTACTGGAGGTCTCCCGGGAGCGGGTCAGACAGGCCGAGGAGAGCCTCGCCATGACCCGGACGCGGCAGCAGGTGGGAACGGCCACGTCCAGCGACACCCTGCGGGCCCGCCTGGAGCTCATCAACGCCCGGCAGGCCGTACTCACCACCGAGGTCGCGTCGAGGGCCGCCGAGTTTGCCCTCGGGAGGCAGATCGGCGAGTCGGGACCGGTGACGCCGGCGGATCCAGGCGACCTGAGCCCGACGCCCCTGGGGCTGACCGAGGAGGAGATCCTCGTCATCGCCGAGGCCGAGTCACCGTCGGTCATCGCCGCCACGGAGGCGCGAGCGTCGGCCGCCAAGGACGTCTCCATCGCGAAGGCGGCCTATCTACCCTCCTTGAGCGTTTCCAGCGGGTACAACTGGGCGAACCAGGAGAGATCGCTCTCCGGTGGTTCCACGAGTTGGAGCCTGAGCTTTCGGGCCAGCTACCCCATCTTCAACGGCTTCAGCCGTGAGGGTCAGGTGGACCGGGCCCAGTTCGCCCAGCGGCTGGCCCTTCTCCAGGAGGACGACGCCCGCCTCGCGGCTCGGCAGGAGGCGGACGGCGCCCTGCAGAGCGTCATCACGGCGGAGCGCGCCATCCAGATCGCCGAGCAGGGACTGGCCGTGGCCGAGGAAGACCTGCGGGTGGTTCGTGAGCGGTACCGCGTGGGCGTCGCCACGATCCTCGAGTTGGTCACCAGCCAGATCTCGGTGGTGGAGGCGTCCGTCGACGTGGTGGTCGCCCGCTACGACTACGTCTTGGCCCGAGCCGAGCTCGAGGCCGTCCTGGGGAGGGAGCTGTGAACGACGTCATCATTCGTACCGAGGGTCTGGTCAAGGACTACGTTCTCGGTGCGGAGACGGTGCACGCCGTGCGTGGAGTGGACCTGGAGATCCGGGTGGGTGAGTTCGTGTCCATCATGGGTCCGTCAGGGAGCGGAAAATCCACCTTCATGAACATGATCGGATGCCTGGACACGCCTACCGCCGGCCGATATTGGCTGAACGGGAAGCCAGGGAAGCGCATCCGGACTGGGGCGTGACATGGTTGACTCGGACAGAAAGCGCGCCGCTTCTGGAAAACAATCCCGACC
>JBDHGI010000056.1:0-20491 GCA_039589955.1 Gemmatimonadota bacterium | reverse complement strand
TTCACCGCTGCGAGCGCGAACTGTGCGCCCAGAACACCGCTCACGCCCCCCAGTCCAACCAAGAGCGACAGCTCGGCCAGAACCTGCGACACGATGGCTCCTCGATGCGCTCCGAGCGCGACCCGGGTCGCCATCTCGATCCTCCGTGCGAGGATCCGCGTCGTGGTGAGGCCCGCCACGTTGGCGCAGGCGATGACGAGCACGAGCACCATGGTTCCGAGCAGGATGAGGAGGGGTGCGCGGGCGCCGCCCACCACGAGGTCCTCCCACTCCAGAATCTGCGAGCGCCATTCGCCGTTGCCATCCGGATAGGCCTCGCGAAGCCGGCTGTGGATCGCCTCGACCTCGTCGCGGGCCGCGGTGAGCGTCGCCCCGTCGGACAGGCGTGCGACGGCGCTATACGAGCGATTCTCCCGCTCGTCGCCGGCGTCCATCGCCAGGGCGCGCCACAACGACAGCTGGATTCCGGCGCCGATCCACTCGCCGGGGCCATTGAACCCCGCCGGCATCACGCCGATCACCGTGTGCGGCCGGCCGTCCACCGAGACTGTGCGTCCGACGATCTGCTGATCGCCACCGTATCCTCTCACCCAGAGTCCGTGGGACAGCACGACGACTCGAGGGCCGCCGGTACGAGTCTCCTCCGCCGTGAAGCCGCGGCCGAGCGCCGGCTGCACACCGAAGACGTCGAAGAATCCCTCTGAGACGAAGGCGCCGTACGCGTACTCCGGATCACCTTCCGTCTCCACCGAGGCGCTGCGCCCCCTGAAGAGCGCCATCGCATCGAACGACGTGGAACGCTCGCGCCAGTCGAGGAAGTTTGGGATCGACGTCCAACCCACAGAGATCTGGATGTTGGGATTGTCCTCCGAGACCGAGACGATCCGCTCGGGTCGGGGATAGGGCAGCGGCGTGAGGAGCACGCCGTCGACCAGCGCGAAGACCGTCACGTTGACGCCCACGCCCAGCGCCACCATCAGCACCACAATCGCCGCGAAGCCCGGAGCCTTCCGCACCTGTCGTACGCTCCCTCGCAGCATCTCTCCCACTCTCATTCCACCACCTCCCCATTGCATGGCGCCCTTCAATCGCTCCGGTCCATACCGCACGGTCGCCACCACCACCTGTCCAAAGAGCCAAAGCCCGGCCGACAGAAGCCCTCTTTGCCGGACCCGCTCAGGATGGAGCTCCTCCAGGTCCCCGACGATCCCGGGGCGTACCGACGGTGGGAGCGCGACGTGCAAAACCCACAACAGCGCGCGTGAGATCGGGGACCTCATGATCCGCCCAACCGGCCCTCGAGTCCGTCCCAGATTCTGAGCAGGGCCGCGCGATGGGCGGCCAGAGCCGCCACGCCCGATTCGGTGACGTGCGCGTAGCGCTTCGCACGGCCACCTCGCCCGGGCACGGCGGCTCCGTCACTCAGGGAGATCAGGCCCTTCCTTTCGAGACGTTCCAGCGTGATGTAGAGGGACCCGGCTTGGACGCTCCGGCCGGTGGTGTCTTCGATCTCACGGATCAGCGCGGCGCCGTACGGCTCCTCGAGCCGCATGGCGGCGGCCAGGACCAGGTGCTCGAATTCCCCGAGAAAGCTGCGGTCTCCCACGAGTGTCTCCACGGGCTCGTACCGGCTCGAACCGGCCGGGTTCAGAAGATTGGACGCAACTCAGATTAGTTAGGTTGGAATCGAGGTCGCGAGGGATGCTACCGGTCGGGGCGTGGGTCTGGCCTCTCTTTGTGCTGGATGGGGTCTGCGACCTAGGTTCTTCGACGGCGTCCGATCCCGGATTGATATCCATGGAGCTCCCATGACGTGTTCGTCTCTTCCTCGGCCCTCGCCTTCACGTATGACTGTCGGGGCTCTGGCGGCCGCTCTTTACCTGCTGAGCTCTCCGGGCCTGCTACAATCGCAGCCTGCCTACGACCTCCCCATTCGCGAGCACGTGTTCGACAACGGCCTGCGCCTGCTCGTGCTCGAACGGCCCGGTGACCCGCGCGTCGTGGCCCGGATCTTCACGGACATGGGGGCGATCCACGAAGTGCCCGGCCTCCTTGGTGCCGCGCACTTCCAGGAACACATCATGTTCAAGGGGACTCCAAGCCTCGGCACCTCCGACTGGGAAGCCGAGCGCCCGATCCGCGATCGTATGTGGGAAGTCGAGGAGGAACTCATCGAGGAAAGGAACCGGGCGCGCAACGAGATCCGGCAGCGCGGGGTCATGGACGACTATCGGCACGTCAAGGCCACGCCGCGCATGGTCGAGCTCCTCACCGAGCTGGAGGACCTCGAACGCCAGGCGGCGGCGTATCGTGAAAGCGGCGCCATGAAGCGCTGGTACCAGGCCTTCGGGGGGACGGGGCTCTCAGCGACGACCGAGCAGGAGTACATGAAATTCGACATAACGCTTCCGGTCGAGCGTGTGGACCTCTTCCTGCGTATCGAGGCTGATCGGATGACGAACACCGTCTTTCGGGAATTCGAGCAGGAGAGGATGATCCTCGTCGAGCAACGCTTCGGAGACCTCAATAACGCGTCGACGCCCTACTACGAGCAGATGAACGCGATGGCCGGTGTGGTGCATCCCGTATTCTGGCCCGAGGGCTACAGCACCGACTTCTACGAGTACACGCGCACGTCGCAGCGGGCGCTGTACAAAGAGTACTTTGTGGTCAACAACACGACCCTGGTCTTCGTGGGCGGGGTGTCGCTCGAGGACATGATCCCGCGTGTCGAACAGTACTTCGGATGGATGGAGCGTGCCCCGGAGCCGACGCGCACACCTGCGGTCGAGCCGCCCCCCGCCGCCGAGCGACGGCTCATCTACAGAAACGACCAGATTGAGCCACGCGTCGAGTTCCGATACCAGATCCCCGCCGTCGGCCATCCCGACCGACCCGTCATCGACGTGCTCAGCGAGGTCGCGGCGGGCGTCCTTTCCGAGCGTCTAGGAAGCGAGGGCATCGGTGGAATCGTGAACGTGAACACACGCGTCGTGCACACCTCTCGCTTCGGCGTGCCCGCCACCATCAACTTCGAGGTGGTGCTCTCCGACGAGGGTCAGATCAATGCTGCAGAGGCGGTGATGGAGCAGGTTATCTTGGACCTGAAGAGCCCTCCAGAGCCGGGCCGCGTGGCCCGAGCGCAGAAGACGCTTCGGACCGCCTGGCATCGGACCGCCCGGAACGCCGGTGCGCTCGCCTTCGAGATCGGTCACTTCCAGACCATGGATCGATGGCAGACGCTGCCCGAATTCCTGGATGCACGCGACCGAACCACGCCGGACGACATCGCCCGGGTTGCAGCGCTGTACTTCGTGCCCGACAACCGCTCGGTCGGCGTGGCACGTTCCCGCACGTCGCGGCCGGTGTCGGAGCAGGACCGATGAGCGCGCGTCGAGGGTTGGCGCGAAGGGTGCTTCGGCTGACCCGGGTCACGGCGGTGGGTTTGCTCTTTGCCGGCGCCCCGGCGAGTGCGCAAGACTGGACACACCCGCGCGACATGGGGCTCCCGAATCCAGCGTTTCAGCGCCCGGACCCCGATGGGATGAGGCTCGAGCTCGACAATGGGCTCACCGCCTACGTGGCGGAGGACTGGCGGGCTCCGCTGCTCACGCTCACGGCGTTCGTGGCCGCCGGGTCCGCCCACGGCGCGCCCGGAGAGACAGACGTCGTCGCGGATGCACTCCGCCGCGGCCCCGCGTCCATGCCCGCCTCGGAATTCCGGTCGCGACTCGATGCGATGGCCGCCGTCTACACCGTGACCGCCGGGCGTGAGGAGACCGAGGTCACGCTCGACGTTCCTGTGGAGGATGCCGCGGCCGCCTTCGAGCTGTTCGCGGCCACGCTCCGCGGGCCTCGATTCGAGGAGTCGTCGCTCAGCCGCGCCGGCCGGACGTCGCAGCAAGCGGAGGGCGGTATCGACTGGGAGACGTCGATCGCCGGTGCCATCGCGGCTTTCGAGAGTCGTCTGTACCGGGGGCACACCTTTGGCCGCACGGCGTCGTCCGCGCAAATGGATGCCGCGCGGAATGGGGGCGCCGCGGCGTTCCACCGCCGGTATTTCGTTCCTTCGAGCGTCGTTCTGGCGGTAGCCGGAGCGCTCGACGCGGCCGATATGCGTGCGCACGTCACGGGAGCGTTTGACGGCTGGAGAGGGGGAGCGCGACCGGCGACCGTGACGTTCGAGCCCATCGAGACGACGGCGCCCCGGCAGGTGGTGACAGCCCAGGCCGACAAGTTACAGGGGTGGGTAATCATCGGGCACGAGCTTCCGGTCGTGCCGCGGGAGGACGAGGCCGCGCTGCACGTCATGGACTATATCCTCGGCGCGTACCACCTCGACTCGCGCCTCTTTCGGGAGTCGCGGGAGAAGCGGGGGCTGACGAACGACAACAGCTCGTTCCTCGAGCCCGGAGTGCACGGCCCCGGGAGCTACACCATGCGAACCTATGGGCGGCCCGAGGCAGTGCGTCTGCTCGTGGATGTGACGTTCCATGAGCTCGACGCCATACGCGAGACACTGCCAGACGAGGCGGAGATGTTCGTCGCCAAGGGCGCCCTGGTGGATGGGTTGTACGCGGAGCGCTACGCTACTGGGGTGGCCGCAACACGCAGCTATGCCATCGAATGGCTCCGCGAGGGGGATCACCTCGGATCGGCGGACTATCCCGCACGTGTCGCGGCCGTCACCGCGGAGGACGTGCGCGCCACCGCGCAAAAGTACCTGCACCCCGATCGGATGATCATCTCCGTCATGGGCCCGCTGCAGAAGATCGCAGACGCGCCCATGCTCGAATCCGAGCCGCACCTCGACGCTTGGGGTCGGGTGGAACGGGTGTTCGACCCGCACCGCTGAACCGCCCCGACCGGGAGTCGCCGTGCGCGTCGTCCATCTACAGCCCCTTCCGGACTGGATCCGCGGGCTCTTCGGCCAGGCGCTCGCCGAAGTCGGCATTGGTGTCACGTGGGCCGGCGACACGGCGGATGCTGAGTTGGGCGAGCTGGCCGCGGGTGCAGACGCTCTCTTGACGGCCCGCAGGCGGATCGGAGCCGACCTCGTCGCCACCCCCGGCCTGAGGCTCGTGCAGGTTCAAGGTCGGGCGCCGTGGGCTGTCGACTGGGCCGCGGCCGATGACGCCGGGGTCCCCGTTTCGGTCCTCCCTCACAGGGGCGCGATCGCGGTCGCGGAGCAGACGATTGCCCTCATGCTGGGGCTTTACCGCATGCTCGTCGAGGGCCACGCGGGTACCGTGGGGGCAGCGTACGTCGCGCTCGGACTTGAGCCGATCCGCACGCACGAGCGGAAGATCGCGTTCAATTGGCTGAAGCTCGACGGGCTCCGGCAGCTTCACGGGAAGACGCTGGGCCTCGTGGGCCTGGGCGACATCGGCCTGGAGGTCGCACGCCGTGCCCGGGCCTTCGATATGGAGGTGATCTACCACAAGCCCACGTTGCTGTCCGCGGAGCACGGGGCCATGGCCGGTGTCCGCGCGGCCTCCCTCGACGAGCTCCTGGCGGAGAGTGACGTCGTCAGCCTCCACGCGCCGCACACGGACGAGACCGAGGCCATGATCGACGAGGCCGCGCTCGCCGCCATGAAGGCCGACGCGATCCTCGTGAACACCGCACGAGGCGGATTGGTGGACGAGGAAGCGCTCGCCCGGGCTCTGCGGGAAGGGGTGATCGCGGGGGCCGCGCTCGACGCCTTCGTGGAAGAGCCGCTTCCAGCGGGCCACGTCCTCGTCGGGTGCCCGAACGTGCTCCTGTCACCGCACGTGGGCGGCGGTACCGGAGGGGGACAGCGGGGCATGGTCCAGGACATCGTGGACAACCTGGTACGACTCGCCGACGGCGCAGAGCCGAGGGGGCTCGTGGGACGGGAGGCGGTGGGGCTATGATCCGCGACCCGGTCCTCGCCCTGGCCTTCATGCTGCTCGTGGTCGCGTTCACGCGTTGGCTCGAGGAGCGCTTCGAGTGGGTCAAGAAGATCAGCTCGGCGGTGGTGTGCACGCTGCTGGGCATCGCGCTCGCCAACCTGGGCGTGATCGAGCACACGGGACCTGCGCACCAGGCGGTGTTCACGTATGCGATCCCCTACGCGATCGTCCTGGTGATCATGGGCACCGACATGCGCGAGCTGACCAGCGCGGGTCGTCCAATGCTCGTCGCCTACGGCGCCGCCTGCTTCGGCAGCTTCGTCGGCGGGCTGGCAGCCGGGGCGACGATGGCGGGTTGGGTTGGACCCGAGACGTGGAGGCTCGCCGGAGCCTTCTCGGGGGCGTTTGCGGGTGGGGGCATGAATTTCGCAGCCGTAGGCCAGGGCCTCGGGATCGACGCCAGCACCTTCGCGGCGGCCGCGGTGGCGGACAACCTATCCACGGTGCCGTACCTGCTGGCTCAGGTCGGGCTCGTTGGGGTGCTGGGCGCCACGTTCCTGCGGCGGGCGGGCCCGAGCCCTCTCCTCACCATGCCGGAGGTGGGCGAGGACGGGAGCCACACGCCTGCGGGCGATGGGGCGACCGGAACGGGCGCGAAGGGAGGTGCAGCCACGGCCGCGGAGTCTCCCTCCGAGCGGCCGGCCGACGAAGAGGAGGTGATGCGGCGTCGCTGGACTGACTCCGAGGTGAGCATCACCGATCTCGCGGTCTTGGGGGCCCTACCCCTCCTTGCCCTGTGGTGCGCCCGCCGTCTACGAGAGATCGAGGTCTTTTCGGGCATTCCCGAGGTCCTGTGGCTCACGACGCTCGCCCTCGTCGTGGCTCAGCTTCGGTGGGTGCGCCGGCTCCGGGGCGCGGAGGTGCTGTCGTACTTCGCGCTGCACATCTTCTTCATCGTGCTCGGAGCCGCGTCCGTGCTCGCTGAGGTGGCCGAGGCCGGGCTCCCCATCTTCAGCTTCATGATCGTCATCATCGCCATCCACGTGATCGTGACCTACGGCATCGGCTGGCTGACGAAGGTCGATCTCCCCACGGTCTCGATCGCCAGCCAGGCCGCCATCGGTGGACCCGGCTCAGCGCTCGCGATCGGCATGGCGATGAAGTGGCACAAGCTCGTCGCTCCGGCCGTGATCGTGGGCATCTTCGGCTACGCGCTCGGCAACTACCTCGGCTTCGCCTGCGCATACGCCGTCCAGGCGCTCCTCGGATGACCAGCCCGGGCGCTGGCTCCGAGCGCCGTCCGGCACGAGCGGCCGTCGGGGCCGAGGGTCGTCGAACGGCTGAAAGCCTCGGGACCGCGCTCGCCTCTTTGAAGGGCGTAGCCGCGCTCGTGACCGGTAGCGGCCGAGGCCTGGGCCTCGGTGTCGCGAAGGCGCTCGCCGGCGCGGGAGCGCGTGTCTGGATGGCTGCGGAGCTGGAGGCCGAGCTGCACGAGGCGGCCGACGAGGTGCGCGAGCTCGGGGGCACTGTCCAAGCCCGTGTGGTCGACCTCGCCGACGCGGAGCAGCGTTCTGCTCTGGCCACGGAGCTATTGGCGGACGAGCGCGACCTGCGCGTCGTCGTGAACAACGCCGCTGTCCTCGAGCGCTTCGTCGTGGCGGAGGTCGAGACGGAACACTGGGAGCGCGTGCTCTCAGTGAATCTCACCGCCCCCGTCCTCCTCACCCGCGACCTTCTGCCGGCTCTTGTGCGCGAGGGCGGGTCGGTGATCAACGTATCTTCCCGCGCAGGCAACCACGCCTTTGCCGGGCAGGCCGCATACTGTGCCTCGAAGTTCGGGATCGAGGCCTTCACGCGCTGCCTCGCCCTGGAGCTGGACGGCACCTCGGTGAGCGCGAACACGGTGACGCCCGGCCTCCGGATCAAGCCGACGTCCCTCACGCGGGCCGATGCGGCGCGGGTATCGCCCGAGCGCCGCGCCGAGTGGTCCGACCCCGTGACTCTGGCCCCGGCGTTCGTCTTCCTCGCCGGCTTGCGCGGCGAGGTGAGTGGCTTTCGTTTCGACGCGCTGACGTTGACCCGTGCGGTCGAGGAGCTGGGTGCCGCCGGGACGCTGGCGCGGATCGCTGATTTCGCGGAGCGCGTGCCGCGAGGAGTGGAATGAGCGAACAGAGTCCGGGAACAGCGGTCGAGCGTTCCCTGTCGGGGCGCGCGTTGGCGGCGCTCGAGCGCTTGCGGGCGCCGGCCGGAGCCCCGAGGGCGGGGCACGGCCTGCGCGGCGCAACCGCCGCAGACGAGCCCTCACGCGAGCCGGCAGCGGCCCTCGTCGAGGAGCTGCGCCGTCGTCTGCTCGGCGGCGAGACGCACTATCCCGCGCGCCCGGGCATGGTGGAGCTCCGTCAGCGAGTCGATGGTCGCCTGGCGAAGCACGGACTCCCCTCGCGCGGAGTGGAGTCGGTGCTGATCACCGCGAGCGAGGGCGAATCGCTCTTCGTCACGCTGCTCGGTCTCGGAGTCTACCCGGGGGGCGCGCTCCTGGGCGCCGTCGGCAGCCGGCACTGGGCGTTGCTCGACTGGATGGGGGTCCAGGTCGACGAAGGCACGGCGACACCCCCGCCCGCTACGGTCGCCCGGTACCGTGAGGTCGATACGGGACCGCCCGCTACCCCCGGGGACGATGACGGGGTTTCGGTGCCCCACATCTGTGCCGTCGGTGCAGCCCTCTTCCTGGACGAGCCGCTCACCCTCGTCACCGCCGACATCATCGTCGGCACCCTGGACGGCCTCGCCGAGATGACGCCCTTCTCCCTCGGCTTCGTCGCGGCGGAGCCCGGCGTGCTCCAGGACATCACCAAGTGGAAGCAGGCCTCGTCCATCTGCTCTCCGGGCCCCTCGCAGCGGGCCGCCCTGTGGGCGTTGGGGGTGCACGAGTGAACGGACGGGGCGAGTCAGCGGCGAAAGCCGGCGGAGGCCCCGACAAGTCCTCCAGCCGCTCCGGCGAGGGGGCCGTCCGCTCTGGAGAGCAGGCGACTGCGCTGCGCTACGACCTCATGGATCTGGCGCGTACGCGTGACGACGTCATCTCGCTCGGCCGTGGCGACCCCGACCTCCACACTCCGGCCCCGATCGTCGAGGGCGCCGTGAAGCGGCTCCAGGCCACATCGGCTGCACGGACCACCCCCGGTGACCGGCTTCGTGGCCTCGGGGAGCTCCGGCGGGCCATCGCCGACCGACTGCGCCGCGAGCGCGGTGTAGACGCTGACCCTGATCGCGAGATCGCCATCACGAACGGCGCTCAGGAGGGTCTGTTTCTAGCGATGCTCGCACTCGTGGATCCCGGCGACCGCGTTGCCTGTCCCGATCCCCGCTACACGTCGTACGACCAGGCGATCGGGGCGGCAGGAGGCGAGATCGTCTCCATTCCCACCGGTGGGGACGAGCCGTTCGAGCTGAGCGGCGACGCCGTGCGCGCACACGCCGCGGACGCCAAGCTGCTCGTCTTCGTGAACCCTTCTAATCCCACAGGCGCGTGCGTGGGCGCCGACGGGGTGCGCGACGTCGCCCGGGCGGCCAGCGACCTCGCACTCGTCGTTCTGGCGGACGAGATCTACGAAGACCTTGTCTTCGACGGGAAGCCCTTCCTGTCCTTCCTTGCGGTCGCCGGCGCTCGGGACCGTTCTGTCCTGCTGTCCGGCTTCTCCAAGTCCTACGCGATGACCGGATTCCGGGTGGGCTACCTCGTGGGGCCGCCGGACTTCATCGAGGCCGTGATCGCGATCAAGGAGACGACCTCGGGGTCCTGCCCGCTCCTCTCCCAGACCGCGGCGCTCGCGGCTCTGGAGGTCGAGCACGACCCCCGCCCCGACTTCCTTGCCCTGTACGAGCGTCGCCGCCGCGTTCTGCTCGACGCGTTCGAGGACATGGCCATCCCGCACGGGCCGCAGGGAGGTGGCCTCTTCATGTGGGCGGACGTGAGCCGCTTCGGGGTCGGGGCGAAGGAGTTCTGCTACCGACTCCTGGACGAAGCCGGCGTGCTCATGTTCCCGGGTGATTCGTTCGGGGATCGCTGGAGGAGCTGGGTGCGCGTCTCGCTCCTCGCGCCCGAGACCCAGATCCGGGAGGCGATGGGCCGTATGCGCGCCTTCGTGGCGGGTCTGGGACCAGGTCGTCTCGCACCTCGTCGATGACGCCGTAGAAGCAGCACCACTCCCCCTCCAGCACGGAGGGGCGGGAGCGTAGCCCGAACACGACCCCCTCGACCGGCGCCACCAGCTCGGCCCGCACGTCGCCGTACAGGTCGTAGACCCGACCGAGCGGGGTTCCCTGCTCGATCAGCTTCTCGAACTCCAACTCGGCGTTCCCCACCCACATCCCGGACGCCGGGGCGAGAAGCGCCTGCTGATGGCCCATTCGCCACTCCGTGGCGAAGGACGCCTCACCCTCGATCATGCCGTAGTAGCGCATCACGTTCCTGTATCCCTCGGCCAAGTCCTCCGAGACGGCGTGGAAGTCCCCGGTCAGGGTCCGACAGTTGCCGCCGAGCTCGACGGTGATCCCGGCCTTGCCGAGCTCCGCCATCTTCGACGCCGGGTTGTTCCCACCCACGCCGCTACGAAACACCAGATCCCAGTGTGGGCCCATGGCCGCGGCGAGCTCGAGGCTCGGGGGGTTGTCGGCGGCGAAGATCATGTGCGCGAGATAGGAGTGCTCACCGCCCGAGTGGATGGCGATCTGCAGGTCGCACCGGTCCTTCATGGCCTCCCAGTGCGCCCACGCGGCCCGCTCGGTCGGGTAGCCGTCGGGGCGCCCCGGGTACAGGCGGTTCATGTCGTACGAGAACGTGTCGAGCGGGTCGCCCCGCTTGCCGGCCTCGAACGCGGGCACGTTCATCGCGGGTACGCCGACAACCGTGCCCGACACGGCCGAGGGGTCGAGATCCTCGAAGAGCCGGAAGATCGAGAAGGCGCCCTCCGGCTCGTCGCCGTGCGTGGCGCCGTTGATCCAGAGCACGGGGCCTTCATCCTCTCCGTGACACACGAGCACAGGAATCTCGCGCGGTCGCCCGTCCGCGCCGCGCCCCGTCAGGATCGCACCGCGGGCCGTGCTCCCCGGATCGGCCTGAACCGTGCCCACCTCGAACGCCTGCGTCATTGTTCAGCTCCTCGTAACACGGTCGGTCTTCCGATCGTTGCCGGCCCTGCTCGCCGTCCTGCCCCGGCCGCGAAACGCCCCGGGCTCGGAGTGAGCTCCCCTCAGCGCTCCCCGACGACCTCGAGCGTGAAGGGCGCACCCACCTCGGATGCCAGCTCCCTCAATCCGTCGAAGGTACCGCGATCGACCGGAATCCCGATCTTCCGTCTTTCCCCGGCCCGGCGTTGCTCCGCCTCGCCGGGCAGCTGCACCGGACGAGCCGGGTCGATGGGTGGAGCAGTCACCAGGTCGCGCACGAGCGCCTCCAGCCGCTCGTCGAAGTCCGCTCGGTCCGTGAACGCCCCGATGTCGACGGCGATCAGCGAATGTCCGACGTCGAAGTGCTTGTCGTCCTGGAATACCTGGGCCCCGAAGAGCGAGCCGGTCAGGACTCCCGTGAGCACGTCGGTGATCAAGCTCAATCCGTACCCCTTGTAGCCGCCGACGGGCAGGAGCGGGCCGCCCATCGCCGCCTCCGGATCGGTCGTGCGCTCCCCGTTCGGCGTTAGTGCCCACGTGTCCGGAATCGTGAGCCCCTCGCGCTGGAACCAGCGCATCATCCCTTTGCCGGACTGGGTCAGTGCCATGTCGAGCACGATCGGGGGACGCGAGGGACGGGGCACGGCCACGCCCCACGGGTTGGTGCCGAGCACGGGCTTCGCGGAGCCCCACGGTGCCATCTCCGCTCCGGCGTTGGTCATGGCGATCCCGATCAGTCCTCGATCGGCTGCGCACTTCGCGTGGTAGCCCGCGATGCCGAAGTGATTGCTGTGGCACACGGCCACCATGGCGATGCCGCTGGTCTGGGCCATCTCCACGGCTCGGTTCATGGCCCGCCACGCCGACACGTATCCGAGGCCTTTGGCGGCATCGAGTAGTGCCGTCGCGGTACGCTCGCGGATCCACCTCATGGGCGCGTCCGGCACAATGCCTCCGTTGCGCATGCGGCGTGCATAGCGGAACAGCTTCTCGAGGCCCTGGCCCTGACCGGGGTGCCACCAGAGCGAGGCGGTGGCCAAGCCGTCCGCGTTGATGCGAGCCTCGTCCTCACTGGCCCCGAGGGCCCGAAGGAAGCCCCACACGAACGAGCGAAGAGACGCCTCGCTCACGCGTCTCACGCCGAGCTTGCCGGTCAGGTTGTACACGGGACCTCAGAGGACATGGGTCAGGCCGGATCCACGCCGGGATCCGGGTACGTCCAGCTGTGCGCGTGCGGCTGGATGAGCTCGACCGTCATCCCCGGTAGTTGATCCGGGTAGACGAACGCCTCGTAACCGTCGTTCGCGTCGAACACCGTGTCCTCGAAGAACGGGATACCGTCCCGGCGCAGTCTGGAGACGTCGTGCTCCACGTCGCACGAGCGAATCGCGATGTGGTCGAGCCCTTCTCCCCTGTTGTTCAGACAGCGATTCACACGCGACTGCGGGTCCCAGTTCTGCACGAGGTGCAGCCAACACCGATTCGGAAAGAGGATACGTGCATCGAGCTGCATGCCCTTGCCCTGGTCGCTGCGGAAGTCTTGGGCGACGAGTCCGAAGAGCCGCTCGAACCGACCGCACGCGTCCTCCAGGTCACGGACCACGAGTCCGATGTGCTGCAGGCGCTCGAGTTGCATCGTGTCGCTGATCGGCTCGCCGACAGCCTCGGCCGGGTAGTACCAGCTGCGATCGTGCGACTGGATGAGCTCGATGGTCAGCCCCGGCAGTTGGTCCGGATAGACGAAGGCCTCGTAGCCGTCGTTCGCGTCGAGGATACGGTCCTCCCACACGGGAATACCGATCTCTCTCAGGTGCGCGACGTCTGCCTCGATGTCGTCGGTCTCGAGAGCGATGTGCTCAAGACCTTCTCCCCGCTCCTCCAGGAAGCGAAAGACGCGCGACTCGGGGTTCCAGTTCTCGACGAGGTGCAGCCAGCACTCGTTCCCGAGCAGGAGGCGTGCGTCCAGCTGCATCCCTTTGCCCTGATCGTCCCGGAAATCTCGCGCCTTCAGCCCGAGCGTCCGCTCGAAGCGAGCGCACGCGTCCTCAAGGTCGCGAACGACGACGCCGATGTGCTGAACGCGGAGGATGGCCATGCTTTAGCGGCTCAGCGCACGAGGTTCCGCGGCCCGCTTCTACCGCACCCGTACCGAATACGAATCCCCCGTGACCATCCGGACCACCTCGCCATCCTCCTCGACGAACCGGACGATCTCGCCGACGGCGCCACCGCCGGTGGGAGCCACCATGCGGAATGTCCCGTCACCGATCGGCTCGAGCTCCGTCGGCTCTCCGATGCTCGTCGACCACGGATTCATCGTCACCAGCCGCTCGTTCATCACGAGGACCTGGGTCTCGCCCCAACGGCTCCTGTATACGCCGGCGAAACGTTCCCATGCGGGATCCCACGCGACGACCTCCGGCTCCACCGCGGTCGCGGCGGCAACCGCCTCGCCTACCGTGCTCATGAGCTCCCCGGCGATCTGAGACGGGTTCGAGTCATTGGTGTTGGTCAGGACGATGACACCGACCTTCGAGTCGAGCTGGATGCTCGTGTTCGTCGTGTAGCCCGGATATCCACCGCCGTGCCCGACGTAGAGGTTGCCGTCGATTCGTTGTACGCTGAATCCGATACCCTGACCCCGCGTCCACGTGGTTTCGAGCATGCGCACACGATGCATCTCCCGAAGCGACGCGGTGCTGAGCAGCCGGTCACCGCCCCGGGCTCCCTTCCGGAACTGGGCGGAAACGAAACGGGCCATGTCTTCGACCGTCGACGTGAGTCCGGTGGCCGCCGCCATACCGCGTGCGTCGACGAACGGAACTACCTCTCGAGAGCCATCGGGCATGCGACGGCCGTAGCCCGTAGCCATTCTCTCGTTCGGCAGATCCACGCTCGAAGAGCTCATTCCCAGCGGCTCGAAGATGTTCTGCTGCAGGTAGTCGGCCCAGCTCAGCCCGCTGACCTCCTCGATGACCATCCCCGCGATGGTGTACGCGAGGTTCGAGTACTTCCAACGGACCTCGGGCGAAAAGGGCGCCTGGCGATGGGGCATCAGCTCGCGGACCTCATCCGAGGTGGGGAAGTCCCAGTCGGTCCAGTGCGGACCGGCCTCCCGGGGTAACCCGGAGCTGTGCGTGAGCAAGTGTTCGATGGTGACGGGTGGATCCTCGGGAGCGGCGCCCTTGAATGTGAACCAAGGCAGGTAGTCGGTGACCGGATCGTCGAGCCGCAGCTTGCCCTGCTCCCGAAGCTGCATGATCGCGGTCGCGGTGAAGAGCTTGCTGTGGGATGCCATCCGGAACCGAGTATCGGTCTCCATGGGCTCGTCCGCCGCCACGTCCGCATGCCCGAAGCCCTTGGCCCACACCAGGTCATCGCCGGCGACGACGCCGACGACGACGCCGGGTAGCCCACGGATCTCGATTTGACCTTCGAGCCAAGCCGAGAAGAGCCTGATCTGGGCTTGCACCTCGGGATCCTGGGAGGGTGATTGAGCACCGGCCGGGGGCGTGAGGGTCGCCGCGGTGACGGCAGCGAGCAGGATCGACCGGATCGCTGTCAGGTGGGAGGCGCGCATGGGAGTACCTCGCGGGTCGAAAGACGGAGCCGAGTCCGGACCGGAGCCCGGGAGGGGATTCTACGGGAAGGGGGAGGCCGAGCGCGAGGGAGTCGGATCGAGACCGAGTCAGCCCTGAAACCAAATACGAATCGTATTCGTATTAGGGATCATGACTGCAAAACCAAGGGAAGTCGACGGAGGAGGGTGGAGGAAGTCCCCGGTGCAGGGACGGAGCAAGCGACGCGAGACGGCCCTCGCCCGAGCTGCTCGGGAGCTCTTGGCAGAGCGTTCCTACGCGGAGATAAGGGTGGGCGAGGTGGCCCGCAGGGCCGGCGTGTCCGTGGGGGGCTTCTACGCTCGCTTCCGGGGCAAGAGTGCCCTCCTCCACTTGGCGGACATGGACTTCCTCGACGCCTGCCAGACTGCCTTCGACCGCGCCGTTCCCGACGGCAGCGGTGGGAGTGTCGAGGACATCTTCAGGAAGTTCATCACCGTCATGGTGGACCAGTTCGCGGTGCATCGCCAAGCACTGCTGCAGGCCATGCGCCACGCTGAGGCCGACGACCTGGCTGGCTTCCGCGAGCGCGCCGCGGCCTTCAACGCCCACGTGCACGGACGTATCCGCCGCCTGATGGCGGAGCATCGTGATCAGATCGGTCACGACGACCCGGCCACGGCGGTGAACCTCGCCATCTTCATCGCCTCCGCCGCGGCCCGCGACGCCGTGCTACGAGGCTCGCTGGCCGCCTACCCCGTGGACCTGGATAGGGCCGGGTTGGTGGACCATCTGGTTCGCTCGGCCACAAGGTATCTGACGGGAGGTGGGCAATGATCCGCCGAGCGCTTCGCGTCGCCGCTACCGTCGTCGCCGCGTTTGCCGCGACGACCGTGCTCCCACGGGGGGCGCAGGGGCAGGTCGCCGACTCCGCCATCGCGCGCCTGATGGAAGAGCACGCGGTGCCGGGACTGGCACTGGCCATCGTCACGGCCGAAACCACCGTGCTGGCAGGGTTCGGATCCGGGGACCCGGCCCGTCGCCGGCAGGTGAACCCGACCACACCCTTCCGGCTCGCCTCGACGGCCAAGGTGCTGGTCGCCGCCACGGTGGTCTCGGAGGCGCAGGCCGGACGCCTTGACCTTCACGCCGACCTCGCCGGAGCCGTCGACGTGCCCTTCGACGGACCCTTCACAGGACCCGTTACGTTGCACGACCTCCTGACGCATACGGCGGGTTTCGACGAGCGCATCATAGGGTACGGGGCCAGGACCTCGGCCGACATGCGGCCGCTGGGGGGGTACCTGGCGGAGCGCATGCCCGCTCGCGGTTGGCCCGTGGGATCGGTGGTGAGCTACTCGAACCACGGTATGTCCCTCGCCGCCTACGCGGCGGAGCGCGCGGCAGGCCGGCCCTTCGCCGAGGTCGCGGAGACGAGCCTGTTCGGCCCGCTGGGCATGACGGACACGCGCTTCCTCACCGCCGGCGAAGAGATTCCGTCCGGAGCCGCGGTGCCCCTCAGCTGCACCGAGTCCGGGTGCACCGAGCTGCCCCACCTCTATTCCAACGCGTACCCGGCGGGGTTGGCGTTCTCCACCGCGGCGGACATGAGTCGCTTCATCGAGGCGATTCTAGGGGGACGGGACGGGACGGCCGGCCTCGAGGACCTGCTGCCTCCGCGCTTCACCCACGATGCGCGAATCCCCGGGATGTCCTACGGCTTCTTCAATCAGACCCACGGTGGTCGTAGAGTCCTGGCCCACTCGGGGTCGGTGCCAGGTTACTGGTCCCTCCTGTTGGTGGTGCCCGAAGCGAGCATGGGCTTCTTCTTCGCCGCGAACGGCGGGGACGAGGCTTTTGGCGGCGAACTCCGTGATCTCATCCTCGCAGGCACCCTGGGCGAGCCCGAGCTTCCCGATCCACCGCACCGGCGATCCGAGGACCCGAACTCCCGGGCGGGCGCCTACGAGCTCACGCGCTACTCGCACGACACCATCGAGCGCCTCCCCCAACTCTTCCACAACACCATCCGGGTGCGCGCCCGCGGAGACTCGCTGCTGGTGTACGCCGGACGCCGAGCGGAGCGGTATCTGCAGGTCGACGAGGGGCTCTACCGGGCGGTGGGCGGCGAGAGGCTCATCGCCTTCGGGTCCCGAAATGGTCAGGAATACATGTTCCGGGCCAGCGACGTGTACGGTGCGTCGCTGCCCGCCGCCTACGAGCGGCACGACACCCTCACCTCGCCGCGTTTCCTGAATGAATCCGTGTCCTGGCTCCTGGCGCTGCCGGCCCTGGTAATGTTCTTGGCGTGGCCCGTCATGGCGGGCGGCGGGGCCTTTCTCCGACGCCGCGGAGGCAGCGAGGCGCTCCCGTTCAGCGCGGTGTCCCTCTTCGTCACGCTGGGCACGGCCACCGCCGCGGCGCTCTTCGCGTGGTTCGCCATGGGATTCGTGGCCAGGAGCAGCCGGCTCTTCGAATCCGGCGAGATGTTCTTCGGCATGCCCGACTCGCTGACGTCCATGACCTGGATCCCCTGGGTGCACGCTGCCCTGTCCGCAGCGCTAGTCCTGGCGGTCCCCTCGGCTTGGAAGAGGACCTGGTGGGGCACGGCGCGACGCGTCGTCTATTCGCTCCTGGCAGTGGCATTCGTCCTGCAGGTCTCGTTCCTGGTCACGTGGAACTACCTACCGATGCGTTGGTGAACGGGACGCTCAGCGCGCAAGCGGTCCCTGGGCCCGCCAATGAACGCTGCAATCCGCCAGGGCCCGACTACTATTGGAACCGGAACACCAGCGGGAAGATGACAACCACCACCCACATCCACACGAAGTAGACCGGAAGGTAGCCGGTCTGCCAGCGCTCCAGCGCCGTGAACCCGGCGCGTCCCCGGATGAACCGCGCGTAGAGCACCGCCGACCAGGCCAGGTTCACCAGCAGAATGATGTTCTCGCCCAGGGCGGCGACCCTGTTCGGGCTGAACCCGAACTCGGTGATGCGGGCCGCGATGGCCCACAGGGCGAGCACGTCCACCAGGAGGGCGCACACCACCAGGACCAGCTGGAGGGCGTCGAAGAACCCGGGCTTCGCCTGCGCATCCCGCGCCGAGATGGCGTAGAGCAGGAGGCCCACCACCACGACCAGCATGAGGTCGAAGCCGATGAGCACCTCGCGCTCGACTCCGATGCCGCTTCCCGTCATCAACATGGTGCCCAGGAACGCCAGGAGCAGGAGCGTGAAGAGCGGCGTGAAGATCATCGTGAGCACCGGGGCCATGTTCTCGATCACGCTCTGCTTCGCCTCCACCAGCCAGGCAGCTACGATCACCGCGCCGGCGGCGCCACAGGGCATCACCCACAATCCCACGAGCCGCTCCGCGTCGATGCCGATGGCGCCGAAGATGAACATGGTGATCCCCATCAGAACGCCACCGCCGGCGGCGATGAGGGCGTAGTAGATGAACGCCTCCCCGGAGAAGCGGATGTAGTTCATGCGCTGGTGGTGGTCTCGCCACTGCCCGCCGGCGTAGGCGTAACCCACCCACAGCCACAGAGCCATGGGCAGGTGCATCGCCGCCAGCAACTCGGTGTGTCCCAGTCGGGTGAAGGGGATGAGGTCGATGGCGAGGAGTCCGGCGACGAAGGGTGCGGCCAGCCACCAGCGTCCCGCCGGCCGGAGCGCCCGCTTCCAGGCGAAGAAGACCGCCAGGAACGGGAGCACGAAGAAGCTCACGTGGCGGATGTAGAAGGACTCGGCGAGAGGGCCACCGTCCTCCAGGTGCACGCCGAAGAGCTCGGGCAGCTTGACGGCGGCGCCGGCGGCCACGGCCAAACCCAGCGCCACCATACCCACCTTGCTCCAGCCACCGGCACCCTCGTCAGCGGACGGCTCCACTACGAGCCGCTTCCAGAGCCGCTCGGAATACTCCCGCGCGAACTCCCGTGAGAGAGTGTCGAGATCGCCGATGCGCTTCACAGCGATGAGGAAGGCTTCCTCGTCGTCGAGCCCCGCCTCACGGAGCTCACCCACCTGGCTCCGCAGGTGGTCCTCCAGCTCCTCGGCGTCGGCCGTGGCGATGGCCTGCCTTCGCCGCACGTAGGACCGCCATTCCGCGATGCGTTCCTCGAGCACTTTACGCCTCCATGCTTCCTGACCGAGCGGTCACCAGGCCGAGACCTGCGAACCAATGGAACGGGGTCGCGCGCAGTGCGTCGTTCACGACCTTCCACTGCCGCCGCTGGCTCGTCAGCTCCGACGAACCTCGATCGGTGAGCCGGTAGTACTTGCGCCGCCTCCCCGACTCCGACTTCCCCCACTGGGCCTCCACGAAGCCGTTCCTCTCCAGGCGGTGCAGCACCGGGTAGAGCATGCCGTCGGTCCATCGCAGCTCTCCGCCGGAGAGCTCGTCGACGCGCTTGATGATGGCGTAGCCGTAGCTTTCGCCCTCACTGAGGATGGCCAGCACCAGGGGCGTGGCGGAGGCGGCGACCAGGTCCTTACCGATGTTCATGGCTCCCGACATCCCGGACGTCGGATGCGGTTCCGTAGATACATAGAGGTAGTATACATGGAAGTACTATGTATAGGCAAGGAGGCCGGCTCTTCTACCTTTCCTGCCCCGGATCCCGCAGCCTGGAGAGGCACCATGGACCTCGCCATAACCGGCACCGTCAACGACGTCCTGCCCGAGCAGTCCGGAGAGGGCCGCAACGGCCCCTGGCGGAAGCAGGAGTTCATCCTGGAGACCGAGGGGAGCTACCCAAAACAGGTGTGCATCGTCGTGTGGGGCGACAACATCGACCAGTTCGCGGTGCAGCAGGGCGAGCGCCTCACCGCCCACATCGATATCCAGAGCCGGGAGTACAACGGCCGGTGGTACACCGACGTGAAGGCGTGGAAGGTGGCCCGGGACGAAGGCCATGGGGGCGGGCCCCCGCCCTCCGATCCCGCCGAGCCTTTCCCGGAGCCGCCCTCGGACAGCGACGAGGACGACGGGCTCCCCTTCTGACCTAGCCCGGCCTGACCGAGAAGAGGTGAATGACCTGACCGGCCAGGTTCAGGTATTCCACCACGGCCTCGTCGGGCCTGACGGTGAGGCGGGCGTGCCCCGAGTCGGTCCAGAATCGACCATACCCGGTGATGTCCCGACCGAACTTCCAGGGAGCTCCGAAGCTGCCGGGAAGCGCGTAGTGGATGTCGTCCACCACGTCGTCCACGAACACGTGGTCGTGGCCGTAGAAGAAGATCTGAACGCCGTGCTCCCGCATCAGCTCGTGGATCCGAACCTGCTCGCCCGTATCCACGGCCCGTGCGCCTCCGCGCCCGTAGAGCGTTTCACTCTCGTTGGCCGCGTCTCCACCCACGACGTGGTGGATGCACACGAACTTGAACGGATGGTCCGAGGCCGACAGCGTGCGCTCGAACCAAGACATCTGGGCGGGACCCAGCGTCCAGTCGTCGACGTTCGTCACGTCATCCCGGAGGCTGGGTTGGGCGGCGCTGGGCCTGGTGTAGCCCTGGACGTTCAGCACGATGTACAGGGCGGGCCCCCAGTCGAACGCGTAATAGTCCTCATCGGGCCCGCCGCCCCACGGATAGGTGTCGGGGGTGGGATTGGGAGTGAAGCGGTGTCGCACCGCCCGCACGATCCCGAGCGATTCATCCGGGAACTTCCCGGACTCTCCCTCCCAATTGCCGATCAGGCCGAAGTGGGGACAGGACATGGTGAGCGGGCCGGTGAGCGTCCGGTACATGCCGTAGGCGCGCTCCGCTCCCAGCGCGTTGGCCTGGGGCTCGTTCCGTGAGGTCGCCCATGCGACGTTGTCACCCAGCGCGATCACGAGCTCGGGCCGGTCTCTGAGGACGTTCCGCACCACGTCGGCCGTAACCTGG
>JBDHGI010000055.1:0-21928 GCA_039589955.1 Gemmatimonadota bacterium | reverse complement strand
GTCATGCCCCTCCTCGGTGAGCCGGATCGTGGTGAAGTCGGCGGTGACGTCCGGGGTGAGCACCCGCGTCGGGTCCCCGATCTCTTAGACGATCTGCTCCACGACCGACGCCCGGTCCACGCGCCCCCCGGTGTTCGGATGCTTCGTCACCGTGAATGAGCCCGACGGCTCCACCTCCACGACGGGGAAGCCGATGATGTCCCGGTGGGGAATGCTCCACCACTCCGCCATGCAGTTGCCGCCGCTGGACTGGGCTCCGCACTCCACCACGTGCCCCGCCAGGATCGCCGCCGCGACGCGGTCGTGATCGTCGAAGGCCCAGCCGAACTCGTGGATGAGGGGAGCTGCCGCCAGGGCCGGATCTGCCACCCTCCCGGTCACGACGACATCGGCCCCGGCAGCCAGAGCCTCGACGATGGGCCCTGCGCCCAGGTACGCGTTGGCGCTGCGGACCCGGTCCCGGATCGACGCCAGTGGAGCGCCCGTCTCCATGTTCGACAGGGGATGCCCCTGCTCCAGGAGCTCGTCCAGGCGCCCCATGAGGTCGTCTCCGCTCACCACGCCGATGCGTGTCCTTCCCCCAAGACCCACGGACCGAGCCGCCTCCTCGAGGGCCTCCGCACACCCGTAGGGGTGCACACCGCCGGCGTTGGCCACCACCTTGATGCCACGCTCTACGCAGGCCGGGTAGATCTCCGCCATGAGGCCGACGAAGTCGCGGGCATACCCGGCCGAGGGATCGCGATCGTGAAGCTTCCGGAGGATGGACATGGTCACCTCCGCCAGGTAGTCCAGCATGAGGTAGTCCAGGGGACCCCCCTCCACCAGGCGACGCGGGGCGTCCAGGTCGTCTCCCCAGAAGCCCTGCCCTCCTCCGATCCGGACGCAGTCCCTGTCAGCCATTCCCCTGCCCCACCATCCGGCTCAGATTGAGCTCAGGGGGAAAGGGGCGAAGCCCCCCAGGGGGGATCCCGCGGTGGATCCCGGTCACACCGCCCCTCCCGGCAGATGGAAGGCCCCCAGATGCGGCCCGGGGTTGTTCATCGCCGCAAGGAGGAGAAGGGAGAGAGCGGGTCTGATCTCCTCGGGAAGTACGATCTCGTCCACGAAGCCTCGAGCTCCGGCGAAGCGCGCATCGAGCTGCCGCTCGTACTCGGCACGGACCTCGTCCATCCGCGTGTGCAGGTCCCCGTCCGGGACCTTCCCCTCCGCCTTCAGCCGATCGATCTGCGCGCTGAACAGGGCCATGACGGCGCTCTCGCCCTCCATCACACCCATCCGGCCGGTAGGTAGCGACAGGATGAAGTCAGGATCGAAGCCCTGCCCGGCCATCGCGTAGTAGCCTGCCCCAGACGCGTGGTTGAGGGTGAGGACGATCTTGGGCACCGTCGCGGTCGCCATCGCCTCCACGAACTCGGCCCCCGCCCGGATGATGCCCGAGTGCTCCGCTTCCGTGCCCACCATGAAGCCCGACACGTCCTGCACGAAGAGGAGCGGGGTGCGATGCCGGTTCATGGTCTCGATGAAGTAGGCCACCTTGCGGGCGCTCTCGGTGTAGACGATGCCTCCAAACCGTGGCGGACCACCGGAGGGGGTCCTGATCATGCCCCGGGCGTTCGCGATGACGCCCACCTGGATCCCCTCGAGAAGCCCGGTTCCACAGATCATCTCCCGGGCGTGATCGGCCTGGAACTCGTCGAATCCTCCCCCGTCCAGGATCGCCTCCAGGACCGCGTGGGTGTCGTACGGCTGGCGATGATCGTCCGGCATCAGGTCATACAGCTCGAAGGGGCTCCGGCGGGGAGCAACCGCTGCGCGGACATCCCGGATCCCCGGCTCCGGAAGCTCACGCACGAGCTCCCGGAGCTTCTCGATGCACGCCTGATCGTCGGGCACCCGATAGTGGGCGACACCGCTGATCTCGGTGTGGACGCCAGCTCCGCCCAGCTCGTCCGCCCCGACGGATTGTCCCGTGGCCCCCTTCACGAGGTTGGGGCCACCGAGCCCCATGAAGGACGTCCCTTCCACCATCAGGATGACGTCCGACAGCGCGGGCAGGTACGCGCCTCCCGCGATGCACGGGCCCATGACCGCAGCCAGCTGGGGTATGCGCAGATACCTCCGCATCACCGAGTTGTAGTAGAAGATCCGGGCGGCACCGTATTGGCCGGGAAACACGCCACCCTGGTAGGGGAGGTTCACCCCGGCGGAATCGACCAGATAGACGATGGGGATCCGGCACCGCATGGCGATCTCCTGGGCCCGGAGCATCTTCTTGATGGTCTCGGGCCACCAGGAACCCGCCTTCACGGTGGCGTCGTTGGCGACGACCACCGCCTCCCGACCCTCGATCCGACCCACGGTGGTGACGACCCCCGCGCCCGGCGCCTTGCCGTCATATAGATCGTGGGCCACCAGGAGCCCGATCTCCACCGAGACGTGGTCGTTATCCAGGAGAAGCTCGACGCGCTCCCGGGCGGTCAGCTTGCCTTGCCCGTGCTGCCGCTCGATTCGGTCGAGCCCCCCTCCCTCCTGCAGTCGGTCGCGGAGCTCCCTCAGCTCGATGGACAGCTCTGCGAGTCGGCCACGGGGCGCGTTCATGGTCGATTCCGAGGCCAGGGCGCCAGGATCCTCAGACCGGCTCCCTCGTGGCGAACCACTCCCGGACATACGCGATGGCGTCGGGGGTGGACGTGCCCGGACCGAAGAGCCGACCGATACCCTGGTCCTCCAACGCCTGGGCGTCGTCCTCCGGAATGATGCCGCCTCCGGTGAGGAGGACGTGGTCCGCACCGGCCTCGTCCAACAGGGCCTTGACCCGAGGGAACAGGGTCATGTGGGCCCCGGAGAGGATCGACATGGCCACCACGTCCACGTCTTCCTGGATCGCAGCGCTCACGATCATCTCGGGCGTTTGATGCAGCCCCGTGTACACCACTTCGAATCCCGCGTCTCGAAACGCTGCGGCGATGACCTTGGCCCCCCGGTCATGGCCGTCGAGGCCCGGCTTGGCGACGAGGATCCGGATCTTCCGCTCTTCGGGCATGCGCTCCGCTCCTGGGCGGTGGTCGTCGTAGGCAGCCTGAATGTAGGCCCGACCTCGGAGCGCGGTAAACTCCGGGTCTCATCCTCCGGGTCGGTCTCCTGCCAGGAGGGGTGGCAGGTCCGCGAGCCTGGCGATCGTGACGGCGCGGCGCCCATACAGGACCAGGGGGTCGAGCAGGACGGCTTGCAGCCCCGCGGTGCGGGCACCCACGTAGTCCACGGGATACAGGTCTCCCACGTAGAGGCACTCCTCGGGCCGCAGCTTCAGGCGCCGACATCCCTCCAGAAAGATGGCCGCGTCCGGCTTCTCCAGGCCGACCACCTCCGAATCGATCACGAACTCGAAGTGCGAAAGCAGCCCGACGCGTTCAAGAAGCGCCTGTATCCGCCCGTCCGCGTTGGAAATCACCGCCAGCCGGTACCCCTCCCTCCGCAGGCCTTCCAGGACCTCGTGGGCACCCTCCTGAACCCGCGTCCACAGGTGGCGCTCCCGGTGCCGACTGCGGAGCTCGCGGCCCGCTTCTTCCATGGACTGCGCCGGGACGCCGCAGGCCTCGAACAGAGCCACGAAATAGGCGTGCCACACCTCGGGCTCCGTGCCGATGTGCCCGTCGGTGATGGCGCGGTGCAGGACACGTCGCGCCTCGAGCTCCTCCCGCTGGATCCGTGTGGGGTCCGTCTCGCCTCCCACGAGCTGGAAGATCTCCGCCAGCTCCACGGGATCCAGGCTGACCAGAGTGTTCCCCGCGTCGAACAACACGGCCGACACTGCCCGCGTCCTCCTCATGCGTCTCTCGCGACCGGCCATTCGAGGATCACGGCGGTGCCGATGTCCGGCTCGCTCAAGAGACGGACTCTTCCTCCGCTCTGCCCCACGATTCCGTGGACCGTCGCCAACCCCAGGCCCCGTCCCGGTCCCCGTGGCTTCGTGGTGAAGAACGGCTCGAAGACCCTGCTCAGCGTCTCCGGAGGCATCCCTTCCCCGTCGTCCTCCACGGCCAACTCGACCATGTCCGGAGGAACCGACCACGACGTGGCCCGCCAGGTGCGCGACGTCCCGGGGGGGGCCACCATGATCCGGACGCGGCCGCGGCCCGCGATGGCGTCCTTGGCGTTGATGACCAGGTTGACCACCACCTGCTCCAGGTGGGATCGGTCCGCCATCACGGGCGGCGTGAGCGGGTCGAGCTCCAGCTCGAGCCGGACCCCCTCGGTAAGGAAGCGGTTGAGGAGCGGCTCCACTTCCCGAATCACCTGGTCGAGGCGAAGGGGTCGGGGCTGCGCGGGGTCCTCCCGGGAGAAGGAGAGGAGCCGCTCGGCCAGGGCAGCCCCGCGGGTCTTGGCGGCGAGGATGTCCCGGGCGGGTACCCTCGAGCCTTCGGCGTCTTCCATCAGCAGTAGCTCGGCGGCGCCCCCGATGACCGTAAGGAGGTTGTTGAGATCGTGGGCCACGCCCCGAGCCAGCCGCCCCACGGCGTTCAGACGGAGGGAGCTCTCCAGGTGGGTCTGGAGGAGACGCTGGACCTCCTCCGAATGCCGCTGCCGGATCACCTCCCGAAGCGTCAGCTGGCGCCCCGAGCTGCCATCGGTCCAAGACACCGGTGTGATGCTGGCGTCGACCCAGGCCACCCTTCCGCCTCGGCTCCGGATCCGCAGGCGCACGGGTGGCCCCCCCGAGCCGGCCAGGAGGGGCTCGATCTTCCGCCGCTCCTCCGCCCCGTCGGCCGCCGCCCGGAGGAGTCGGGCGATGGATTCGCCCCTCAGGCTCGCCTCCCCTGAGCCGAGGAGCTGCTCAGCCGGGGGATTCACCGCGAGGACCTGGCCGTTCCCGTCTGCGGCCAGCATCCCGTCCGTGCCGTGGGAGGTGAGATCCGTGAGCCGCTGCTCGCTCCGTGGCCCCGGCCCTGGACTCTCCCGGGAGATGAGCGAGGCGACACGGACCAGAGCCGCCGCACCGAACATGCTCACCGCGGTGACGGCCACGCGGAAAGTCTCGGTCTCCGCGGGCGAGGCCGGCGCCCCCAGGGCGGCAGAAGCGACGACGGCTCCGGACATCGTCAGCGTCGAGAGCACCGCGGCCGCGAGGGCACAGCGTCCACCGCAGAGCAGGCCGACGGTCATCACCAGCAGTGGGAAGACGGCGAGAGAAGCCGTCTCCCCGCCGCGGAGGAGGACGGACGCATGAAGCTGCAGCCACACGGCCGCCAGTACGAGGACCGAGGCTCCCATCGCCCGACCATGCCGGGCGAGCCACACGCCGACGACGCACGCCGCTGCCGTCCCGCCCAGGATCGCCGGGGACAGGACCCCGTCGAGGACGCCGTACACGACCCCGTGGGCGATGCCGCCCGCCACGTACGCCACGCACACGAGGGCGATGCCGATGCGCACCCAGCGGACGTGTGTCTCCCGGTCGAGCTGGATCAGTCCGGAGGACAGAGGGAGCCGGGGCGCTCGGACGGGCTGCACGAGATTGCGCATCCTCCGAGAATCTAGAAGAAGACCGGCTCCTTGTAGGAGCCGAACACCGCTTCCATGGCGTGCCGGATCTCGAACAGCGTGCAGTAGGCCCGGGCGCAGTCGAGGATGCGCGGCACCAGGTTCTCGTCACCCCGGCACGCCTCCGTCAGGGCCTCGAGGGCCCGTGCCGCCGCTTCGTCGTCGCGGCGCTCCCGGAGGTCTGCCATCCGCTGTCGCTGTCGGCGCTCCACGGAGGCATCGATTCGGAGCGTATCGATCTCCACGTCCCCGGAGCCCTCGGTGAAGTGGTTGACGCCAACCACGACCCGCTGACCGGACTCGATCTCGAGCTGCTGCTGCATGGCCGAGTTGGCGATCTCCTGCTGGAACCACCCCCGCTCGATCCCCGGAACCACCCCTCCCATGGCGTCGATCTCCTCGAACAGGGCGAGGGCCTCCCGCTCCAGATCGTCCGTGAGGGCCTCGACGAAGTAGGACCCGGCCAGGGGATCGATGGTGTTGGCGATGCCGGACTCGTATGCAAGCACCTGCTGCGTGCGGAGCGCGATACGGACGGACTTCTCCGTGGGAAGCGCCAGCGTCTCGTCCATGGAGTTGGTGTGCAGGGACTGCGTGCCGCCGAGAGCCGCCGCCATGGCCTGGTAGGCCACCCTGACGATGTTGTTCTCCGGCTGCTGGGCGGTGAGGCTCACGCCGGCGGTCTGGGCGTGGGTCCTCAGGCGCCACGACTCGGGCTTCCTGGCGCCGTAGCGCTCACGCAGACGCCGGGCCCAGATGCGGCGGGCGGCGCGGAACTTGGCGATCTCCTCGAAGAAGTCGTTGTGCACGTCGAAGAAGAAGGAGAGCCGGGGCGCGAAGTCGTCCACGTCCGCCCCGCCGGCCATGCCGCGCTCGACGTACTCGAAGCCGTTGGCGAGCGTGAATGCCAGCTCCTGCGCCGCCGTCGCCCCGGCCTCGCGGATGTGGTAGCCCGAGATGGAGATGGGGTTGTACTTGGGGGCGTGCTTCGAGCACCAGCCGAACATGTCCACGATGCACCGCAGGGCGGGCTCGGGGGGGAAGATCCAGGCGTGCTGAGCCTGGTACTCCTTGAGGATGTCGTTCTGCACCGTCCCTCTCAGGATCTCCGAGGAGACCCCCTGTCTCTCGGCTGCCGCGACGTAGAAGCAGAAGAGGATGATGGCGGGTCCGTTGATGGTCATGGACACCGACACCTGATCGAGGGGGATCCCGTCGAAGAGGGTCTCCATGTCCGCCAGCGACGAGATGGCGACGCCGCATACCCCCACCTCGCCGAGGGAACGGGGGTGATCGGAGTCGTATCCCATGAGAGTGGGGAAATCGAACGCCACCGAGAGGCCGGTCTGACCGTGATCCAACAGGTACTTGTACCGCTGGTTCGTCTCCTCGGCCGTGGCGAAGCCCGCGAACTGCCGCATGGTCCACAGACGCGTGCGGTACATGGTCGCGTAGGGGCCTCGGGTGAAGGGGAAGAAGCCCGGCACGCCGAGACGCTCCGGGCCCCCGTCCGGAAGGTCGAGCTCCGTGTAGAGGGCGTGGACCGGACGACCCGATACGGTGGTGAACAGCGCATCACGCTGCGGGGTCTGCCGAAGCGCCTCCTCCCATTCGGCGAGGCGGGCCTTGAGCTCGGCAAGCTCGGCCTCCCGTTCCCGCACGACTTCGGCGAGTCGGTCCTCGGGGATGTTCACGTCCTTCTCGATGGTCGACATGCACGCTCCTGGACGGGACTTGTTCCCTTTCGGCGAAGCTCGCGGACCATGTCGTGAGCATGGCCCGTCCCATACACCGGATACCTAAAGATGTCTCTGGCGCGGGAACGGTCAAAGCGACGGCCGGGGACCCAGGAGCTCGCTCAGGATCACCCGGGCGACCGAATACGGCGTGTCCTTCTCGGACCGGATGCGGTCGACGCCCTGCTCCAACTGGTCCTTCACGGCCTCGGAGCCCCATGCCGCGCGCCGCAGCTCCCGGTCCACCACATCCCGGATCCGGGCACGGGCGCGGGACCTTCGACGCTGCTCCAGCTCCCCACTCGATGTGAGCCACGCTCGGTGGTCGTCGATGGCAGCCAGAAGCTCCGGAACGCCCTCTCCGCTCTGGGCAACCGTCTTCAACACGGGGATGGTCCATCCGGCTTCCCGCCTCTCTTGCCCGGAGGGATCCTCCCGGCTCTGGTGGACCGCCCTCGTCCGACTCAGGTCCACGCCATGGTGGGCCGGCACGTCCTGGAGCGCGCGCCCAGCCCTGATGTGGATCGCCTGTCGGACCTCCCTGAGAAGGCGCTCCGCACCGGGCCGATCCGCCTTGTTCACCACGAAGATGTCGGCGATCTCCATGAGGCCCGCCTTCATGGCCTGGATGGCATCCCCCGACTCGGGCACGAGAACCACGACCACTGTGTCGGCGGCCGCGGTGATCTCGAGCTCGGTCTGCCCGACGCCCACGGTCTCCACCAGCACCCGGTCGAAGCCGTAGGCATCCATGAGATCGATGACCTCCTTGGTGGTCGTGGCCAAGCCGCCCAAGGAGCCCCGCGTGGCCATGGACCGGATGAAGATCCCCGGGTCCGTGGCCAGGTCGTTCATGCGGATACGATCCCCCAGCAGGGCCCCGCCCGAGTACGGTGACGTGGGGTCCACGGCCACCACCCCGATCCGCTCATGTCGGGCACGGTAGACCGAGGCCAGGCCCGCGAGCAGGCTCGACTTCCCTCCTCCGGGCGGTCCGGTGAAGCCCAGGCGCGCGGTCCGCGGGCCTTCCACGAGGAGGTGGTGAAGAAGCTCCTGGAAGCCGGACCGCTGGTCCTCGACCACCGAGATGGCCCGGGCGAGGGCGGCCGGCTTTCCCTCGCGGAACCGCTGGAGCACGCTCTCCAGAGGGGGAGGGAGCCGTTCGGGGGACCGGCCCACGTTACCGCCAGTCATCGGGTCGCACTCCCCTGGCATGTCGCAGGGGGTTCTCCAAAAGGTGGGTCGGGAGGAAGAGCACCACGACGAACATCACCAGGGACGCGATCAGCCCCGCGCCCAGAAGCCACCAGTTGTTCAATGCGATGAAGAGGATGGACGTGATCACGGCCGTCGCAGTGGCGAAGATGCTCAGGAGGAGGCGGCGAGCCTGCAGGTGGAGGAACCTCTCCTGGGACTGCATGTCCCGGGGATGCACCCGGACCCGCAGCTCTTCCCGCTCGGCCCGAGTCACGAGATCGCGCACGGAGCGGATGGCTCCCTGGGCCTCGTCCACGAAGCTCCGCGCGATCTGTACCGGCTGCTGGCCGGTGATCTTGACCAGGTCGGTTCGGTGAGACTGGATGACTCCGCGGATGAAGGTCAGCCCATCGAAGCCCTCGTCGTAGTGGAACGCCAGCCCCTCGATGAGCGCCGACGTGCGGAAGAAGTAGACCAGCTCCTGGGGAAGCGTCAGAGGCCAGGTGTAGAACGTGTCGAACACCTCCGACACCAGCTCCTCCACGATCCGCTGACGGTTCGTGGTCTTGGCCCGCTCAACGATCCGCAGGATCTCCGTAGCGGCCTCGCGGATCTCCCCGCGCGACACCTCGGGGCTGATCATGCCGAGGCGGTACATCTCGTTGATCACACCGTCGATGTCCTCCCGCCCCATGGCCAGCGCCACGTTGAAGATGGAGGCGCGGGTCCAACGTGGAACGTCGATCACCGCACCCCAATCCAGAAGCACGAGTGTCCCGTCGTCCTGGACCAACAGGTTCCCGGGGTGAGGGTCGGCGTGCATGAAGCCGTCCACCATCATCATCCGCAGATAGACGCTGGTCAGCGTCTCCATGACCCCCTTGAACGAGAGCCGCCCGGTGAGGAAGTGATCGTGGAGGCGATCGACCTTCGTCCCGGGGCAGTGCTCCATGACCAGGACCCTGCGGCGGGTGAACCGCTCCACCACCGTGGGCGCCCGCACCCGCGTCTCACCCCTGAAGAACCGCTGGAACCGGGCGATGTTCTCCGCCTCCTGCCGGAAGTCCATCTCCTGGCGCACTCGAACGCTGAACTCCCGCACGACGTTGGTGACGGCCCGCACGTGGTGATTCGGGAAGAGGATGTTCAGCCAGAACAGAAGGCGGTACGAGATGTCCAGATCCAGGCCGACGACCGCCTCGACGCCCGGCCTCAGCACCTTGACCACGACCGCCCGCTCTCCCACCCGGGCTCCATGGACCTGCCCGAGGCTGGCCGTCGCCATGGGCTCACGGTCGAATTCCTGGAACAGCTCGTCGACGGACGCGCCGAGCTCCTCGCGGATGACCTCCAACACCTCGTCGACGGGGTCGGCGGGAACCTGGTCCTGCAGCTTGCTCACCTCCGACAGGTAGGGCTCGGGCAGGATGTCTGCCCGGGAGCTGAAGAGCTGCGCCAGCTTGACGAAGGTCGGCCCGAGCTTGGCGAGGGTGGTGGTGAGCCCCTCGGCTCGGCGCCGATGGTGCTCGAGGGTGCGGCGCACGGGGCGGCCGAAGACGATCCAGGCGCGGCGATCCCTCAAGAATGCCAACACGAACGGGCTCAGCCGGACGAGGACCGAGAGGCTGCGGTAGAGGCGCTTCACGGGGCCGGTGCGGCGAGGGTCGACACGGAGGACCTGGACTGGGACACGGGCTTACATGAGAAGTCTGGTGGCGAGCCCCAGGAGGAGGAAGAACCCGCACAGATCCGTGAGTGTGTGGACGAACACCGATGACGCCACGGAGGGGTCCACACCCATCCGGTCCAGGGTCGAGGGGATGAAGGCTCCGGCGAATCCCGCAACCACCTGGTTGCCCCACATGGCGAGAAGGACGACCAGGCCGAGAAGGGGATCGCCCCCGGCCAGAAAGCTGATCCCGGCGATCCCGACCCCCAGGACGGCCCCGTTCACCAGGCCGACGAGGATCTCCTTGGAGACGAATCCCCGTGCGGCGCCCGATCCCTCCACGGTGATGCGCCGGATCGTCACGGCCAGCGACTGCGTGCCGGAGCTGCCTCCCATGGCGGCGATGATGGGCGCCAGGAAGGCCAGTGTGATAACCTGGTCGATGGTCTCCGCGAAGACAAGGATGACCGACGCCGCCAGGGCTGCGGTGAAGAGGTTGAGGACGAGCCAGGGAAGCCTCACCCGCACGGATTCCGTCCAGGTGTGACGCAGCTCGTCCTCGTCCGTCACGCCGGCGAGGCGGAGGATGTCCTCGGTCTGCTCCGCCTCGATGACGTCGATGACGTCGTCGAAAGTGATGCGCCCCAGGAGCTCCCCGGTGTGGGTGACCACTGCGATGGACGCGAGGTTGTACCGGCCGATGAGGCGGCCGACCTCCTCCTGGTCCACATCCGGAAGCACGGACGCAACGACCGGCTCCACCAGGCTCTCCACAGTATCGGCCGGCTCGGCCGTGACCAGCGCATCGAGACGGACCGTCCCCAGGAGACGACGGCGACTGCCGACCACGAACACCGTGTAGAACTCCTCCACCTCGCGGCCCAGCACCCTGACCTGTTCCAACGCCTGACTCGCCGTGAGGGAGACCTGCACCGCGACCAGATCGGTGGTCATGAGGCCGCCGGCGGTCTCCTCGCCGTATTCGAGGAGGTCTCTCAGCTCTCCAGCTTCCTCGACGGGGAGCTCGGACAAGATCCGCCGCTGCTCCTCGGGCTCCAGCTCTCCGATGAGGTCTACGGCATCGTCATCCGCCAGCTCATGCAGGAGCTCGGCTCCCTTGGCCGGCTCGAGCGCGGCGAGAAGGTCCGCCCGCTCCTCACCCTCCTCCATCTCGGCGAGGGCCTCGGACGCCACTTCGGGTGGGAGCGCCGAGAGCAGAACCACCTGCGCCTCCTCGTCCAGATCCTCCACGAGGTCGGCGAGGTCCGACGGGTGCAGCTCCGAGAGCGCCGCCTGGATCTCACCCACGTCCCCTGACGGGACGATCCCGGTAAGGCGCTCCCTGATCTCCTCCATGCCGCGGTCGGAAATGCTCATGGATGCTGACTCGATGCGAGTGGTCACGCGGGCCCGGGGAATGCCGAGCGCGGGACCCGGTGGCGCGCGGAACCGGTTGGGCCCCGGAAGATCCTCCCGCCATCGCCTCGGGGCAAGGAGCGGGATCGCCGCCCGGTGCTCAGTCCACCGACGCCGAGTCCATCAGCCGAGCCACCAGGGACTCCTGCAGCCGAAACATGGAGCTCTCGGCCCGCTCGGGCCCCTCGGGATGGTCGTGCCCCAGGACGTGGAGGGTCCCGTGGATCGCCAATCGCACCAGCTCCTCGGCCACCGGCACACCGTACTCCCCCGCCTGCCGCTCCGCCTGATTCGCTCCGACGTAGACGTCCCCCACCGGCGAGTCCTCGGATCCGAGGGAGAAGGCGATGACGTCGGTAACCTGGTCGCGCTCGAGATAGTCGCGGTTGAGTGATCGGATGGCTTCGTCGTCCATCAGGGTAAGCGAGATCTCGCCCCGCTCCCTGCCTTCCGATGCGAAGGTCTCCCGCACCGCGCGCTCCAAGAGCCCCCGGGGAACGGCGGTGCACGACCCGAGGGCCACCTGCACCTCGAGCCCTCCCCCGGCCGTCACGTCGGCCGCGACTCCCCGCTCCCGCCGGGCGCGTCCTCCTCGACGGAAGGAGCATCGGACGGAGCATCGGTGAGGTGCTTCGTCTCGGGGTACTCGATGCGCCGGTGGTGCACGCCTGAGAGGATCTTGGCGAACTGGGCCTCGATCTCCGTGAGCTCCTGGAGCGTAAGGGGGGCGTCGTCGAGCTGCCCCGCGTCGAGCTTGTTGCGGAAGATGCTGCGGATCAGGTCGCGGACACGCTCGGGCGAAGGATCCTTCATGGCACGGGTCGCGGACTCGCACGCGTCCGCCATCAGGACGATGGCGGTCTCCTTGGACCGGGGCTTGGGTCCCGGGTAGAAGAACATCTTCTCGTCGAGATCGCCCTCGCTCTCCTCTGCGGCCTTTTCGTAGAAGAAGCCGATCTTCTGTGTCCCGTGATGCTCACGGATGAACTGGATGACGACCTCGGGGACCTTGGCCTCCCTGGCGAGGCGCTCACCTTCGGTCACGTGCTCGCGGACGATGGTCGCCGAGGTGTGAGGCTTGAGCTTGTCGTGGGGATTCCGGCTGTCGGGTTGGTTCTCCACGAAGTAATGGGGCTTCAGCATCTTGCCCACGTCGTGGTAGTAGACCCCGACGCGGCACAGCAGCCCGTTGGCGCCGATTGCGTTGGCCCCCGCCTCCGACAGGTTCGCCACGTTGATGGTGTGGGCGTAGGTGCCCGGCGCCTCCATGGACAGCCGCTTCAGCAGGGGTCGGGCCGGGTCGGCCCACTCCAGCAGCGTCTGATCCGTCGTGATCCCGGTGAAGAGCTCGAAGACCCAGAGGAAGCCCATCGCCAGCAGCGCGGACAGCGTCGCGCTGCCCACCGAGATGAGGCTCGCCCGCGCCACGTCGGTGACTTCCCTTCCCACGGTCAGGCCGTGGCCCCAGAGCACCAGACTCATGGCCGCGGCGATCAAGGCGATGGAGACCCACGTCTGCGAGCGACGCCGGACGGCCTTCACCGAAAGGGCCGCGGCTCCCCCTCCCGCCAGGACGACCAGGACCGTGCCGTAGTCCTCGAATCCCCCGGGGAGGGCGCCGGTCACCGCGCCGATGACGAAGACGAGGACGAGGGACATCCGCCCGTCCCACAGGGCCCCCACGGGCAGCGCAACGAACGCGATGGGGAGCCACTCCGGCGCCAACCCGTTCCGGGAGACCGCGGCGGCGGCGGCGAAGTACACCGCTACCAGGATGGCGATGAGCAGGAGCCAGCGGAGGTTGGCGTACACCTCCGGTCGGAAGAAGAAGAGGACCAGTCCGAAGAGCGCCAGCATCATCAGGTGGACGAGCCAGCTCCCCAGGATGGGCCCCGGCTCCAGCGGCGCGGGCTCCAGGAGGCCCAGGGCCAGAAGCTCGGTCCTGTAGGCCTGCAAACGCTCCTGATCCTCCTCCCGTATCGGGTCCGCGGCCCGGACGATGGCCTCGCCCTGGAGGACCTCGCCCTTCGTCTCCGAAACGGACTGCGCCGCCGCTTCCTTGTCCCCCTCGGTGGCCACCACGTCGAGAACCAGGCTGTATTGCATGTTCCGTATGAGGATCAGCCGAAGAAGGTCCGAGACGTCCGGCGGCGTTCTGGCGGGAAGCATGGCCACCGCGGCGTCCACGAACTCCCTCTGGGTGAGGAGCTCGTCCAGCGAGCGGGACTCTTCGGCCTCCGACGTCTCGACCGTCACGCTCCCCGAAGTGCGCTGCACCGGGCCGGGATCGAAGACGCCCCGGGATAGCAGCTCCGACACCGCTCGCCCCGCCACCTGCCGGAGGCGCCTTCGGGTGTCGGGATCCGAAAGCGCCTGCACCTGCTCCGGCGTGGCCACGAGGGCCATCTCCCGCATCGCCCTCTGGATCCCTGCCCGGTCTCCCGCCGAATCGAGGCGGGCGAAAAACGCGTCGAGGCGCCGACCCATGACGTCGCCGGCCTCCTCGACGTACGTGAAGGTCGGGGGCACCGACTCCCTGACCTGTTCGCGCTCCCTCTCGAGCTCCTCCGGGGCCTTCGGAACGCTGAAGGGGACGCGGGCGATGACGTCCTCAGTCGCCACCATCCCCACCTCGTACTCGTATTCCCCCACCGCCTGCCTCGTCGACGGCGGAAAGAGAACCGTGATGATCGTGGCGACCAGCACCAGAAGGACGATCCGGACGCCGTGATGGAGCGCTTGGGCGCGTCGGCCCGGGGCCGGAGTCCCGGAGAGAGACTCGAGGACCGAATCCTTCCTCTTGTCGCTCACCGGTCCTCGCCCTCTTCGCCGGCCTGCTCGTAGGCGCGGATGATGTCCTTCACCAACCGGTGTCGGATCACGTCCTTCGCGTCCAGGTAGACCACGGAGATCCCGTCGATGGCCGAGAGGATGCGCTCCACCTCCAGCAGCCCAGAGTCCTCTCGGCGCGGGAGGTCGATCTGGGTCTTGTCGCCGGTGATGACCACCCGGGAGTTCAGCCCCAACCGGGTGAGGAACATCTTCATCTGGGCCGTGGTGGCGTTCTGTGCCTCATCCAGGATCACGAACGCGTCCGAAAGGGTGCGCCCGCGCATGTACGCCAGGGGCGCGATCTCGATGGTGGAGTCCTCGAGGGCCCTGCGCACCCGGTCGTGCGGCATCATGTCCTCCAGGGCGTCGTAGAGGGGTCTCAGGTAGGGGTCCACCTTCTCCTGGAGATCCCCAGGCAGGAAGCCGAGGTTCTCACCCGCCTCCACCGCCGGACGAGCCAGGATGATGCGCCGCACGCGCTTCTTGTAGAGCGCATCTACCGCGCACGCCACGGCCAAATAGGTCTTTCCGGTTCCGGCGGGGCCGATGCCGATGACCACGTCGTGTGCCTGGATGGACTTCACGTAGCCGCGCTGGCCGTCCGACTTGGGAACGATGACCCGCCGGGATCCCGGAAGGGCCAGGCGGACCTCGTCGTCGGGATGAACGATGCCCTCCGCCCCGAGCGCCGTCATGCCCTCGGCGAACCGAGCGAGGTCCGGCGTGTCGAAGGGGACCCGGAGGCGCGAAAGCTCGATGACGTGCTGCACCACGGGCACCGCCGCTTCCACCGCCTCGAGGCTTCCGGAGAGGATCAGCTGATTGCCCCTCAGGACGGCCCGGACGCCGAAGAGACGACTCAACTCCTGGATGTTCCGATCGTTCACACCAGCCAGCATGAGCTGATCGGCGCCCTCCGTATCCAGGCGATGCTCGACGATGGTTTCTCCGTTGGGCACAGGCGCTCCTGACGTATCCTACGGAGTGAGGTCCCGGGTCACCACCCGCAGGCCGAGCTCCTCGAGCTCACCCGAGGTCAGGGGACTCGGGGCACCTTCGTACAGTGCCCGGGCGGCCGTGGTCTTCGGGAACGCGATGACGTCCCGCAGGCTGCCAGCTCCCACGAAGCGCTGCACGATGCGATCCATGCCCAATGCGATTCCGCCATGCGGGGGCGCCCCTGCCGCCAGGGCCTCCAGCAGGAATCCGAACTTCCGGTCGATCTCCGCGTCTGTGAGCCCCAGGATGCGGAGTACCTTTCTCTGGAGCTCGGGCTCATGGATACGTACGCTCCCCGACCCGAATTCGGTCCCGTTGTACACGAGATCGTAGGCTTGGCCCCGGGCCGCAGCCGGATCGGAATCCAGGAGGTCGACATCGTCCGGATGAGGCATGACGAATGGGTGATGCCCCGGGACCAGATGCCCGTGCTCCTCCTCGAAGACGGGGAAGTCGGTGACCCACAGCCAGGCGTGCTCCCTCTCCAGGGGAAGGCCAGCGACCTCCTGAACAGCCAAGCGCGTGGCCGCCAGGGCAGGCGACGTGACGGCGTCGACTCCGGCACCCACCAGCACGAGGTCCCCCGTCTCCATGCCCAGCCTGGCGGCGTGGTTCTCGGTCAAGAACTTGCCCAGCGGTCCCGACAGGCCACCTTCGGCCCGCTTCGCCCACGCGAGTCCCGGGGCCCCGGCAGCCTTCGCCGCGGCCTCGACCGCCTCGATCTCCCTGCGGGACAGGGTCGCTCCCAGTGGGACCCGGATGCCCCTCACCCGCCCTCCCGCTTCGACGGCCGCGCGAAAGATGCGGAAGTCGAGATCCGCCGTCGCTTCGGTCCAGTCGTGGATCTCGAGCCCGAACCGGAGGTCCGGCCGGTCGGAGCCGTATCGGTCCATGGCTTCGGCCAGGGTCATGCGAGGCAGAGGCGACGGAGCGTGGCCACCGGCGACGTCGGCCAGGACGGCAACCAGACCCTCGACCCAGCCCAGGATATCGTCGGGGGTCACGAAGGACGCCTCGATGTCGATCTGCGTGAACTCCGGCTGGCGGTCCGCTCGGAGGTCCTCGTCCCGGAAGCAGCGGGCGATCTGGAAGTAGCGATCGTAGCCGGCAACCATGAGGATCTGCTTGTAGAGCTGGGGGCTCTGGGGCAGGGCGTAGAACTCGCCGTTGTGCACGCGGCTCGGCACGAGGTAGTCGCGGGCCCCCTCGGGCGTCGGTTTCGTGAGAATGGGTGTCTCGACCTCGAGGAATCCCATGCCGTCCATGTAATTCCGGACGGCCAGGATGAGCCTGTGCCTGAGCGCCAGAGCCCCCTGGAGCTCCGGACGCCGGAGGTCGAGGACACGGTGACGGAGGCGAAGCTCCTCGGAGGGCAGCTCCTCGTCCGGGGCCCGGTAGACGGGGATGGCCGGCGTGCGGGCCGCCGAGTGCCGCTCGAGGCGCACGGCCCGGAGCTCGACCTCGCCGGTGGGCATGTCCGGATTCGGGTCCGGCCGTCGCTCGACCCGGCCTTCCACCACGACGACATCCTCCGCACCCAGGGCGGAGGCCAGCTCGAGGCTCGCCGGCTCGGTCCAGCCCGGGCCGACGGACACCTGCACCAGCCCGCTCCTGTCCCGGAGATCCAGGAAGAGCAGCCCCCCCAGGTCCCGCCGCCGGTGGACCCAACCCGCCAGCCGCAGATCCTCGCCCTCGTTCGCCGCGGTGAGGCCACCGACCATGCAGCTGCGCAGGGTCGTATGCTCCGTCTCACGATCCATTGAGTCCGGCCTTCTTCCGGTTGCGTGGGAATCCTCGGGCACGCCCGATACGACGCGAGTTGCTTCGGCCTGGTAAGATAGTCGATCCACGGGAGGAACATGAGGTCCGGCTCCCGCCGCGGTCGGCCCGGACCGTGTGAGCTCGCCGCCGCGTCCCTTCGGCTACGGCCGCACCAGTTCGGCCGCTAACTTAGGCGGCGTCCCGCACCCACTCAACGACATGCGCCCGACCGACCACCCCGACCTTCTGTCCCTCGACCCGCACGATCTCCACCAGGAGCTCGAGAGGCACTTCCTGGCCCGGGGACAGCCCTCGTACCGCGCGGACCAGGTCCGGCGCTGGATCTTCGACGGACTGGCCAGCTCTACCCGGGAGATGACCGACCTCCCCGCCCCGGAACGGGCCGCCCTGGGCGAGACATTCGACATCCGGGAGCCCGGCGAGGACCGGGTGTCGGTGAGCTCGGACGGAACCGTCAAGCACCTGTGGAAGCTCCACGACGGGCGCCTGGTGGAATCCGTCCTGATCCCGTCGGACCGCCGCCTGACGCTCTGCATCTCCTCCCAGGCCGGCTGCGCCGTCGGCTGCACCTTCTGCGCCACCGGATGGGGGGGATTCGACCGGCAGCTCACCCCCGGCGAGATCGTCGGCCAGTACCGGGCATCCCGGCGCTGGGCGGAGGAGAGGGGCCTGGGGCCCATCACAAACATCGTCTACATGGGCATGGGAGAGCCGCTGGCCAATCGGCCCGCGGTGCACCGATCCCTCACCCTGCTGAACCAGGGCTACAGGGTCGGGGCCCGGAGGATCACGATCTCGACGGTGGGCGTCGTGCCGGGGATCCTCGAGCTGGCGGAGCGGCCGGAGCAGTTCCGGCTCGCGCTGTCCCTTCACGCTCCCGTTCCGGAGCTGCGCGAGACCCTCGTCCCCCTGGAGCGGCGCTACAGCCTGTCCGACGTCATGGCGGCCCTGCGCAAGTTCGACGCCGCCGGGGGCAAGCGGATCACCTTCGAGTACACCATGATCCGGGGCATCAACGACGACCCGGCGCTTGTGGCGGAGCTCGCCCGCCTGGCCGGGGACGTGGGGGCCTTCGTGAACCTGATCCCCTTCAACCCCATTCCGTATCAGGATTGGCTGCCCTCCCGCCCGGAGAGGATCCAGGCGTTCGCAGCGGGCCTGGAGGCGCGAGGTGTGCCGGTGGCCGTGCGGGAGACCCGCGGTAGGGACATCGAGGCGGCATGTGGGCAGCTTCGGGCCCACGCGCGAGAGCCGGAGCCAGGTACGAAAGGGGACAGCCGAGCGGGTCCCCCGGCTGATTGACGGGTGAACTGCCGCCCACGACATTGGCCGGCGTCGGCCCCAGCCGTCCTCTCTCCCACCGCCACATGATCCGAAGCCGCTCGGTCGTCCCTCTGATCCTCGGAGCCCTCGTCCTGAGCCAGGCCTGTGGCGAAGGAGGCGAAGGCACGACCCCGCCCCCGGAGACGGACTCCCTCGTCCTGGAGGCGGACACGGCCGTAGTGGTAGACGCCGACACGGCGGAGGCGGGACCGGACACGGCGGACATCGGCGCCCCCGCCGATTCGGCGCAGGAAGAGGCCCCCGAGGCCCTCTCCATCGAGGAGCGCCTCGATCGCATCGCCCGTGCGCAGGAGGCCACCGCCGCGCGGCTCGACTCCCTCCTGGGGACAGGCCGCCCCGTGACCCCGCCCGGTCCGGGCACCGCGGAGGCCGCAGGGGAGGTGCTCGGACAGGCGGGAGAGCAGGTGCGGAGCTTCGGCGTGGGCGTCGTCTGGACCGTCGTGGTCATGGTGCTCTTCACCTACCTCATCAAGAGCGTGACATGGATCCTCGACACGCTCTCGGAGCGGAGCGCCACCCGGCGTCTCTTCTACAAGAAGCTCGCCCCCATCGTCCGCATCGTGCTCTGGATCTTCGCCGCGTACCTGGTCATCCGGGTCATCTTCCAGGTGGATGCCCAGGGCATCATCGCGGCGGCCGCCGCCGTGGGCGTCGCCGTGGGCTTCGCCGCCCAGGACCTGCTGAAGAATCTCTTCGGCGGGTTGATCCTCGTCTTCGACCAGCCGTTCCAGATGGGTGACAAGATCTCCGTGGGGGGCACCTACGGTGAGGTCGTGTCCATCGGTCTGCGATCGACCCGGATCGTGACGCCCGACGACAACCTGGTCAGCGTGCCCAACGCCCAGGTCGTGGACGGTCAGGTGGCCAACGCCAACGCCGGTGAGCTCAACTGCCAGGTGGTCACCGACCTCTATCTCCCGGGGTGGGTCGACGAGTCCGTGGCGAAGAAGATCGCCTTCCAGGCGGCGGCCAGCTCCAAGTACGTCTATCTGAACAAGCCCATCGTGGTCCTGGTCAAGGACGAGTTCAAGGAGACGTTCCTGACCCGCATCCGAGTGAAGGCCTACGTCCTCGATCCCCGACACGAGTTCGCCTTTCAGAGCGACGTCACCGAGCGGGCCCGGGCCGGCTTCCGCGAGGCGGACCTCGTCAAGGAGGGTTACGGTCTGAGGGCCTGGCTCGAGGTGGCTCAGGCGAGTGGCGACGGAGGGGGTGGGCGTGAGTCCTGACGCCACAAAGGGTACGGCCGAGCGGCTGGCGCTGACCACCATACGTCCCTTCGAACACGCCTGGGAGGATCTCGAGGCCACCTTGAGCACCCCCCTCCGGGAGACCTTCGCCGAGGCCGCGAGCGCCCACCGGAGGGCCGTGGAGGAGGCGGGTCTCACCGGTTCATCGCCCACCACGGCCGCCGGCTGCTCGACAGCGTTCGTGCGGTACATTCGTGGTGCGGCCAGCGACGTGCTCCAGCCGCTGCTCACGGCGCTGGACGCCTACGTTGCCCCGACCGTTCTGCACCGGACACTCTCGGAAGCCGCGAGGGAGGCTGAAGACTCCGCTCGGGAGCTCCCCGAGGTCGAGCCACTCCAGTGGGGAGACGCCCTGGCGCCGGATCCGTCGGACCGGATGACCAGAGCGCTGGGAAAGAGGCTGGCCCGCGTGCTCAGTCCCGCGAGGAAGCCCCAGGGACAGCGGGACGCCCCCCTCAGGTACGTCGCCCTGCATCACCTGCAGGGCCGGGTGCTCCCCGGCCAGTCCGCCGCGGCGCGAAGAGCCCTCCAGATGTGGGCCCGTTGGCTCGCCGACCAGGAGATCGTGTGGTCGGACTGGACAGGCGTCGTTCTGGGTGCTCTCCTCGACGAGGAGGCCGCGCGCGGCGGAGGCGCGGACGAGACGGAAGACCCGGATGGGCAGGACGAGCCTCGGCCCGAGCGGGCCACATGGACCGCCGTGGTGGCAGTGGCCGAGCGACTCCAGGCCCAGCTCGACGGCCAGGTCGAACGGGATCCACACGCCGACGCCCGGTCAGACGCGAGCCGAAGTCTCGCGGAGAGCCAGGGCCCCCTGAGGGCGGACCTCGCGGTGAGCGGGAGTTTCCTCTTCCGGTCGGGTCCACTCCCGGAGCCCCTCTCGCCCTGGAAGGACCTCCGCCCCGGGATCGACGTCTGGAGGACCTGGCATGTCCGGGGTCTGGATCGGCTGCGCCTCCACCAGGCGCTCCTTCACCTGGTCCTGGGGGCGTCGGCCATCCAGGATCGCCTCGCCGGCCAGATCTCCAAGGCGCTCCACACGTCCCTCGTGGCGCGGCCTCTGGAGGGCTCGGCGGCTTTCCACCGCCTCAAGGAGGAGCTGGACGGGGAGGGCCCCGAGCCACAGGGAGGGTTGGCCGCGCGATTGGCTCAGCGATCCGACGAGGCGCAGGCGCTGATTCAGCGCTTCGTCACCCCACCGGACGAGGAGGAGGTGCTGAAGCCCGTCCGGGCCTTCACGGAATCAGCCGTAGACGGCCTCCAGGGCCTGCTCCGGCAGGTCCCGGACAGCCTCACGCTCAGGCCTCTCCCGAGCGCCTCCGACGAGCTCCGGAAGCCCCGCATGGATACCCACGTGGTCCGACCGGGAGAGACGACGAGGCAGGCCTTCGACGCGCTGAGAATGGAGCGGATCCGGACCAGCCCACAGGCCCTCACCCACGTCGCCGATGCCGTGACCGAGCAGCTGTCGGAGCTGCACGACGTCGTCACCTTCGGATTCGAGGCGGCTGACAAGGAGCTGTCGGAGGGCGAGGAAGGGGCCGAGGAGCGAGCTCTCACCCTGGCCGCCGGAGGGCTGCGAAGGACCTCCGAGGCACTGGCCTCGATCCCGGCCATGGTGGACAAGGCCCGCACCGACATGGCGGACGCCATCGCCGGCGAGCTGTCGCGGGGAAGCGCGTACGTCGTGGACCGGATGCTGGCGCGGCGCATGCACGGCCAGCTCCTGGAGGCACGCTCACGGTTGAGGACGAACCTCAGGGAACGTCTGCGGCTGGCCGCACCCTGGATGGATCGGTGGCTCCGGACCCTGCGGGGCCTGTGGCTGAGGACCCGCCGCCGGGGCCTGCGGCTCCGCCGGCGGGTCCGCGCCCTGCTGCGGACGACGGACGAGGCGCACGCCCGGACTGCCCGCCTGCGCCCCCCCAGCGTTCGGGCAGGGGGACTCGACTCCGTGCCCCTGGTGTACCGGAGGCTGTTCACGTTCGATCCCGTGTCCGATGCCAATCTGCTGGCTGGCAGGGACGTGGAGCTGGCGGAAGCGGAGGAGTCCTGGAGGCGCTGGCGCGACGGGTTCGGGACGCCCCTCATCGTCACGGGTCCCCCGGGAGGGGGCGTATCCAGCTTCCTCGGCGCTCTCGCCAGTCGTCTCGCTGCCC
>JBDHGI010000054.1:0-32452 GCA_039589955.1 Gemmatimonadota bacterium | reverse complement strand
ATGGCCAGAGACGGGTTCAGGAATATGGCCAGCCCCCCACCGAGGGTCGGGCCCGTTCCCACGATGGAGAAGGGATTCCCCAGGATGTCGATCTCGGCGGCCCGCGCGCTGAAGCCGGCGGTCACGAAGGGCAGCACCTTTGCTTCCGGCCCACGGAAGTGCACCCGGGCGGCGATGTCGAAGTGGGCCAGGGCATACGTGTTGTTGAATCCCGTCATGTGGACCTCGGCCGCCGATCCCCTGAGGTAGACCGTCACCGTCCGGTTGATGCCCCACCCCAGGGCCAACGCGATGCCCCCGCCCGACTCGGTGTCGTTGGCGCCCTCGTACTCGATGGCCGACCCGTTCAGGTAGCCTGCCAGATAGAAGCCCGTGGGATCCGACATGACCGGTGGGCCCTGCTGGGCTGCGGCACCCGTCGGCTGGAAGGTCACGCCCGCTGCGAGGGTCACGACGGCACCAAGGACCAGGAAGCGTTTCACGGGAGTCTCCCGATGGAGAAGGGCGGCCCGGCCCGCCGGGCCACCTCTCCTCAATGATAACCGTGCGACTCGACGGGAGTGCGCGTCACGCCGGCATCGGTGTGACAGGAGAACGACGAGTCCGGGTGGTCGACCGAAGACGGCCCTTCTTGTCGGCGTCCCAACCAAACATGGTCATGGCCGAGAGGGCCTCCTAGATTTGGCGCTCCTGACTCCTTCGTCCCCCATCCATGACCTCCGACCCCTACACCGAGCTCGTCGAATTCCTCAGCAGGAAGTTCGACGCCATCGACCGGCGCCTCGACGCCATCGAGCAACGGTTGGCCGTCCTGGAGGTGAGCCACGAGGCGACGCGGGACGACATCCGGGCCCTGGCCGAGGGACAAACGGTCATCAATGCCCGTCTGGATCGCCTGGAGAGCCGCGTCGAAGCACTCGAGAGCCGCCAGGATCGCTTCGAGGTCGAGACCAGTGCGCGCTTCGACGGGATCGAAGCCGGCATGGTCCGCTTGGAGGCCCGAATGGACCGGTTCGAGAGCGAGACCCGGGAGCGCTTCGACGCTCTCGATGCCCGAATGGACCGGTTCGAGAGCGAGACCCGGGAGCGCTTCGACGCTCTCGAAGCCCGAACGGACCGGTTCGAGAGCGAGACCCGGGAGCGCTTCGACGCTCTCGAAGCCCGAACGGACCGGTTCGAGAGCGAGACCCGGGAGCGCTTCGACACTCTCGATGCCCGGACGAACCGGTTCGAGAACAACACCCGTGGACGCTTTGACGCCCTCGAGGTCCGCTTCGATCGGTTCGACGTGGACTTCGGAACCGTCATCCTCGATCACAGGCGGAGACTCGAGGCTCTGGAGGGCTCGGGCGGGGGCTGACCCGAAGAGAGAGGCCTCAACGCGGGACGAGTCTGACCCCCGCCCATCCGTAGCCGTTCGCCCTCGTCAAGCTCAATTCGTACGGATCGTATGCGTTTCTCACCGCCCGTACGCACGGCTTGATATCGTACTTGGTGGGTAGCGTGAACAGCGCACACTGATTGTCATAGTAGAAGCAGCTGTCCGGGATCGAAGACGCACCGGTAACATGGGTCGACATCATCAACAGGTAGATCCCCGGGTGACTCGCGATGTACGACACGATCTCGCCGAAGGCGTTGTTGGCCGAGGGGATGATCTGCGCTCCGTAGCCCAATGACATGACGAGCCTTCCCAGGTTTTGCTCCTGGGTACGCATGATCCAGGGCTCCACCTGGGCCCGGGCCGTCGGCTGATGGATCCCCTGCCTCTTGGCATACACTCCGAACTCGATGGTCAAGAGCGTTGCGAGCTGTCGTTCCCGGGCATCCGTGCAGGGATCGACGAGGTAGTTCCCCTGCATGGCCGCGCGGCACCAGCGTGCGCTCGCACCCATGCATATTCCCCTGCCGCCCCAGTAGTCGTTGTGGGACTGATAGACTTCGTTGAGCTTGTATTCGTTCGGAGTGGCGATGTCCTGCATCGTGTCCTCCTTCGAGGGCCTCCGCCGCAACCCGGCCAACGAAGCGGACCACTGTGCCCGATGCGTCCCCGCGGTTGTAAACCAAGGACGGCCATGATCAGGGAGCGGCCCATGGGAAGTGGCTCCGGAGGAGTCCAGGTACCGAAAAAAGAACGGCGGCTCCGGCCTGGGCAGTAGGAAAACGAGACCGGCACCGGACGCTCCGGTCTCGCAGGCAGGTGCCGCTAAGCTACGCGCATCCGGGCTTCTGCGCCACAAAGTCTCAACGGAGCCTTCCCATGTTCCTGAGAACCTGTAGCGCGAAGGCCCGGTAGGGATCGTCGTCCGCGCGATCGCCGGAGACCTCGAGCGATTCGTTCAGAATGCGCTCGGCGCGATCGTGATCGTCCAAGAAGTAGAGGCAGCTCCCGTGGGCATTGAGAGCCCGCAGGAAGTCGTCCGGGGCGTCTAGGCCCTGATCGGGCCTCAGCGCCTCCACCGCCTGCGCGAGCGTCGAATCGGCAGCCTGCCGGCTCGGCATCCGGCAGTAGGACAAGCCAAGCGTGATCAGATCCGCAGCGAAGAGGCGGTTATCTGGCCTCTCGCGGCGGGCGATGGGCAGGGCGTGCTCGAAGAGCGCCCGGGCTTCCTCCTCCTCACCCTTCCGTGAGAGCAGCCGCGCTAGATTCGCCTCGACGTACACCGGGTTGATGTGGTCCTCTCCGAATCGCTCAGCATAGACCTCCAGCGACCGTCGGAACATCTCCTCGGCTTCGTCCAGGCGCCCTAGATCCTCGAGGACGAACGCCAGACCGTTCCTTCCGTTCGCAACCACGAAGTGGTCCTCGCCCAGCGCAGCCATCCGGATCTCAAGCGCCTCCCTGAGGAGTGGCTCGGCCTCGGCAGGGCGCCCTCGCTGCCGCATGATGATACCCCGGATGTGGAGCGGGCCGGCCAGGCGGGAGTGTCCCTCGGGAAGGGTGCGGCGCCGGACGTCCAGGGCCTCGACGGCGGCCTCCTCCGCCTCGTCCAGCGCACCCAGCCTTTGCAGGATGTCGGCCAGAGACTCCAGGCTCGATGGAAGCCGAGGATCCTCGTACGGCAGGCTTCGGCGCGCCGCGACCGAGCGACGGAGCAGCACGGCCGCGGAGTCCAGATCTCCCCGCGCCCACCGCACGTTTCCGAGGTTGTTGAGCACGGGTCCCAGCGGGGCGGAAGTGTCCTGCGCCTGCTCCCGGACCCGAAGAGCCTCCTCGAGGAGCGGCTCGGCTCGGTCCAGGTTTCCGCGCACCTGCCACGTGTACCCGATGTCGTTCAGCGTGGAGGAATACTCCTCGGAGGTCGCGTCGTCCGCGCCCCGGAGCAGCGTGAGGGCCAGGGGCAGCAAGGTGTCCACGGCCTCGAAGTCGCCCTGCTCCGCCCGAATCAGCGCAGCCCTCGTCAGAGGTCCGGCCAGCCCGGGATGGTCCGAGGGCATGGTGCGACGGCGAGCTTCCAGAGCCTCGCCACGTAGGTCCGACGAGGTTTCGAGGTGCCCCAGGCTTCGGTAGACCTCGCCGATGGCCTCCAGGAGCGTTGCCTGAACCAGCGGCTGCTCGTGTAGCTCGGCCCGCGTCCGCTGGGCGCCCCGGTCCAGGACTTCGCGCACGGTGATCTCGTCCCCTCTCGTACGATAGGGATCCGCGTCGGCGAAGAGCTCTACCAGGAAGTCCACCACCTGCCGGGCGCGGTCGCGCTCCACCGCCGTCTGGTTGGCCCGCCTCTGCGCCCCCACGGCGAATGTCGCGACCGAAAAGAAGAGTCCCAGGACCGCAGCCGCGGCCGTGCCGTGTCGCCGCAGGAGCTTGCCCGTCCGGTAGGCGACGGTATCCCGGCGGGCCAGCACCGGGCGGCGATCGAGATGGCGGCTCACGTCGCTGGCGAGCTCCCCGGCCGTGCCGTACCTCTGACTCGGCTCGGGTCTAAGCGCCTTCAGGACGATGGAGTCCAAGTCACCCGCGAGCTGGCGGCGCAGGCGCTCCGGGGTCGTCTTCCGAGCTTCGGCGCGTCCCCGCGCGTCCTCCTGGTCGTCGGCAAAGCACCGGGAGGGCGACACTGCCGGAGCGAGGTCCCGCCCGGCGGCGCCCGGCGTCGCGGCATCGTCGAACGGGTGCCTGCCGGTCAGGAGGAGGTACAGCAGAACGCCTAGCTGGTACACGTCGCTGGCCGTTGTGATGGCTCCGCCCTGGCGCTGTTCGGGCGAGGCGAAGCCCGGGGTGAACAGCCGGCTTCCGTCCAGGGTCAGTCCGCCGACGGCGTCCTCGAGTCCCTCCGTAAGCAGCTTGGCGATGCCGAAGTCGAGGAGCTTCGGAACCCCCTCGGCGTTGACGAGGATGTTGGACGGCTTGAGGTCGCGATGCACGACGAGGCTCTGATGCGCGTGCCGCACCGCACCGCACACCGTCAGGAACAGACGGAGCCGCCGCTTCACGTCCAACCGCCGTTCGTCGCAATGCGCGTCGATGGGCACGCCCTGCACGCGCTCCATGACGAAGTACGGCCTCCCGCCCGGGCCCTGACCTCCGTCGAGGAGCTTGGCGATGTTGGGATGGGACAGCTCGGCGAGGATCTCTCGTTCCGCGCCGAAGCGGCGCTCGGCACCGCTGCCCAGGAGCTCAACGGGGAGGATTTTGAGGGCCCCGTCCTGGTGGAACGCCTCTTCCACCCGTCGGACGTGGCACACGACACCCATGCCTCCACGTCCCAGCTCGCTGATCACCTCCCACACTCCGAACCGGGAGCCGGGGGCCACGCTACGCATCGCGTCGCGCTCATCCTGCTCACGGGCGAAGGTATCGAACGGGCCAGGCCGCTCGTGGGCCGAGAGCAGGGCGAGGACCTTCTCCGCCACACCCTGGTCCCCGGCGTTAGCACGCACCCAGCCCGCCCTCTCGACCGAGTCCTGCTCGAGGGCCTCGAGGAAGAGCTCCTGTACCGCCTCCCAGCTCGGGTCGCTCACGCCGACGCCTCCAGCTGCTGGGTGAGCCAGGCCCGAACCACGGTCCAGTCGCGTTTCACCGTGGCCGGCGATATGCCCATGGCCGTCGCGGTGTCCCGGACGCCCATCCCGCCGAATACCCGACACTCCACCACCTGACTCTGACGGGGGCTGAGGACCTCGAGGCGGTCGAGGGCGGCGTCGACCCAGAGGAGGTCGTCGGGACGGGAGCGGGCCGCCGCCACGATGTCGTCGATGGGAAGGTGGGGAGCGGATCCACCTCGCTTGCCCGCGGCCCGCCCGCGGGCGTGGTCCACGAGGACCCGGCGCATCGCCTGGGCGCAGACCGAGAAGAAATGGGCCCGGTCCTTCCACGTGAGCCGCTCCACCTTGGCGAGCTTCAAGTAGGCCTCGTGGACGAGGCCCGTCGTGCTCAGCGTGTGACCCGTCGCCTCCCGTCGCAGCTCATGTCGGGCGAGGGCCCGCAGCTCCTCGTACACAGCCGGCATCAGCCGGTCGAGGACGGACCGGTCCCCTCCGCTGAGGGCGGTCAGCAGCACCGTTACGTCGCGACGCTCCGACATGGGCAGGACCTTCCGGGCAGCGAACGCCAGCGCGTCGCGCGTAACCCGGGCAGGGGGCGATTCAAGTCAACATGCATCGTGACGACACGGAGGGCCAGAAAGAAAGAGACGGCCGGACCCCGGATGAGCCCTCCCGACGGAGTTCATCGCGTGTGTGAATAGACGACAGCCCTCGGGCGCCGGGGTATCGGCCCGAGTGGCGGGCATCACCATCCCGGGAGCGTGTGACATGAGGCGGGTGAGTTACGCACCACGGATTCGACAACCAGTTGTAGCGACGGTTCTCGCGGTGCTCGCCGCGGCCTGCGCCACCGAGGACCTCATCGACCTCCCGGTCGATCTCACCGTGTCGGTACTGGCGGAGGGTGACGGATCGGGAGTGGTCTCGGTGGAGACCCCGGACCTGCCCGTATTCGGGTGGGAATGCACCGTAGTCGACGGCCAGACCGTCGGCGACGGTCGAAACGTCGGGAGGTGTTCCCGGGATTACACGCTTTCGGACCCCGTGGCCCACACGGAAGTCGTCTTCCGGGCCCAAGGCACCGACGGTCGCTTCGTGGAGTGGGGGAACGGGGGGGAGTGCTCCGGCACGGACACCACGTGCCGGATCACCGCCCAGGGGGGGGACCTCATCCTCGTAGAGGCGCGCTTCGAGGCCAGCGTCGCGACGGTGGAGCTGACAGTCGAGGGCGGTGCCGACCCCGTGACCCTGCTGCAGGGCCTGACGGCTCCAGCGGTGGCCACGGCGCTGAGGGCGAGCGGGCAGGTGCTGTCGGGCGCGACCTTCACCTGGGCATCCAGCGATCCGGGGGTGGCGAGCGTGACCGGCTCCTCGGGCGGGAGCGCCATGGTGCGCGGCGAGTCACCGGGGACCGCGACGATCACGGCGATGTCGGGCGGCGTGAGCAGCAATCCCGTCACGGTCACGGTGACGGGACTCCAATCCGCCAAAGGAATCCTCCAGGGCGTGCTGTACGACGTGGACGGCACGACGCCGCTCGACAGCGTGTACCTCTCCGGAGGCCCGGTTCAAGGCTCGCAGGGTGACGCGCTGCGCGGCAGGACCGGCCGGCAGAATCCGCTCGACCCCGGCGGCATCCCAGCCGGCGGTTACCGATTCGAGGCGACCAACGGGCGCTACGCGCTGTTCACCGTGGCGGTCCTCGGCAATCGCTACGTCTCCACTCCAGGTGACACCGCCGACGTGTTCGCGGATCAGACGACGACCATGGACATGAACGTGGCGGATGGCTACCACCTGGACATGCTCGACACCGATCTGGGCACGATCCAGGCGAGCGCCGGGACCGTGATCAACGTGGTGGTCGACTATCGCGCCTGGAACCGGGACATGTGCGCCGGGTGCGTGCCGTCTCTCGGCATCGGTGTGGATGCGACCGCCCTGGCCGTGTACCGGTTCGGCATCCCGGGAGTGTATCCCGGCAAGTCGGAGACGAGTGTGTCGATCCCCATCACCGTGCCCGCCCAGGGCGGGACCATCTATGCAACGCTCATCACCGTCTCCACCGGGGCAGGCGTTGAGCCGGGGCTCGAGCAGTACAGGGACCGCTGGGCGGCCAACGTCCAGGCCACCACCATGATCCCCATCGGGACGCTTGTGGTGAACTGATCCACCCCGGGGGTGAGGCCGATGGGGTCGGGTCGCGGGAGGCGTGAGTCCCTCATCCCGCGCCTGCGGGCGATTGACACTCGGGCCCAGTCAGATAGGCTGCCAGCTGATTCACCGCCAGCGCGACCGTGCCGTGGGAGTTGTGGACGACCGTCTCCGGCGGGAGTCGCCGGGTGGCCCAATCGGCGAACCAGCACTCCGTCCGGAGCCGGTCCCTGCGCGGCGACGCCGAGTCGCTGCTGGGGACATGGAGGTCGGACTGAAAGAAGACCCGGGCCGACGGGACGTGGACGCCCAGTGCCGCGCCCACGTGAGGGTTGACACCCACGGAGACGAGCTCGACGGGGCGCCGCGCGTCGGGCAGGACAACCACCCCGTCGACGGGCAGGATGCGCACCGCCCCGACCGTCGACGTGAGCCGATCCTCGGGCATGGAGCCACGGTTCAGGGCCGCTTCGAGGAACGCGGCCACGTCCGCCGGCGCGTAGACTGTCGCGCCCGCCGCCGCGAACGCCCTGGCTCCCCCCGAGTGGTCGTCGTGTGCGTGCGTGAGGACCACGGCACGGATCGGAACGCCGGGCCACTGACGACCCAGATGGTCGATGAAGCGCTCAGACAGGCCGCTGATCCCAAGCCCTGGCACGAGGTCCCTGGGCGGTAGCTGGTGGAGCTCGACCCAGCCGGCGGGCGCGTCGGCAACCACCAGTCCCTCCTCGGTTTCCACCACGAGATGGTGGAAGCCGGTTCGCACGCCGCGCACCATATGCACGCCCGGGCTCAGCGTCTCCGTCCGCATGTCGACCTGGGCCGGCCACGCCGAGCCGGGGATCTCCCGAGGGGGCTCGCCGCCACTGGGCTGCCAGATCGCGTCGGCTTCTTCCTGCGTCAGAGAGCGTCGCTCCCCCACCGCACGGAACACCGGACGACCATCCACGGAGAGCTCCAACGTCGCCTCCGCTGCTTCCGGTGGCCACGCCCATTCCCACACGACCGGGACACGGCCGCGAAGGGGAAGGTCGGCAGCCGTCTCGACCCTCCGGAGCCGGCCTTCACGGATCTGCACGGCTGTGACGGCGTCGCTTCCCGGCCAGCGCACCTCACGCCACCCTTCCTCGCGCTCGGCCACCACCCACTCGGGATGACGATCCAGCTCTGCGACGAGCCGTGCGGGGTCCATCCGGCGCACGGATCTGGCCTCGTCCCTCGCGGAGGCACCGACGAAATCCAGGTCCGGGGGTGCGCCCGCGTTGATCACCCTCACCCGGTCGCTGGACGGATAGCTGAGGGCCCACGTGCCTTCCATATCGGGATTCGACCGGCCTGCCGCTGAGAACCGCACCCGTTCCGAATCGTCCGACGTGACGACACACCACTCGGTGGGATACCACTCGCCACCGGAGGGCCGGCTCCCCTGGAGGCGAGCGCCCAGGTCGAGCTCACCACGCAGGCAGAGCTCGTCGAAGACAGGCCTATCCGCGAGGGCGCGCGTGGCCGCCGGGGGACCGCTCCGACCCTCTCTGACCGTGAGGGTCGTGGCCGAGGGCACGTCGCCGAACCGGTCGACCGTACCGGACGGCCACGCGACGATCAACGAATCGACCACCCTCGCCTCTCCCAGCCCGAAATGGAGCACCGGCTCGTCCTGTCCGGCGTACCCCGTGGACGCATCGAGCCAGCGATGCAGCCATCGGCGCTCCCCGTCGATCGTGACTTGGACAGACGCGCGAGCCCCCACCCCCATCCGGTTGGATTCGGTGCCCTCGAGGCTGACCCTCAGCCAGCTCCGTCCGCTGCTGGTGTTCCTGTACAGCCGGTCCAGGGATCCGGAGCCGCCCCAGTTGGCCACGAAGAGGTCCAGATCGCCGTCCAGATCGAAATCGGCCCCGGCGACCGCGGCCGAGGTGTCGGCGTGCTCAGCGAGCTCACCCTGGTCCGATGCCCTGAAGCGGCCTCCTCCCTCGCCCAGGTACAGCCGGTTCAGCATTCTCGGCGCCGGGGTGCCGCTGCCCAGGTAGAGGTCGAGGTTGCCGTCCAGGTCGAGGTCACCCCAGACGTGTCCCTTGGAGGCGGCGCTCTGAAGCTCGTCGCCGAGATCCACCTCTTGGAGCCTCCCGCTCGCCCGGCCGAGGAAGAGGGAGTTGCCCGCGTCGAAGTTGGCCACGAACACGTCTCTCCTCCCGTCCCCGTCCACGTCGGGTGAGGAGACGCCGTACCCGTAGGCCAGGTCGGCCTCCAATCCCGTGGCTGCGTCGACCACGAAGCGCATCTCGCCCTGATTCCGGAGGAGGAGGTTCGGCTGGCGGGCGTTGGCCACCACAAGCTCGGGCAATCCGTCTCCGTCGAGGTCGGTCCAGATGCAAGCCCGTGCCGCTCCCTGGCCCACCGCGGCGTCAGGAAGGGGGGCGACCTCGAACTGCCACTGCCCCGAGCCTCGAAAGAGCTCGTTGCGCCCCTCGCCGTAGCCTGCGATGAACGCGTCCAAGTGCCGGTCGCCGTCCACGTCGGCCCAGCAGGCCATGGAGGCCGAACGGACCCGTCCGCCCAGGGTAGGAACGTCTCGTTCCACCAGCCGGCCCCCGCCCACGTTCTCGTACAGCACCGCTCCGGCGCCGTTGCGGCCTACGACGTTGAGGTCCAGGTCGCCGTCCCCGTCCACGTCGACCCAGGCAGCCCCCTGCCAAGCGCCGGGGCCCGGATCGGCCATGCCCTCGACGACGGTGAAGCGGCCCTCGTCGTTGCGGTAGAGGACGTTCCGCATGGGCGCCGTCTCGTCGCTGGACCGAGTGACGTAGAGATCGGCGTCACCGTCGCCGTCCAGGTCACCCCAAGCAGCGCCACGCGAGACGCCGGGCTCCAGCGCGGGATGAGCTCCGTCCACTGCCTCGAACAGGGCCCGCGCCTGGATTCCGAGGAGGGTCGAGCACACCAGTATCGCCGGGAGACGCATCAGGACCATGCCGTCGTTCAGTTGGGTGTGGAGGTCGTTGGCTTCATACGGCCGTCTTCGCGCCCCCTTTCCCGGCTCACAGCCGACCAGACGCTCTGTTGCGCCGAGGTTTGCGAAACGGCAGCTTCGCGCCACCATGGCCTCCATCGACCCTGCCCTCTCGGAAGCGTTGTCCACCCGGTATCGCCTCGAGCGAGAGCTCGGCGCAGGCGGCACCGCCACCGTCTATCTGGCCGAGGACTTGAAGCATGGCCGCAAGGTGGCGGTGAAGGTCCTCCGGCCCGAGCTGGCCGCTGCGTTGGGACACGAGCGCTTCCTGCGGGAGATCACCACCACAGCCAATCTGCGGCATCCCCACATCCTCCCTCTCTTCGATTCCGGAGAGGAGGACGGGTTCCTCTTCTATGTGATGCCCTACGTCCAGGGCGAATCCCTCAGGGACCGGCTCGACCGCGAGGGCCAGCTGCCCATGGAGGATGTCCTGATCATCGCCGACGAAGTGGCGGACGCTCTGACCTATGCCCACCGCACCGGCGTCGTGCACAGGGACATCAAGCCGGAGAACATCCTCCTGGAGAACGGCCATGCGGTGGTCATGGACTTCGGGATCGCCAACGCCGTCACCAGTGCCGGGGACGAGCGGCTCACCGCCGTGGGCATGGCTATCGGGACCCCGCAGTACATGAGTCCTGAGCAGGCCAACGGAGAGCCCGGCGATGCCCGAAGCGATCTCTACGCGCTGGGCTGCGTCACCTACGAGATGCTCACGGGGGATCCCCCCTTCACGGGTCGCTCCGCCGTGGCCGTCATGGCGCGCCACGCGGTCGACCCCGTGCCCTCCGTGGAGACCGTGCGTCCCCAGGTGGCAGGGGCCGTCGCCGACGCCATCGAGCGGGCTCTGGCCAAGTCGCCGGCGGACCGATTCGCGACGGTGGAGGAGTGGCGGGAGGCACTCACGCGAGCCGCACCGCTCACGCGGCCGGCGACCACGGGTCCTCGGGCGTTCCACAAGCCGCCGCCGGTTGCGGCGACACCCCTCCTGGGCCGGGAATCGGACCTCGCCGAGGCGACGGAGCGGTTGGCGCGAGGGGCCCGCGTCCTCACCGTCACGGGGTACGGTGGGACGGGGAAGACCCGATTCTCCATGGAGCTCTTCGTGCGCCTGCAGGAGGACTACCCCGGCGGAGCCGCCTTCGTCTCCCTGGCTTCGGTTACCGATCCTGGGGAGGTTCTCCCCACCGTGGGCATCGCCCTGGACATCGCCGAGGCGCATGGGCGTTCCGCCCTGGATGCTCTCAGCACCGTCATCCGGGACAGCCGCGTCCTCCTGGTGTTGGACAACCTGGAGCAGGTGTTGGAGGCGGCCGGTGACATCGCGGAGCTGGCGGCCCGGTGCCCCGAGCTCCGCATCCTCGCGACCAGTCGGGCGCCGTTGAAGATCGGCGCGGAGTCGGAGTTCCCGCTGCCGCCACTGGAGCTCCCCGCCGGCGGGATCACGGAGGTCGACACGCTCCTCTCCTGCCCCTCGGTGGCCCTGTTCGTCCAGCGGGCCCGGAAGGTGCAGCCCGCATTCGAGCTCTCCGGGGGCAACGCCGCGGCGGTCTCGGAGATCTGTCGGCGTCTGGACGGCCTGCCCCTGGCGCTGGAGCTGGCGGCTGCGCGGGTGCGGATCCTGGAGCCGTCGGCGCTCCTCCAGCGGCTGGATCACGCGCTGGATCTCCTGACCTCGGGCGATCGGGATCTGCCCCTTCGACAGCGCACGCTCCGCACCACCATCAGCTGGAGCTACTCTCTCCTGGAGCCGGGCGAGCAGCGTCTGCTGCGGTGCCTCTCCGTCTTCAACGAGGGCTGGACCTTCGACGCCGTGGAAGCGGTCTGCTACGACGAGGGGGAGAGCTACCGTGCGCTGGACGAGCTGGACTCCCTGGTGGAGAAGGGGCTCGTGCGGGTCGTGGAGGCCGGGGTCCGGTACTCGCTCCTGGAGACCATTCGCGCCTTCGGCGCCGAGCAGCTCCACGCGTCGGGGGAGGTGGATACGGTGCGGAGTGCGCACGCCCGCCACTTCGTCGGGTTCGCCGCGGGGGTGGACTCGGACATCCGCGGCCGCGGACAGCTGGGTGCCATGAAGCGCGCCCGGACGGAGAACCTCAACACCTTGGCAGCGCTCCAATGGCTGGAAGGGCGCACCCGTTCGGGCGACGCCGGCGCCGTCGAGGACGGCCTGCTGATGTGCGGGTATCTCTGCTGGCCCTGGCACATTCACGGGCTCCACCTCACGGGCCGGAACCTGGTGGACATCTTCCTTCCTCACGCCGCCGGCACCGCTCCCAGCCGGGGTCGTGCCAAGTCGGGGATCACTGCCGCCATGATGAAGGGCAGCACGGGTGACTGGGACGAGGCGTTGGAGGCTGCGGACGGGGCGTACGAGGACGCGCTGGCCCTCTCGGACGACGTAATCGCCTCGGAGGCCGCCCTGCACCAGGGCTACATCCACCTGAGCCAGGGGCAGATGGAAGAGGCGGGTCGGGCCCTGGAGGAGTCCGTCACCAGGTCCGCGGGTACCGACGACGGGTTTCTCCACGCTCTGGCCCTGTCCTTGAAGGGGATGCAGGTCTTTCTCACCGGCGAAGCGGAGGTCGGCTGGGGGCTGGTTCAGCAGGCCAGGCGGATCCAGATCCGTATCGAGGACTACGAGGGCAGCGGGCTGGCCTTGAGCTTCCTGGCCCAGATGACCTTCGCCAAGGGAGACCACGCCGGCGCCGTCGAGACGTTCCGCGAGGCGCTGACGGCCTTCGAGACGGTGGGAGATCGCCCGGAGATCGCCCGCCTCCACTACGAGATGGGATGGGCGGCCCTGGCGGCCGATGACACGCAGGGAGCGCAGTCGTCCTTCCGCGCGGCGGTACGGACCTATGAGGAGGTGGGAAGCCCGAGGGGTACCGGGCTGGCGCTCATGGGCCTGGCTGCGGTGGAGGCCGCCGAAGGGCGCTCGGAGCGGGCCGTGGCCATTGCCGGGGCGGCCCAGGAGCTGTCGGAGCGGGCGGGCGTGGTCATCGACCATCCCATGGACCCGGGGGTGGCGGAGCGCATCGAGGCGCTGAAGGCCACCATCCCCGAGACGACGCTGGCGGGGTTGGTGGCCGACGCCAGGGGCCTGACACCGGCCGGCGTCCTGATCATGCTGGAGTCCTGACGGGCCGCCGGGCATCAAGCCACTCCCCATTGCCGTCCGCGCCGGCCCGGTGTCGAGGCAGGCGCGTCCCAACCTGGGGCGGCTCTCCCTCGTCTAAGCAGGGCAAACGGAACGGTCTCGGATCGGATCCGGAGGGTCGAGCCGGGCAGGGCGGTGCGTGCACCGGGAGCCGTCCGTCGCGGCGCCGGTCGCCGACGCGAGACCACAGGGAGGGGAAGTGGAATGAGTGATTCCAGAAGCGCGTTGACGCTGGTCGCGGCCGCCGGATTCATCGGCTTGGCTGTCACTGCGGCCTTCGCCTACCGTGGCGGACAGGACCGCCCGGTCCAGGGGGCTGACGGATTCAGCTGGAGAGGCAGCATCGACTCCGGCGACGTCCTCGAGATCAAGGGTGTCAACGGACCCATCGTCGTGGAGCGGGCGACGGGATCGCGGATCGAGGTGACGGCTCAGGCCGACGGGCGCAGAAGTGACCCGAAGACGGTGACCATCGGGTTGGTGGAGCACGCGGGCGGGATCACCCTGTGCGCGGTCTACCCGACGCCCGAAGGTGAGGCCGAGAACCACTGCGCGCCCGGCGAAGGGGGCCACATGAGCGTCGGCAAGAACGACGTCCAGGTGAGCTTCCACATCTCGCTCCCGGAGGGAGTGACGTTCCACGGACGCACCGTGAACGGGAGCGTCCAGGCGACGGGCCTCGACAGCGACATCCTGCTGACGAGCGTGAACGGCGAGATCGAGCTGTCCACCACGGGGCGGGCCGAGGCCACGACCGTGAACGGGTCCATCGAGGCGGCCTTCGGGAATGCGGACATCCGCGAGAGCGCGACCTTCAGCACCGTGAACGGGAGCATCACGCTCGACGTTCCCGACGGCATCGATGCCAGCCTGGACGCCAGCTGGCTGAACGGCGAGCTCGAGTCGGACCTGCCCTTCACGCTCCAGGGAGGCATGGCGAAGGGCCAGGCAAGAGGTGTCATCGGCGACGGCGGCCCGCTGCTCAAGCTCTCGACGGTCAACGGGTCGATCCGCCTCCGCTGAGGACGCCGGAACAACCGGGTTCAGGGGTGGGCGGGCCTCACCCCCCTCCCCCGATGGGCGTTCCCGGCGGCGGTGCCAGCGCGTCGGTGCGTCGTCCGCCCTCGAAGCGTCGCTCCATGAAGCGCTCGATGTCCGACGCCGCGAGCTGCAGGTGCGCCAGCGTCGAAGCGTCGGCGCCCCGGGCTCCCGCGTCGGCACGCTCCCGGATCTGCCTCAGTCCCCACTCGGCGGCGGCCCGTGCCTCCACCGTAGCGTTCTCGTCGGAGGCCAGGTCGACGAGCCCGTCGACGAGCTCCCGCTGAGGAACGCGTCCGAGGGCGTCGGTGGCGGGCGAGCCCCAGAGCGCGCCCACGAAGTGACCGACCACGTCTTCGGCGCTGGGCAGGGCCGGGTCGCGTTGGTGGAACGCGGCGACCCTCGTCATCCGCCGCGGGTCGAGGACGCCGTCGATGACCATGCGCGAGAGCGTTCGTGCGATGCCGAGCTGGTCGAAGGCGGGTCCGGCCCGTGACTCGAAGTCGGTGCGGACGTCCTGGTAGCCGAAGGGTCGGGGAGCGAGCAGACGGAGCACGCGCTCCGGCACGGACAGGGCATCGGGCGACAGCGCCGCCACGAGCTGGTCGAGGGCCCTCCGCTGACGGCTTCCGTCGATGACTCTTGTGACCGCAAGTGGGTCACCGCGCAGGCCGTAGCGGAACTCCATTCCGCCCACGGTCTTCACCACCGCCCCGAGCTGGAAGCGGTGGTGAAGGTAGACGGGCACGAAGCGCTCGCCGAGGCGCCACATCGCCTCCCCCTCCGCGATGGCCTGCTCGTCGAAGCGATCTATGAGAGCGCGCCGGACCGTCGCCACCCGATCCATCTCGTCGAGCACGTCGGAGCCGTTGATCCACGTGGTCGCGTCCGGATGCGAGGACGCCACGTTCTCGTCGGGGTTCGTGATGAACTCGAGCCCCTTGGCCATGCCCTCGGCCACGATCGCCTCAAGCCCGGCCTCCTCCTCGCCTTCCGGGAATTCGGTGTATGCCCACCGGATGGCGAGGGTGTCGTAGGCGCCCGGGCCCGCGCGGTAGGCGTCCGCGAGGCGCACGGTGCCCCCGTCCAGCTCGATGAAGGGCGCCGGGTAGTCCATGACCGACGCCCGCCCGTAGCTGGCGGCGATGAAGTTGTGCGCCAGGCCGAGCGTGTGCCCGATCTCGTGCGCCGAGTGTTGGCGCCGCCTGGCCATGGTGAACTCCTCGGCGGTCACGTCCGGGTCCAGGGCCGAGATCCAGTCGAGCTCGCCGGCAGCTCCCAGGAAGACCTCAGGCGCGGCCGTCCGCCACGGCTGGGTGCGTGGCCACCCCGCGCCGCCGGCGTGGCCGGACGCTCCTCGGGGCTGGCCCACGCCGCCCGTGGCGGGTAAGGCGCCGGCGTAGAGGTTGAAGTCAGCCAGCGAGCGGTGTGAGTCCATTCGCACGGCAGCTTTGATGATCTCCCCCGTGCGGGGATCGACGAAGGACGGCCCGATGGACGACCCCGCCTCCGTGCGGTGCACCCACTGGATCACGTGGTGGCGCGCGTCCATGGGATCCATGTCCGCCGGCATGTCGTGGATCTGGAATCCGTCGAGGAAGCCCGCGGCCTCGAAGACCCGGTTCCACCACGCACCGCCGTCCTTGAACGCACTCCGGTAGGGCTCGGGCACCGCCGGATCCAGGTAGTAGACAATGGGCTCGACGGCCTCGCTCATCTCCGCTCCCGGATCCCGCTTCTGAAGGCGGTGCCGCATGGCGTACCGGGTCACGTACTCCTCGTCGAACGACTTTCCGTAGTCGAAGAACGACACGGCGAATAGGCCGATGCGCGGGTCGAACGTCCGCGGACGGAAGCCGTCGTCAGGGAGGCGGACGAAGGAGTGGTGCTCGCGCAGGGTGAGCGACCGCCCGTCAGGAGTGTGCCGGAGGACCTCCGGGCCAGGATTCGTGCCCGCGAAGGTGAGCGCCGCCTCGATCTCGGTGTTCTCGGGAAAGGCCTTCGTGCGCTCCAGGTGGATCCGGCTGCGCGCGGCGTCAACCCGGAACGTGCCCTGACCCGTCCGCTGCAGCCGGTCCGCCACGCCCATGACATCCTCGAGGAAGAACGGGGTCGCGTCCACGAGGACCCGCTCACCCTCGGAGGCGACGATCTCCCAGGAGGCTGCCGTCGAGGTCGGGAACGACTCCTCCACGGAGCGGACCAGGGCGTCGGTCCGGTTCCGGTCGGCGCGGAACGCCGGGTTGCGCAGCACGAAGTGCACCTTCGGGCCCACGCGCTCGAAGCGCGCGATGTGCTCGGCGCCGATCATCCCCCGGTCTAGCCCTAGTCGATTGGATCCGACGCCCGTGGCCAGCGACTGCAGGTAGAGGAAGTCCTCTCCCAGGCGATCGATCTCTAGAAGGACCCTCCCCTCGGCGGCGTCCCAGTGGATGGAAACGAAGCCGTCCTGGGACGCCATGCCGTCGGTGTGCTCCGCGATGGTCTGTGCGGGTGCGGGAGCGGCGGGCGCGAGGATCAACGCCATGCCGACGAGCATCCACGTGAGCAGGGCGAGGGGAGACGGGGAAGCGGGTGCGGCCTTCATGGGTGCCTCCGGAGTGGTTCGTGAGCGGGGAGGCACGGTAGGGGCCGGGGCCCGCGTCGGACAAGGAGCTCTCCGGCGCGCGGGATGCCGGAGCCCTCGCCACGGGGAGGCTGCCGCCTGCCGGATGGGTGGAGCGGGAAGATCAGCGTGGGTGATCGCCTCCCCTCGAGAGCAAGGGTCTATGCGTCAGCCACTCAGCTCCGCTCCGAGACGGCGGCACCCCTCGTCGATCACCGCCTCGTCGACGCACGCGATGGACAGCCGCAGGTGAGACCGGGCAGGACGGCGCCCGAAGAAGGCGCGCCCGGGCGACACGATGACACCGTTGGCCGCGGCCCGCGCAGCGACGATGTCCTCCGGCGCCGCCCCCTCGGGAAGGGTCAGCCAGACCGTGTATCCGCCTCGGGGCCGGGTCCAACGCACTCGCGGGGGCATGTGCGCCTCGAGGGAGTCGAGGAGCGCGCCCATGCGCCTCCGGTAGACCCGGTGGATTCGTCTCAGGTACGCCTCGAACGCGCCCCGTGAGCAGAACGCGGCGACGGTTGCCTGGGCGAGCGTGTTCCCGGAGAGGCTCGACGCGTACAGGAGGCCGGCGAGGTGCGCCGCCGCCCGGCGAGGCGCGGTGATCCATCCCACGCGCAGCCCGGGGCTCATGATCTTGGAGAGTGTCCCCACGTAGAGGACGATCCCGCCGCTGTCCATGGACTTCACCGGGAGCACCTCCTGCCCCGTGTACTTCATCTCCTCCACGTAGCCGTCCTCCACCACCGGCACGCCGTACCTCTCGCAGAGCATCAGGAGCCGCTCGCGGTGTTCCTGGTCCGTGGTGACGCCGGTGGGGTTGTGGAAGCTGGGCATGGTGTAGACCAGCCTAGGATTGTTCTCCTTTCCACCCGCCGACAGCCCACGCTCCAGGCCGTCGAGGTCCATTCCGTCGTCCAGCATGGGGATCTCGAGGGCCCGGAGGCGGTGCAGCTCGAGGAGGGGATGCATCAGCCGGTAGGTCGGCGCCTCGACGACCACGACGTCGTCAGGAGTGGTGAGATAGCGGAGAAGGAGGTCCAGGGCGTGCTGGGCTCCCGCCGTCACCACGACCTCGTCGGCTGTCGCCGCGACCCCGTGTCGCGCCATGCGGCGAGCCAGGATCTCCCGAAGGTGCCCGGAGCCACCGGGATCTCCGTAGTCCAACGCCGCTCCCCCGGAGCTCGAAAGAACCTCCCTCATGCATCGGCGCAGCTCGCGGTCCGGAGCGAGGGAGGGATCGGCGCTCAGGCTGCCCATGTCGATCACCTCCGAGCCGTGGCCGGCGAGACGAGGCTCCAGATGGCTCAGCGCAGGCAGGTCGTGCACGCCGGGACGCACCGCCTGGTCCCAGTCGATGGCGGTGGGGGCAGGGATCGCCCCCGTGCTCGCGGCAGCCCGTGCGGTGGGGATCCGTTCCCTTCTGCGGACGGTGGTATACGAGCCGGACCGGCTCTCCACGTATCCCAGGGCTCGGAGCTCGGCGTACACCCGCACGATGGTGGAGCGATGCACTCCGAGGTCGGGTCCCAGGGCCCTGCTGGGTGGCATTCGGTGCCCAGGCGGGAGAATACCCTCATCCACCAGGGCCATGACCTGTCGGCAGATCTGACGGTACGCCGGGATCTCACTGGATCCGTCGATGGTCACCCCGAGCATGCCGTGTCCTCGTCCGGTGAATAATTGGTATAGCAAAAGAATACATGAATTGGATCTTTCAACATACCATTTCTTCCCCGAATGTTCGTGACGCCCGTCCCGGAGCGTGGCCGCTCACCGGAAGGGGAGATCATGGAGTTCCGGAACACGTATGAGGACCCGCGCCGCGCCGCGGCCTACGATGAGCTCGAGCTCGGCAACACGTACGACCTGGTCTTCCGGAACCTCCCGACCCTCCTGTCCGGGCATGTCCTGGGCACGCGTGCGCTCGACTTCGGGTGCGGGACGGGGCGCTCCGCACGCTTCCTGAAGGCGCTGGGGCTCGAGGTGGTCGGCGTCGACATCGCGGCCGAGATGGTGACGAGGGCCCGGCAACGCGATCCTGCCGGCGACTATCGGGTCATCGCCGACGGAGACTTCTCCTCGTTGCCGAGTGGGGGCTTCGACCTCGTCCAATCGGCCTTCACCTTCGACAACATCCCCGGATTCAAGGGCAAGGTGCGCCTCTTCCGGGGACTCGCGTCGCTTCTCGATGAAGGCGGGATCCTGCTCAACATCGTCTCCACGCCGGAGATCTACACCCACGAGTGGGTGACCTTCTCCACCCGGGACTACCCCGAGAACCTGACGGCGAGGTGCGGGGACGTGGTGCGCATCGTGACCACCGATTACTCCGACGCCAGGCCGGTGGAGGACGTCCTCTGGCCTCACGAGGACTACCTCCGTGTGTACGAGGCGGCGGGCCTGGAGACCATCCGCGTCGACCGTCCCCTGGCGGTGGGGGACGAGGGCGTGAGATGGCGAAGCGAGCTCCACGTCCCGCCTTGGGCCATCTATCTGCTTCGCCCGCCCCGGGGCACCCCTACCCGTACAACCGCAGCCCCGGCACGTCGCGGAAGTCTTCGCCGTTGAGCGTCCACAGCGGCGCGTCCCAGGCCAGGGCGCAAGCGGCGATCGCCAGGTCGATCTCCCTGCCACGGGTCCGCCGCAGCTGGCGGTAGAGGTTCGCCGCCCTGAGCGCTTCTTCGGGGCCGAAGTCGATGATCGACTTGGGACGCCTCGACCGCCCCCCTCTCCCGCCCCTTCGCCGCGCCTCCCTCACTCCCTGCAGCTCCGCCTCCACGTCGCTTCGCGGGCGGTCCGGCACCAGGGCGGATGCGTCGTCGAAGGCCCTCAGCCGGTCACGTTCCCTACTGCAGCGCCGCCTCGATGGCGCTGCGGATCTCGGGAGCCTGGACCGCCCCCGCGAAGTACCAGTTCCGGACCTGGAAGCCGGGGACACCCTCGTACCCGGCGGACTCGGCCATGAAGTCCCTGTCGAACTGAATGAACGTCATCGTCTGACCGTTCCCCTCAGCATCGGAGACCCGCACCGAGTACACGGTTTCCATCGGGTGCTCGATCCTCTGACGCTGGGCGTTCGTGAGGAGGCTCTCGTCCAGCCTCTCCACCGTCAGGCCGGCCGCCTCCAGTCGCGACAGGACGTCGGCCTCGGCCAGACCGTCGCCGCTGCAGCCGACGAGCCCACCGCACATCAGGAATAGGCATAACAGGGTCTTGCTTGTCACAGACCCGAAGCGACGACGGGCAAGGGGCGGTTGCATCAGGCACACCTCGTGAGAAGTCGGTTCTCGGATACCCGCAGACCCCTGGGGGCCACCTGATACACTGTGAAGAAGGAAGGCTGGGAAGGCAAGGGAGGTTGGGACGTGGTGCTCGAGCTTCGCCCTGCCTCGTCAGTCGATTGCCTGCAGTCCGTGGCACACGTCGCAGCTCTGCGCACGTCGCAGAGGATCGACCCGGTGGCTCCCCTCGTCGTACGGCGCGAGCTCCCCGTGGCACTGGCTGCACTGTCGTCCGGCATCCAGGATGGCGCGGTGGGACAGCTCGAAGTGCCAGTATCCCGGCCGTCCGGCAACGACCAGCGTACCGAGATCGTGACACTCCGTGCACGACGCGTTGTCGTACTCCGCAAGAGCTCGCGGGGCGAGCTCCGGGCGTGTACGTGGCGCCGGCGCCTCTCCGACCATCCCCGACGCCCTGAGCTCGGCCAGCACCGAGCGACCTGCAACCCGTCCGGTGACGATGGACGGGCCGAGAAAGGTCCCTTCCAGGCCCGCGCGTCCGTTGATCCCGCCGAAGCCGGCCACCTCGCCGGCGGCGAACAAACCCGGTACGACACCACCCTCGAGGCTCACGACCCGGCTCTGCCCGTCGATCTCGATCCCGCCCATGCTCTTGCGGGCGAGGGGATACATCCGGATGGCGTAATACGGCGGAGCGCTCAAGGTGCGCACCTCTCGACACGGCAGGCCGTCGTCTACCTGCCCGAAGCGACCGAAGTCGTCGTCGACGCCCCGTCCGACCGCTGCGTTGAACCGCTGGTGGGTCTCCACGAGAGCCTGTTCCGGGATACCTGCCGCCCGTGCCAGGCCGGCGATGGTCGACGCGGTCTTCACCAGGTCGGTGTTTCCGAAGATGAGCTGCTCGACGCGGTCCTCTGTCCAGCCTGAGCCCGACACGACGACCTCCTCGCGCGACCGGGCGTCGAGAATCGTCCAGTACGTTCCCGTGGGCTGAGCGAGGAGGGCGGGCATGGCGTGCTTGGCCGAGGCGCACTCGTCCACGAACCGCTGTCCGTCGACGTTGACCCACAGGGCCGTCTCCGAAAGCAGGTTGAGGCCGCGATCGTCCTCGGGGTATCTCGGGTCGGGGATGCCCGTGACGTAGTTCCACTGGTGGTCGAGGCGGTGGAAACGAGCGCCTGCAGCCCGAGCGAGATCCAGCCCCAACCCCTGGGAGTTCCATCCCGAGCCCGCCAGGATCCGGTCGGGAAAGGAAGCGCTGGCGTCCCAGTTCGCTTCCACGCGTTCGATGTTGCTCTGGAATCCACCGGTGGCGAGCAGCACGGCAGGCGCACGCGCCGTCACCACGGTGTCTCCCCGCAGATCGATCCCCCGCACACCGCCCACGCGCCCGTCTTCGCGGATCAACTCGTCTACTCGCACGTTCCACTGGAACCGCACCCCGTGCGACACCGCCCCGAGGTAGATCGGCGTGACCAGGCCGAGGCCCCTGCCCCGGACGTTGTGGAAGCGAGGCACCGAATTGCCGGCGACGTGCCAAAGGCCCTCGAACTCGACCCCGAGATCCACCAGCCAATCATGGATCTCGGTCTTCGAGTGGTCCACGTAGTACCGGACCCAGGTCTCGTCCGCGTCCCCTCCCCACTCCATGAAGTCGCCGTAGGCCAGCTCGGCGTCGTCCGCTACGCCGGCGGCCTCTTGGACGGGGCTGCCCACGATGGCCAATCCCCCGTGTGCCGAGACGGCGTGGCCCCCGAACACCGAGGCCATGTCCACCACGAGCACATCGCCCCCGCTGCGCGCCACCTCCACGGCGGCCGACAGCCCGGCGATACGATGGCGATCAGCGGGAGGGATCTCATGGGCAGTGGTTCCTTGTCTTCGCGCAGCCCTACCGTCATCTCTGCAGGGGCCGTCCGCGTGCTCGTAGCGGACTCATCCTCTCACGGGTCGGGGTCTCGCGCAAACCCGAGCCGGCCCCGTCACCCATCCACCGTAGACGCGAGGCCCGAGGAAGATGGGCACCGTCTGCCTACACCCTCCACCTCCATCCCCGCTCCGGGCGCGTGTCCTGTCTCGGAAAGGCGCTCAGATGCGCCAGACGCCCATCGTCCACGAGCTCGCCTCCGATGACCGTCTTCGTGAGAACGCTGTAGCGTCCGAGCCCGACCGTGGGTGCCGCGGTGCGCGTCGAGCCCGTCACCCTCCGCATGAACCGGCGGGCAAGGACCTCGGGCCACTGGCCGTCGTCGTCCGCGCGCGTCGTGCGCGGGTCCGCGAAGCGATAGGGCGGAGCGTGGTTCCGGCGGCCGTGGCCCAGAGCGTCCCGATCGAGGCCGTCCATGAGGTAGCCGTTCAGGAGCCTGTGGTGAACCCGCGCGTAGAGGACCTGGCTCCCGATGACGTCCAGCCCCAGCGCCCCCTGGGGCGTGAGCGCCAGGAGTCCCACCTGTCCCTCCACCGTGGGAAAGTCGTTGGCCCAGGCATCCAGGTCGAGCCTGCGCGCCTCGTACGCCTCGTCCAGCGCTCCCGTGTCGGAGCGGACCCCGAGCTTGGCGGAAAGCTCGCCGATCTCGCCCCACACCGCGCCCTGGGCTCCGGCCAGGGCCTCCGGAGCAGGCGCCCTCCGCGCCCGCACCGCCTCCATCTCCACCTCCCGGGCCCGGCGGCGAACCTTCGAGGGCGAGTGGTCCGGCGACGACCGGAAGCGCCGGTCGTGAAAGCGCCACCGACCCTGCTCCATGCACGAGACGGGGATCTCCGTGTCTTGCTTGGCCCCGAGGAGCATGGAGCGGTTGGTGGTCCGGTTCTGCTTCGCTCCGATGAGCTGCTCGCCGTCCAGGACGAGCACGGTGCGCTCGCCCAGGTTCTCGACGAGAAGCGTGGGGACGGTGCCCTGCCCCACCTCGCCCACCCGGACCGTGCCTGCGGCGAGAGCGTCGGAAAGGAGGTCATAGGGGAGCTCCACGGTCTCCGGGCTGAGCAGCGGGAAGACTACAAGGTCGTCCGCGTGCTGCTCGGGCCCCAGTTGAATGTCCAGCATGATCCACCCCCTGTTCGGAGGACCTGTGTTGGTTGACAGTGTCAATCATAAGGTATCGAGTGGCGTTGACAGTGTCAACAACCTGGCCCTATCCTTATGTATGTCCCTGCCACGCGACCCGGCCGCATGACCCGCCCGACCACCGCGGACGAGCCAGGCCTCCGCACCCTCTTGATCCGCGCAGCACTGGAGATCCTCGAGGAGCCCGAGACGCCCCTCGACCTCAGGAAGGTGGCCGAGCGGGCTGGAAAGAGTCGCACCGCCCCCTATCTCGTCTTCGGCAAGGAGCGCGACGGAGGGGGACTCGTCGCCCTCCGTCTCGCCGTGGCCGCCGAGGGAGCGAAGATGCTCTCGGACGAGCTGACCCCGGCGGAGCACGCCGAAGGCGATCCTCTCGAGGCCTTCCACCACCTGGCCACCGCCTTCTTCCAGTTCGCCACCACGCACGACCGGCTCTTCCGGCTCATGTTCGGCCCCGAGATCGGTGTGGCCACCACGCTGCGAGCCCTGGCGCACCGGGACCATCCCGAGCTCCAGCGCCTGGTCCGGGCGAGGATGGCGCTGGAGGAGAGGGTGCGGCGCATCGTCGAGCGCTGTCAGGAGGCGCGCCTCTTGCCGGAGGGTGACAGCCTCCGACCCACCATGATCGCCTGGGCCAACCTGCAGGGCATCGCCCTGTTGCTCCTGGACGAGGTGCTTCAGCTGGCGGACATCTGGACGACCACGGCCGAAGCCGCGGACCTGGCCACCGAGGCTCTGGTTGGCGCACCCCATTCGGTGATGGAGGGGGCCGCCCTCTGCCTCCTCCACGCGCAGCGGCAGAAAGACGAGGATCAAACTGCCGGGGCGGCGGAGGCCGGAGAACAGGAGGCGGCGTGGACCCTGGACGGGCTTTCGGCCCCGCGGCTGGAGGAGCCGACAGGGGAGCGGTCCCCGGGGTTGTATTGGGCAATGGACGAGCGGGTCCCGTCGGCGCCACCGGAGCCAGACATCCTCGCCAGTCGCGAGCTGGGCGTATCGGGCCATCCAGACGACGAGCTCGCGGCACCCCTCGGCCGCGAGTCGCCCGAGGACGCGGAGCCAGATCTCTTCGCGAGCACCGAGACAGACATGTCCGCACCTGCTTCGAGAAAGAGATTGACGCGCCTCGGGAAGAGGCGCCCCGCCGCTGCGGATGCAGACGAGGCTCTACCTGAGGACATTACGTCGAACCCGGCGCTCCGACGGGCGTTGGCCGCGCGCACCGCGCTTCGCGGCGCCCGCATCCTATGGGTCGACGACCACCCCGAGTGGATCGAGTGGGAGAGGAAGATGCTCGAGCGCCTGGAGGTGGAGGTCACGACGGTCCCCAGCACGGGCCGCGCCCTGGAGCAGCTTCGGGAGGATCCCTACGACCTGATCCTGTCCGACATCGCCCGGGAGTCCCGTGCAGACGAGGGCGCGGCCGCGATACCGGCCCTCCTCTCGGTGGCGCCCGACACGCCGGTGATCTTCTACGTGGGCACCGTGGACGAGGGCCGAGGACCTCCCCCCGGGTCCGCCGGGATCACAAACCGCCCCGACGAGCTCCTCCATCTGGTCCTGGACGTGCTGGAGCGGAGACGCAGTTGATGGGCGGGCCCGACGGCTGGCTGCCCGTCTCCCCCGACGTGCTCCACGCCATCGTCGGGGGCTACGAGCTCGATCCCATGGGGATCCACGGGCTCCCTCACTGGGGTCGGGTGATGGAGAACGGCAGGCGACTGGCCGAAGCGGCGGGCGCGGACCCCCTGGTCGTGGACCTGTTCGCACTCTTCCACGACGCCAGGCGGCGGAACGAGCACCGGGACCCCGGCCACGGCGCCCGGGGTGCGGAGCTGGCCCGGGAGCTGCGCGACTCCCTCCCGGACCTCACCCCAGGACAGCTCGACCTCCTGTGCGAGGCCTGCGCCCATCACACCGACGGTCGCGTGCACCCCGACCCCACCATCGGCGCGTGCTGGGACGCCGATCGCCTGGACCTGTGGCGGGTCGGGATCCCGCCCTTCGAGGACCTGCTCTCCACCGAGGCGGCCCGGGACCGAGGGGTCCGGGCCTGGGCACGGCGCCGAAGCTCCGACTCCGTGGTGCCGGACTTCGTGATGGAGTGGATGGGGGTGGCGGGGTAGGCAGCCGGCCCGAGCCGCCCACCCAGGGTCATCGCGATCGAGGCCGAGGTGTTCCGCCCACCGCTCTCCCCGCATCCGGCTCCCGCAGCTCGACGACGAGGTCGATGTCCCGGGTGAACCGAGGGTCCCCGTAGATGACGGACGCCACACCGCCCGTGATCATGTACCGGAGCCCCAATCCCTCGAGAGGGGCGACGAATAGCCCGACCAGATCAGGTTCGGTCACCAGCCATCGCCTCCAGGACTTTCCTCCGGAGCTCCTCCTCCGAGAGCCCGGGCTCGCACAGACGGATCCAGGCACCCTTCAGCCGGTAGGCTTCGCGGATGAGCGAGGTCATCACGTCGAGCTTCTGGGCAGGCGACATTCGGCGGAGCGTCTCGGTCTCCATCGACGAGCGGTCATCCATGGGTTCAATGTCGGGAGCACCCGGGGATGGAGCAACGAGGTTTCCGCCGGCTCTTTTCCGATGACCCACCCGACCCGAACGCCCTCAGTGCTGCCAGACCCCGAACCCACGCCTCCTCAGCGCCCGGGCGAGCGCCTCCTCCTTCTTTGCCGCCTCGGCGTAGGACATGGGATTGAGCTTCTCGTACAGCTCCGGTAGCAGGCGGACCCCGAACTCCCGCACGAACCGATTGTCCTTGTGACCCTGCTTGTGGTTGTGGAAGCGCTCCTGGGGCGTGAGCCCCGTCATTCCCACATAGAAGCACATCCGTCCGTCCCTGTAGGCGGGATTCGCCTCACGGAACCTCCGGATGGACGCCACCTTCGGGTCCAGCTCGACGACGTAGACGTGGTGATGATCCGCAGGGTCTCCAGCCGCCACCGCTCGAACCTCCCTATTCGACTCCTTCCTGCGTGGCTCGGTCGTCCTTCCGCGCCGATCCCTCCCTCCAGAGGGGATCCCGAAGCAGCCAGGCGACGACCACTGCCAGGCAGAGCAACCCGTACACGCCGAGCCCGAACGACAGGACCTTGTCGTCTGGCCGCACGAGCGTCCTCGTCAAGCCGTAGACGCCGTTTACGACCCCGTGGATGAAGGCGGCGGCCCAGATGCTGCCGGTACGAGCCACGACATACGTCTGCACGAAGCTCCACAGCGTGAAGAAGAGCCAGGCCAGAGCGAATCCGCCAGGCGTGGGCGCGTAGGTGTGGATCCCGCTCAGGATGACGGGCGTGTGCCAAACGGCCCAAACCGTGCCGATGATCAGCGTGGCCTTCACTCTCCCGAGAGGCTCCAGCTCGGACAACAGGAAGCCCCTCCACCCATACTCCTCGCCGAAGAGCAGCGCCATCGAGCCGAGGGGTGTGCCCACCGTCGCCAGAAGGACGGTCACCAGCAGAACCACCGGGTAGAGAGGCGCCGGAACTGCCACCCCTCCGATCTGGCCGGGCTCTCCCACGAATGATGCGACACCGAGGAGGAGCTCGAGAGCGGGTTGCAGCAGCAGGAACGCCAGAACCGCGGCGGCCAGCCTCATCCCGACCCCAGTGGAGCCGATCTGGAGCCCCGCCCTCACGAACTCTCCCTGGTCGTGCCTCCGAAAGGTGCGGATGACCCACAGCATCCAGAGGATCATCAACCAGTTGGAGAGAGACCGCAGCCACCCTTCCTCCAACCCCGCGGAGCCTCCCACGGTGCTCAGGACGACCTCGATGGCCACCAGGGCCCAGAAGCTTCGGACGATCACGCCGGGGCCCCTGGGACGCGTCAGCCGGTGCAGCCCGCTCTCCTCGATGAAGAACGCGGACAGCCCGGTCGCCACCGCCGCGGGCATGAGCATGCCCACGGGGAAGGGACCGTCTCCCCAGGGGCCCAGCATGAACGCCCAGGACAGGGCGAACGTCAGGAAGAGGAAGGCCAGGACGCGCCCGACACGGACCCGTTCCGGGGTCATGGCTTGTCCAGGGTGGGGGCAGGCACCCGAGCCGGACCCATCGAGCCGCTTTGGCATCATGCGCCCCGGCGGGCCAGCCAGATCCCGCCCAGGATGACCACGGCTCCCGAGAGCTGCGCAGCGGTCGGGACCTCACCGAGCCAGATCCAGGCGGTGATCAGGGCGACCACCGGAACGAGGTTCGAGTAGACGGCGGTCTTGGAGTTCCCGATGCGCTGGACGCCTCGGTACCAGAGGAGGTAGGCGACCGCCAGGGCGAAGAGGCCCGAGTACATCACGCCACCCCAGGCCGCCAGGGGCAGGGCCGTCCAGTTGGTCTCCGCCAGCTCCGGCACGGCCATGAGGACGAGTACGGGGGTGCCGACCCACAACGTCCACGTAGTGACTCGAATGGGCCCGTACTTCTGCACCAGTCGACTCGAGCCGACGGTGTAGGTCGCCCACAGGACGGCGGCCAGGGCCATCAGGGCGTCTCCCGCCAGCGTCGTCGTCCCGAGCCCCACTTCCTGCCCGCTTCCCATAACCACCAGGACCATGCCCACCAGGGTCAGGAGCGCTCCCGTCCCGACAAGCGGCGTCAGCCGCTCGTGACCCCGCGCGACGGAGAGCAGAACCGTCCACACCGGGGTCGTGGCCAGGAGGAGGCTCGCGTTTCCCGCCAACGTTCGGTCGATGCCGATGATGAAGGCGAGCTGATACACGACGTTGCCGAGCAGGCCCAGGAGGAGGAGTCGAAGCCGGTCCTCGGGGTCGACGCGCCGACTGCCGAGGCTGCGTATCACGAGCCACAGGGCCGCCGCGGCGATGGGGAACCGCAAGGCGTTCAGGGCGAGGGGGTCGAGGTGACCGAGCACGGCCTTGACCACCGAGAAGTTCACTCCCCAGATGACGGCCAGCACGAGCAGGCCGGCGTCGGTGGCGGGGTCGCGTGGCGATCGGTCCATGGCCGGTAGCGGGATCGAGAGGGCGCGGTGAACCAAGCTACCGGTGGCGAGCGCGATGTACAGATTCGCTCGTCCAGCAGCGCGGCCACGACGGCGGGGATCCCGCCAGGAGGCTTGTGCGAAGCCGGCGACGCCCTTTTTGTCACAGACCCGCGCCGCGGCCGAGTCGCAATACTCTGGGCGTCGGCGTGGCATGTCGACTGTGCCGTTGGATAGGGAGAAGCATGGAGCAGACCCGCCTCGTCCGGACGCCCTCCGCTGCCGTTGCTGCAGTGGCGGCCCTGGCGCTGTGCGCCGCCCTGGCGCCGGCAGGGGTAGTCGCCCAGGACAGCCGCCTCCAGGCCCTGCGCCTGGACGGAGAGGAGGCCGCGACCTTCCGGCTGGACGGCGTTCTGGGCGAGTCGTTCTGGCAGCGGGCCGAGGCCGTCAACCAGCTTCGGCAGCAGGAGCCCGTCTCCGGCGCACCGGCGTCGGAACGTACCGAGATCCGTATGGTCTACGACCAGGGGACCCTGTACGTGGGGATCGTGGCCTTCGACTCGGAGCCGGACCGGGTCGTGGCCCGCATCCTTCAGCGGGACCGGATCATGACCACCGGGCTCACCGGCGGCGTGGTGCCCGCCGGCGACGACGTCGTGGCCCTGGTGCTCGACCCGTTCCACGATCAGAGGAACGGCGTGATCCTGGCCACGAACCCCAACGGCGCCGAGTTCGACGCCCTCATCACCGACGAGGGCAAGGAACTCAACATCGACTGGCGGGGCATCTGGGAGGTGGCGGCCCAGCGGACCTCCGAAGGGTGGAGCGCGGAGTTCGCCGTCCCGTTCCGGACCTTGCGATACCCCGACAGCTCCGGCGAGCGGCCGTGGGGCCTGAACGTCTACCGCATGATCCGGCGGAAGAACGAGCAGGTCGTCTGGCAGTCCTGGAGCCGGGACGGGGGCGGCTTCCACCGCATCAGCCAGGCCGGCGACCTGGTGGGGCTCCACGACCTGCCCCGCACCGGCCTCAACGTGGAGGTGAAGCCCTTCGTCCTCGGGGGTCGCACCGAGGCGCCCGTCGGGGATGGTGAGCTGGAGCGAGCCGGTGAGCTCGACGCGGGCGTGGACGTGAAGGCGGAGCTCCGCCCTGGCCTGGTCCTGGACCTCACGGCCAACACCGATTTCGCCCAGGTGGAGGTGGACGACCAGCAAGTAAACCTCACCCGCTTCAGCCTCTTCTTTCCCGAGAAGCGGGACTTCTTCCTGGAGAACGCGGGGATCTTCGAGTTCGGCGTGCCGGGCTTCTTCGAGACTCCGCCCTACCTCATGTTCTTCAGCCGCAACATCGGCATCGACCAGGACGGGGAGGTACCCATCCTGGGCGGAGGCCGGCTCACGGGCCGCGTGGGGAGCCAGACCGTGGGTGTGCTCAGCGTCCGGACGGGGGACGCCCACGGCCGCTCGGGCGAGTCCTTCAACGTCCTGCGCGTGAAGCGCGACGTGGGACAGTCGGCCTACCTGGGGGCCATGCTCACGGACCGGCGGGGCCGGGGGCCCTGGAACACGGTGCTCGGCCTGGACGGCCAGGTGTACGTACACCCCACCACGGTGGTGTCGGGCTTCCTCACCCGCAGCTTCACCGAGGGCCCCGGTGGAGACGACCCGGCCTACCAGATCGCCGCCGACTTCACGGGCGACGTGTGGGGGGGCTACTTCCAGTACTTCGCCGTGCACCCCGAGGCCACGGCCTCCAGCGGCTTCATCACCCGGACGGACCTCCAGCGCACCCAGCTCGTCGGACGACGCACCTTCCGGCCGGCGTGGCTGGGCCTGCGCAAGATCGACGTCCGCATCCCCAACCAATACCAGGCCACCACCGGAGGCCGGTTCCAGGACTGGAGCTCGGGCACCTTCCTGAGCGTCGAGTGGAACTCGGGTGACTCCGGGGATCTCCGGGCGAACCTCGGCGAGACCGAGGTGGACGTGGGGTTTCCCCTGGCGGGTCGAGTGGACGTGCCCGCTGCCCGCTACCGGACCGACAACGTGTCGGTGAGCTTCAACAGCAGCCCCTCCCGGCCCTGGTCCGTGTCGGCGAGCGTCAGCGGGTCCCGCTTCTTCGGCGGTGATCTCAGGAGCGCCGGAGGCAGCCTGACCCTGACCCCCGATCCGTCCCTGGCCGTCACGGCGGGCATCCGCCGAAGCGATGTGGACCTGCCCGGAGGGAGCTTCAGGTCGAACATCACCACGCTCAGGGCCAGCTACGCCTTCTCCACCCGGATGACGGTGGACGCCCTGGTCCAGCACAACAGCCTGGACGACGCTCTGGTCACCAATGTGCGCTTCAACTTCATCCACCGGCCCGGGAGTGACCTCTTCCTGGTCTTCACCGAGGAGCGGGGCGTGTACGGCGATCTGTGGGATCTGGCCGACCGGGGAATGGTGGCGAAGGTGACGTACCTGATGCGGCTCTGATCCTGACGCAGAGGCGACGCTGCCGGGAGCAACCGTGCACGTGCTGGGCCGCCCCGGTCGGCCTCACACCCGCTGCACACCCTCCAGCTCGAGGGCGAAGTCAGCCCCGAACGCCCTGGACGGCGTATGCACTCCGGGGCCCTGCTCGACGCGTCCTGCTAGGAGCCTCTCCATCGCCGCCACGGCGGCCCGTGCCGTGAGCACGTAGCCGTTGGGGGTCAGAACCTCCACCGTGGACGACGCCCCCGACCCGTTCCGGGCCTCGGCCCAGACTCGACCGTAGCCATGGGCCAGCTCGTCCTCTCCGGGCCCCTTCACCATCGCGTCCACCAACCACCGAGCCAGGCCACCAGCCAGGGGGAGCTTCAGGAACGCTCCGGCTATTGGCGCCAACCGCACCATCCGGTCCGGGAGGACGGTGAAGACCCGGATGTTCGGGATGCCGGTGGATCGGTACGCGGTGCTCACGTCGCCCCAGGGGATGGCCGTCCCTTCGCGATCGCGGTCCGAAAAGGGGACGGTCCGGCGCACCGAGCCCAGTGGAATGGGAACGATGCGCCCGCCAAGCCGGACGGCGCTGGCCGACCCCGCTCGCTCCAGGGCGGTGCGGGCGGTCCCCTTGCTGGGCCCTCCGCTCATGTGGAAGGCCAGGTCCAGCTCGGTAGGGTCCTCGACGGCCTGGGCTGCCAGCGCGGCCGCGCAGTCGGTGGGGACCACGTCGAATCCCACCGCAGGGACGAAGTACAGTCCGGCGCTTCGGACATCGGCGTCGAGGGCCTGGATTCCCTCCAGCACGTCAATCTCCCCCGTGACGTCAAGGTAGTGGCACCCCTCCACACAACAGGCGGCGGTCATGGGTCGCCAGGTGCGGGTGAACGGGCCCGCGGCGTTGAGAACGGCAGCCATGCCGCGCACGCCTTCCCGCGACTCCACCGGATCATCCAGGGAGAAGACCCGGGCATCCAGCCCAAGCTCCCGAGCCAGCGACCGCGTCCGCCCCCCGTCACGTCCCGCCAGGACCGGGGCGTGGCCCCGCTCCGCGCTATGGCGGGCGATGAGCTCCCCGGTGAAGCCGTAGGCGCCGTAGAGGAGCCAGGGGGAGTCCACTGATTCCCGAGGAATGGCAGGCACCTCGCGTGTCACGATGCGCCGTCCGGCCGCGGAGCGGACACGGGCCTGGTTGGGACCCGCACGTTGCACAGGCCGATCCTGTCCGAGGGATACGCGAACCAATCCTCGGTGCGAGAGCGAGCCGCCATGATCAGATTGCGGAAGGAGCCCGAGTCGGTCCGAAGGACCTGCAGCCCGACGCGCTCCCCGGGTGGCAGGTCGCTGGCGAGCCTCACCGTCTGTAGGACCACCCATTCGTCCCTCGATGCGTAGAAGCCGAGGCTCTCCGTCCCGCGCGGCAGGGTGGAGAGGTGCTCCATACCGACCACCACCCGGCCGACCATGGTCACGTTGCGGTCCAAGTGGCGTGGAGAGTGCCCGTTCACCGCGTAGAGGCCGGCACCGCTTCCCGAGCCCGGATCGGTCCCGCGCGGCACGCCCACGACGCCGTAGCAGTGGGCCATCCAGGCCCCTCCGGACTGCGGATCGCGACCCGCGGGGAAGCCACGAACGAAGCCGACCTCCGGGGCATAGACGTCGCCATCCGGCATCGGGGTGAAGGGCAGGCCGTCTCCCGGCACCTCGAACTCCGGGGGCAGGGCCGAGGCGATGTGAGACGGTAGCTCCTCACCCTCGCCGAGGGGCCGAATCGCCC
>JBDHGI010000053.1:0-23651 GCA_039589955.1 Gemmatimonadota bacterium | reverse complement strand
TGCCCGGCGTCACCATGGACTCCACTCCCGTCGCCGGCGGGAAGTCCATCCCCCTCTCCCGGAAGTGCTCCGAGGTCGCTCCCGTCGGCGCGACGCCCAGGGCGTTCAGGCCGATGACCCGCCTCTCAACCGGATGGTAGATGAGGGCCTGGGTCTCTCCGCCCCAGGAGAGCACGTCCCACATGGTCGCCGTCGCCCCGAGCATGGCCGCAGCCGCGTCCACGGCGTTGCCTCCCTTCTGGAACATCATGGCCCCCGCCGTGGCGGCCATGGGCTTTCCGGTGATGCCGATCCAGTGCTTTCCATGCAGCACCGGCTTCTGGGTCCGCTGGGCGGAGACCGGCACGGCCAGGGCCACGCCCAGGGAGACGACGGTGGCGACGGTCAGGACGGGGCGCATCATGGGTTCCTCCTTCGGATGGACACGCCGGCCAAGCTAGCCGTGCGGCCGCCGCCGAGCCATGTTCAGCGTCACGACCCTCCCGCGTGTTCGTATGAAGACTGGTGAGTCGGAACCCAGTGGCCGGCCGGGGTGCTTTCTCCGGTGGGTCCGCGGAGTCCGTGGTGGCATCGCCGGTGAGGGCTGCCTTTGGCCCGGCGAATCTCCCTTCGGCGATTCGCCGGCTCCGATCCGGCAGGTCGCCGTCGCGGCGAGTCCGTGGGTCCGCTCCCCGAGCTCACCGGTGTGAGCTCGAACGGTGCTCCAACGGAGGTTCCCCATGAGACACATGAGTCGTTTGTTCCTCCTGCTGGCCTTCCTGGGATCGGCGATCCTGCTGTCGTCACCCGCTCGCGCGTCGGCGCAGGCCACGGGAACCGTCACCGGGCAGGTGACGGACATCGCGTCCGGACGTCCCCTCATGGACGCCCAGCTCTACATCCCGGGCACGGGCCTGGGGGTCCTGTCCAACGCACAGGGCCGCTTCAATATGCGGAACGTCCCGGTGGGTGAGGTCACCATCCGGGTCGAGCTCCTCGGGTACGCGTCCGCGGATCAGACCGTCACGGTGGTGGCCGGGCAGACCACGGTGGCGAACTTCGCCCTCAGCCAGGACGCCATCGCCCTAGAGGAGATCGTCGTCACTGGCCTGGGCACGGAGACCGAGCGGCGCAAGCTGTCTACCTCGGTGGACGTGCTGAGCGCCGACGAGATCTCCCAGGTGCCGGTGACGTCCGTCGATCAGCTCCTCCAGGGTCGCGTGGCCGGGGCCACCGTCAACGCCCAGTCGGCGCAGGCGGGTACCGCGGCCCTCATCAACTTCCGGGGCACGTCGTCGGTGTTCGGGGCCCGGCCCTCATCAACTTCCGGGGCACGTCGTCGGTGTTCGGGGCCCAGACCCCGGTGGTGTACGTGGACGGCGTCCGGGTGGACAACAGCCAGTCCACGGCCGCCGGAACCGGGGGCGAGCAGTCGTCGGCGCTGGCGGACCTGCTCACCTCGGACATCGACCGGATCGAGATCACCAAGGGAGGCGCCGCCTCCACGCTGTACGGCTCGGACGCCGCCACCGGGGTGATCCAGATCTTCACCAAGCAGGGGCGTCCCGGTGACACCCGCATCACCGTCCGCTCGGAGGTCGGCTACGACCAGCCCGAGCTCAAGTACATGTTCGACATGCCGCTGACCTTTCCGAGCCAGGTCCAGGACGGCGAGATCTCGCCCACGTTCTTCGAGGACGAATTCTGGAGGACGGGGTTGGCGACGAACCAGTACGTCTCGGCGTCCGGCGGCAACGCCCAGATGACCTACAACGTGAGCGGCCGGGTCCAGAACGAGGAGGGCATCCAGCCCAAGAACGAGAGCACCATCTACGCGGTGCGCGGTGGGATGCAGGCTACGCTCTCCGACGATTTCTCCCTGAGCTTCTCGGGCAACTACACCAGGAGCGCCTTCCAGCGCCTCTTCAACGGCACTGCCATCGCCGATCCCCTCACCACCTTCGAGGTCGGTGACGCGCTGTTCTTCTCCGGCGCCCAGGACCTCCAGGAGGCCCTGGACATCTTCCTCATGCCGGACATCGACGAGACGGTCAACCGGTTCATCTTCTCGGGCGGCTTCAGCTGGGACGTCACGGACAGGTGGTTCGCCCGCATGACCACGGGGCTGGACTACCGCAGCAACAGTCAGCGGGTCCTGGAGCCCATCGGGTTCACCCCGGGCGAGCCCACCGGTCAGCTCACGCGGTTCGACCGCACGTTCACGTCGTTCTCCGTCGACGCCGCCACCGGCTACCGCTGGATCTCGGGGAGCGGTGATTTCGCCAACGACATCGCCGTCGGCTTCCAGGGCTTCCGGGACGACGTGAGCCGCTTCTCGTCCACGGGAACGACCTTTGCGCTTCCCGGGGCGCCGGACTTCGACGAGGCGGCGGACATCTCGTCCTTCGAGACCAACACCGAGGTGTTCACCGGTGGCGTATACGTCGACGACAGCTTCGACATGTGGAACCGACTGACCCTCAGCTTAGGGGTCCGCCTGGATGGATCCACCGCCTTCGGTGACGAGGTGAGCTTCGAGACGTACCCCAAGGCGGGCCTGAGCTATCTCGTCTCCAACGAGGACTTCTTCCCGACCTTAGGCGGCTTCCTCGGTCAGTTCAAGATCCGGGGAGCGTACGGGCAGACGGGCAAGCCCCCGACGCCCTTCGACAAGGACCGGAGCTTCAACGCCACCTCGTTCCGTGGTGAGTCTGCGCCCCGGTTCGACAACCCGGGCAACCCCGACCTCAAACCCGAGCGGACGAGCACCGTCGAGGTTGGCTTCGACGCCTCCCTGTGGAACGGCCGCGTCGGCCTGGACTTCACCTGGTACGACGCTACAACCACCGACGCCCTGTTCTTCGTGCCGGAGCAGCCCACCACCGGCCAGGGCACACAGCTCAGGAACGTGGGTGAGATCCGCAACACGGGCATCGAGCTGGCCTGGACGGCGCAGCTGCTCAACACGCAGGATCTGGCGTGGTCCCTGGGCGGCACCTTCCAGATGGTGGACAACCGGGTCACCGACATGGGGACCGCGGCCGCGTTCGGGGTCGAGGGATCGCAGAAGCGTGTGTGCGGCCCCCCTCTCGACTGCAACGAGGACGGCGTCGTCGACTCGGGTGACGAGCTCCCCGTGGGCGCGTGGTACGTGACGACGCCCTACGACTCCAACGGTGACGGCCTCCCCGACGATACGAGGCGGATGTTGACCGGCGGTCAGCCCACGCCCGACAAGAGCGGGAGCCTCAGCACGAGCATCCGGATCGGCACGTCCTGGACCATCTCCTCCCTCGCCGACTTCGCCCTCGGGCACGAGGTGTTCGACTGGGGGTCGGTCTGGTCCACGTTCAACGGAATCTACCGGCACGAGACGGTCCAGTGTGTGCCCCGCGACCAATGGGCCAGCGGTGGGACGCCTGGATCCGACTGCGAGTACCTCTTTCCCGTTCGGTACGGGACCGACGGCTCGGAGATCCGCCGGTACTCCCAGAGCCAGGCCCGGTCCGCGTTCTTGTACGACGGGGATTGGTTCAAGTGGAGGGAGCTCTCGGTGCGCTACACCATGCCCGAGGGCTGGGCGAGCGCGCTCCGGGCGGAGCGTGGCAGCCTGTACGCTGCGGGTCGAAACCTGTGGATCTGGTCTGCAAACAAGCTCATCGATGCCGAGCTCAACGGGATCAGCGGCGGCGGGTTGGCTCTGGGAAGCGAGAGCAGCATCACCGCCTCGTCACCCAGGCGCTTCCGCTTCGGCGTGGAGCTCGTGTTCTGATGAAGATGCAGCCCGACCATAACCGATCCAGCTCAGCGGAGCCCATCATGACCAAGACCCACAGCAACAGGCTCGGCGGACGCGGTTGGACGCTGCGTCTGCTTCTTCTCGCCACCGTCACGGTGGCGGCTTGCGACTTTCTCGATCCGACCGCCGTGGACAACCCGCGCACGACCGATGACGATCTCGCGGCGGCGGAGAACCCCACGGCTTCCTTGCTACCGGGCCTCCGGGCCCAGTTCGCCCGGCTCGTGGAGTCGGCGTCCGTCGTGGGCGAGGTCGCGAGCGACAACTACTCCATCCACGGCACGGGGCTCGTCAAGGAGTACGACTTCCCCCGTGACATCAGCCCGTCGGTGTCCAACAGCACCGGCAACGTCACCGGCCTGTATTGGAACGCACAGGAGCTGAAGGCGCTGGCGTCGTTCGTGATCGACGACATCGTGCCCGGCGACGAGACGGCGACGGCCGACGAGGTGGCGGAGGCCCACTACTACAGGGGAATGGCGTATCTGCACCTGGGGGAGAACTTCTCCTACGCGCCCATCGAGCCCGACGGCGCCGCGTTGCCCGCCGACCAGATCCTGGATCTGGCGATCGGCGATCTGGGGTCCTCCAGTGCGTTCGGCACTCGCACCGTGGCGGCCATGGCCCGGGCCCAGCGGCTCAAGGGCGACGCGTCGGCGGCCGTTGCGGCAGCTCAGAGCGCTCTCTCGGGAGGCGGCGACTTCGCCTTCTTCCAGGAGTACGACGCGTCGTCCATCGAGAACACGCCGCACTGGTACCTGGTGACGAGAGCCCTGCAGGAGATGCAGCCGCTGCCGCGGCTGGACTTCCTGGACCCCAAGTTCCTCACCCGTGAGGCCGGCATCGCCGTGGCCAAGGCCGAGGAGATGCACCTCATCATGGCCGAGGCCGCCCTGGCGGGGAATCAGCTCGGCCAGGCGGCGGCGCACCTGAGCAACGCCATCGGCCTGGCCCTGAGCCGGGGCACCGAGTCGTTCTCGGACGGGGATCCGAGGCTCAACGAGGACCTGTCCATCCGTCCCCGCGACGCATCGATCCTGGTGCGGGCGGACGCCGGGAGCCCATACAGGGCCGGACTGGTGCTCTCCCGGCCGGGTGGGACCACTCAGCACGTCATCTCGGGCACGTCGTTGGACGCCGATTCGGTGGCCGCGCTCACCAACGCGGACGACCTGTGGCATGCGTTCCACCTCGCCCGCCAGGAGATCATGTTCCTGGAGGGCCGGCGCATGTCCGATCTGGGGATCCGGCTGCCCATGATGCTCAGGGAGATCGAATCGAACCCGACGATCAACGAGGGAGATCCGGGAACCGAGCCGCTGGTGCCCTCCTACATTCCTGCGGCCGACCAGATGGATCTCTTCACCCCCAAGAGCCCGTACGACGAGAACGAGGTCCTGATCGCCACCGAGGTCACGATGCTGGTGGACATGAACCGGGTGCTGGCCGACAATCGGGTGAGCCCCTTCAACTGACGTGAAAGGGCTGACGACGAGATGTAGGTGAGAAGCCGAGGTCGGCACGGAGGCCCGGCGCCCCCTGGGCGGCGCCGGGCCTCTCGTCGTACCGGACCGGAGGCCGGGCGCCTACCCGGCCGGCTTCTGCTCGAACTCGCGGACCCCTTTCAGCGAGCCGAACGCCGGATGTAGCCCCACGGCGAGCATCTCGCTGGACCACGCGGCCAGCGGGGAGTCGACCCTGCCGAAGTCACCGGTCCGGACCCGGCACGCGGCGGTGAAGTCACAGAACCTGCAGTCGTCCGCATCGTCGGTGGGAACGAACGCTCCGGCCGCGACGCCGTCGAGCATCCGCTCCAGTAGCTCCTCGATTCCCGCGAGGCGGAGGCGGTCGAACTGCACGATGTGGTTCTCCCCCCTCCGGGTGGGAAAGTGATACTCGCCCGCGGCGACCGGGATTCCGAGCAGTGCCTCGGCGGCCACGGCATAGAGGGCGTGCTGGAGTCGACGGCCTCCGTGGAAGGCCCCCGTCCTCGGCTCGTAGGAGCGGGGCACGCCCGTCTTGTAGTCGACGACGTGCAATCCTTGAAGATCCTCGTCGATCCGGTCCACCGCGCCCCGCAGGGGCACGACGTGCTCGCCCACCGGCAGGGGGAGAGGATCGCGGTCGGGCGAGCCGAAGCGCATCTCCAGCCTGACCCAGGGAGCACCGTGCTCCCGGACCATGCGGACGAACGAGCGCACGTCCTCCTCCAAGCCCTTGAGCTCGCGACGGAGCACACCCTCGCCGGGAGCGGGCTTCGAGAGCCGGAACCGCTGCGAGACCTCCTCCAGGGTCTGAAGAGCGACCTCCTCCAGGCGAGGGTCGTTGGCAGGGACTCCTCGAGCCTTGGCCGTGCGCAAGGAGCCCTCGAACGCCGTGTGCAGCAAGCTGCCCCGCTCCAGGGCGTTCAGCCATCGATCGGGATCGAACTCCGGATCATCCGGAGGACGTAGTCGGAGCACGGTGCGATAGAGGTACCGCAAGGGGCAGGTCCCGAGATCCTCCAGGCGACTGGCCGACAACACCACCTCCGGGCTCACCCGTGGATCCAGCCCGGGTCGGGCAGCGACGACGCCGTGGTTGGGTCCGGGATCACCCGCGACTCGCTCCCGGAGGGCCCGGAGACCTCGATCCAGGGACGGAAACGCGGCGAGCACGGCTTCGGATCCGGCCCGCAGCACACCGTCGGCGCCCAGGCACCGCATCCAGACGTCGTCACCGTCCAGGACCCCTCCACTGGCCGTGGGGACGGCGCAGGCCACGCCCCCGAGGGCCTCGTGCAGATCCTCGAAGGTGAGCTCCGCATCACGGCGTCGCAGGCGTAGCGCCTGCAGGAGCACGGGAGATGGGGACACCGATCGTGCTTCCACGGCGTTCCAGGCACCGTAGCTCAGCGTGACCTCGCCGCGCAGCCTGGAAAGGAGGGCGCTCAGGCGGAACGTGCGCTCTTGGATCACGTCTGCCGATGTCGGGAGGTCGCCGGGGAGTGCCCTTCGGTCCCGATCCGAGAGCACGGGATCCTGTGCCGAATGGCCCGGGACGCGGTCGGCGTCCAGGCCGACGACGAATGTCCTGCCCCTGCCCGACAGTCCGCCGTGCTCGACATCGGACAGGTGCAGATGGCCTCCCTCCGACCGCCACGGCACCATTCCGTCGTCGGGCCCCTTTCCGGCCTCCTCCCCGGCCCTCACGCGGATCAGCGCCAGGTGTCGGCGGACGATGGTCAGGGCGGCGCTGAAGCTCGTGCGACGTCTGAGGGATCCTTCGATGCGCTCGAGAACCCGGAGCAGCTCCTCCCGGGCCACCCGGTCGGGACCCGAGCCTCGGGGAACGCGCCTGAGAAAGGCCCTGGCCCCTCGGGCGATCTCCGCGGGGGAGATGGGCTCTCCCCCCACCCCCTGGCGGTCGGGCACCGAAGGGGTGGCCCTGAGGATCGGGAAGAGGATGGCGCGCAACGCGTCGAGCTCGCCTCTGACCCGGCGCACGCGTCGCTCGAAGCCCTCGGGGGTCTCCCAGGGCCCTCGGCTCTCCCGGTCGACGGCGTCGAGGGCGTTACGGAGCTCCGTCCGGTAGCGCTTCCTTCCCCATCCGATCCGGAGCCGCCGAAAGCGCCGTGCCAGGTCGGCGGGTGCGTGATAGACCCTGGTTCGAGGCGGGCGGAGGTCCCCGGCCTCCAGGAGGCGCCGTATACCGTCGGCCAGGAAGCCTCCCTCGATCCAGTCGAGGTAGAGGAGGGCAGCCCTGCCGGGGCGGGTCCGTGCGACCGGGAGCCCTACCGCGTAGGTGACGGGGATCCCCAGGCGCGACGCGAGAGCATGAAGCGCGGAGCCGTAGGCCGACGGATCCGACGTGATGATCTCCACGTCGTCCCAAGGTGCTGCCGATGCCGCGACCCTGCGGAGTACCTCGCGGAGCTCGTCCGTGATGGACGCAGCCCGGAAGATCTCGATGCGTGGGTCGGTGGCGCTGGCCTCGCCCGGGGCGTGGAGCCAGGCCAGAGCCCCTCGTGCAGCGTCCTGCTTCCAGACGACGGCCGGAGGCTTCGGTAGCCCGTGGACGGGATCGGTCTCCAGCACCTGCGCCCCCCGCTCCATGAGGCCGCGAAGGAGGCTACCGGTCAGGCCGCGGGCGCTCAACCCGGGAGCCAGGAAGACGCGGTGAGCCCGCTGCGCGCCGGGGGCGTCATCCCCGTCCTCGAGGGCTTCCACCGCGAGACTCATGACCGTGGCGGTGTCGGCCCACCGGCGCTCGCTCAGCAGCGCCTGGTAGCGGTCGAGCACCCGCATGAGGAAGCGACGCCTCCGGACGTCCCGGAGGCGGGAACTCCCCAGGTCCGCCGTGCTCACGCCCGAGAGCCTCAGGGCGCTGATGGAGCCGTGCACGGCTTCCCGGAAGCCGACGCCATCGGTGAGCTCGCCGAGCCCGGCATCCAGCCCGGACGCGAGGGTGTCGTCCAGGGCCTCGTCCATGATCGCCTGCTCGTCGAACCGGTCCAGGGCTTGGAGACCTCCGTCGGTCATCCTGCCCCGGGCCAGCCCCGTGGCGAGGAGCCTGGGAGTGATCACCTCGAATCCGACCCAGCCCGGCCCCACGCGGGAGAGGCACCGCAGGAGCTCCCGCCCTCCGCCAAAGGTGGGGGCCACGACGATCTTGCGGTCCAGAGGGTGTTCCTCGGCGACTCGGCCGAGGGCGTCCACGAGTCGGTAGGAAGCCAGGTTGGGATCCCTCATGAGGCTCCGGTCTCGGATGGCGGGCCGGGGCAAGATAGAGGATGAGTCGGGCCGACGGGAGCCCATGACCAGGAACGCGTGGGTTGCCCACGAACGACGCGGGGCCGGCAGCAGACGCCGCCGGCCCCGCGTTTCCCGGAGAGGGCGGGAGGGTTGGCCCGAGCCCGAGAGGATGGCCCGTCGGGGTCAGGCCGAGTCGGTGCCGACTCGCCTTTCCCCCGACGGCTACTTGATGAAGAGCATGTCGCGGTAGGTCGGAACCGGCCAATAGTCGTCCGGAACCACCCTTTCGAGCCGGTCCACCACGTCCCGGACGTCGTTCAGGGCGGGGATGATGTTCCGACGCATGTGCTCCGCCTTGGACACGACCTCGTCGCCACCGAGCTCCTGGTTCTGCTCCGCCAGGACGGCCAGCTTCTCCGTCAGGTCGTCGATGAGCTCGTTCATGCGACGTGCCGTGGTCAGGATGCCCTCGGCCTTCATGCCCACGTCATCGGCTCGCTCGGCCGTGCTCAGCAGGTCGCTGAGGTACCGGGCGGCAGCCGGAAGGACCATGGTCTGGGCCATGTGCTGGCCGGTCTCTCCCTCGATGTTGATCATCATGAAGTACCGCTCGACGTAGATCTCGTAGCGGGACTCCAGCTCCCTCTTCGACAGCACTCCGTACTTCTCGAACAGGGCGGCGTTCTTCTCGGCGACGATTGAGGGAAGGGCGTCCATGGTGGACGCGAGGTTCAGCAGGCCGCGGCGCTCCGCCTCCTCCACCCACTCCTCCGAGTAGTTGTCGCCGTTGAAGATCACGTGCTTGAACTCGTGGATCTCCTCGGCGAGGAGGCCTCGAAGGGCGTCCCCGATGGCGGTTCCGTTTTCCAGCGCGGTCTCGAGCTTCGTGCACAGCTGGTCGATGGCTTCCGCCACCACAGTGTTGAGCACCGTCGCAGGGAAGGAGATGCTCTGTGAGGCCCCCAGCGCGCGGAACTCGAACTTGTTCCCCGTGAAGGCGAACGGAGACGTGCGATTCCGGTCTCCCGCGTGCTTCGGAAGGCTGGGCAGCACCCTCACTCCCAGACCCATGAGGCCGCTGGCCATGCTGCTCTTGGCCTCTCCCGCCCTCTCGATCTGCTCGAAGATGTCCTGCAGCTGATCCCCGACGAATGCCGAGATGATGGCCGGCGGCGCCTCGTTGGCCCCGAGGCGATGGTCGTTGCCCGCGTGGGCGACGGCGGCCCGCAGCAAGTCCTGGTGCCTGGCCACGGCCTTGAGCACCGCGGAGCAGAAGAACAGGAACTGCATGTTGTCGTGAGGTGTGTCGCCCGGCTCGAGCAGGTTGTGCTCGTCGGTTCCGAAGGACCAGTTCAGGTGCTTGCCGCTGCCGTTCACCCCCTGGAAGGGCTTCTCGTGAAGCAGGCACACCAGCCCGTACTTGCGCGCCACTCGCCGCAACGTCGACATGGTGAGCTGCTGGTGATCGGCGGCCTGGTTCGCGTCCTCGTAGATGGGCGCCATCTCGTACTGGCCGGGAGCCACCTCGTTGTGTCGCGTGGTGATGGGGACGCCCAGCTTGTAGAGCTCCAGCTCCACCTCGTTCATGTACTCCAGGACCCGCTCCGGAATCGATCCGAAGTAGTGATCGTCCATCTCCTGACCCTTGGGCGGCTTGGTGCCGAACAGCGTCCTGCCGGACGTGACCAGATCCGGGCGGCGGTAGAAGAACTCCTCGTCCACGAGGAAGAACTCCTGCTCCGCTCCGAGGGTGGCCTTCACGGCCTTGGTTTCGTTGCCGAAGAGGAGAAGCGCCCTTCTCGCCTGCTCGTCCAGAGCGTGAATGGAGCGCAGCAGGGGCGTCTTCTTGTCCAACGCGTCCCCGGCCCAGGAGGCGAAGGCGGTGGGGATGCACAGGTAGGCTCCTGCGGGGCCCTCCATGAGAAACGCCGGTGACGTGGGATCCCACGCCGTGTATCCACGGGCCTCGAAGGTCGCCCGGAGGCCGCCCGACGGGAACGACGATGCATCCGGCTCACCCTGGACCAGCTCCTTGCCGCTGAACTCGGTGATGGCGCGACCGTCACCGGTGGGCTTCAGGAAGGAGTCGTGCTTCTCCGCCGTGAGACCCGTGAGCGGCTGGAACCAGTGGGTGAAGTGCGTCGCCCCCTTCTCCATGGCCCACTCCTTCATGGCCACGGCCACGGCGTCGGCCACGGAGGAGTCCAGATCCGTTCCGTCGCGGATGGTGGACAGCAGCGCCTCGTACTGGGGCTTCGGGAGACGGGACTTCATCTGGTGGAGTCCGAAGAGATTGTCTCCGAAGACCTCCTCCAGGTCCACACGCGTCTGCCTCCCTCCGCCGTTGTTGGTAGGGGACGCGTAGCGCACGGCGGCGAGGGTGTCGAAGCGGGGGAGCAGGCGGGTCATGGCGGTCCTCTTCGAGCGGGAGGGGAGTTCTCCGGATGCCAGAGAACATCTCGCCTCTCCGGAGTGGTCTCAAGGGTCGCGACCCCATATTTTGCATAAATACAATTACGCTAAATTATATATTCCATGGACTTTCTTGGCCGAATCCGGGAGCTGGGCATCCTCCGCACCTCCCTCGACGCACGCGACTCCTGCGTCATCGAGGTCGTGGGCCCCCCGGGCGTGGGGAAGACGGCGCTGGTCCGCCGGGCCACCCGGGGTTTCCGGACTCTCCATCATCGGGCGCCACCGCTTCCCGATCCCGTCCAACGTGCCGCAATGCTGGCCACCCTGTCCCGGGGCTTCCCCGGAGAGGTGCCCGTCCAACTGGGCGACCAGGGCGACGAATCCTGGGAGGCCACCCTCGACGCGCTCACCCACGTGCTTCCCCGGGACGGCGGGACCAGCGTCGTGGTGATCGACGACGCCCACAGGCTCGGCGAGGCTCGAGCGCGGTTCGAGGCTCCGCTGGCCGCGACCCTCGCCAACGTCGCCGGGCTCCACGTGGTCCTCGTGGCGCCGGAGCCGCTCGTGGACGCGAATAGCCCCCTCGCAGGGCGTGTCACGCGGCGCCTCCAGGTCGAGCCTCTCGACTTCCGGGTCGTCCTGCCCCTTCTTCCGGGGTCCGACGTGCGAGAGCGGCTGAGGGCCTACTCGGTGTTCGGGGGGACCCCCGGCCACCTGCGGCACGTCGATCCGTCCGCGGACCTCTTTGCCAACCTCCGGCGCCTGATCCTCGATGAAGGGGGTCCCCTGTCCGACGCCGGAATCGCCCTGCTGGAGCGCTCCGTCCAGACACCGTCCCGATACGCTGCCATCCTCCAGGCCCTGTCAGCCGGAGAAGGAGACTGGGGACGAATCCACGCGGGCGTGGCGGACCTGAGCGCGAGCGGGCAGGTCGCACCCTACCTGCGGCGGCTCGTGGACCTGGGCATCATCGAGATCCGTCGCTCCCTGGACGCTCGGCCGGGCACCCGCGCCCGCCGGTATCGGATACTCGATCCCTTCCACGCCTTCTGGTTTCGACATGTGTTGTCACGCGGATATACTGCCGACGACAATACGGGCAGGGAAGAGGATCTGAGGGCCACACTGGAGGCCCACGCGGCGTCGGTGTTCCCCGTCGTGTGTCGGCAGTTCATGGCCTCCGAGGCCATCGGCCGACTGGGGTACAACGCGAGGGAATGCGGGAGCCTGTGGGGGCCGGACGTCGAGATCGAGGTCGCGGGAATCCTCGGCTCGGGCGTGGCGTTCTACGGGCACGCGCCCTGGGATCCCGCGGAGTTGGGGGCGGCGCTCGGTCGCCTGGACGCCGAGGTGGGAAACACGCGTTACGGCTTCGGCCGGGAGACCCGCCTGCGGGTCCTTTTCACTTCCGGTCCGCCTCCGCTGGCCATCGAGCGTGATGCGGCCCGGCGCTACGACGCGGAGCTCATCACTGCGGAGGACCTCGCAGGCGGGGCCTGAGCAGCGGAGGAGCGGCCGTGACGCTGAACGGCCACGAGCCGGCACGTCACCACGGGTTCACTAGACGTCGAGGTTGCGCACGTACTTGGCGTTCTTCTCGATGAACTCCCGTCGGGGCTCCACTTCGTCGCCCATGAGGCGATCGAACAGCGTAGAAGCGATCGCGGCGTCCTCGATCTGAACCTGGAGAATGGTGCGCGCCTCGGGGTCCATGGTGGTCTTCCAGAGCTGATCCGGGTTCATCTCGCCCAGCCCTTTGTAGCGCTGGATGTTGACGCCCTTGCCGTCTTTGCTCCCCAGCCGGTTCTCGTACTCGGCCCGCTCTTCCTCGCTGTACGCGTAGAACTCCTTCTTGCCCTTCTGCACCCGGAAGAGGGGGGGCTGTGCGATGTAGACCATCCCCGCCTCGATGAGCTCGGGCATCTGCCGGAAGAAGAAGGTGAGCAGGAGCGTTCGGATGTGAGCGCCGTCCACGTCGGCGTCGGTCATGATGATGACCTTGTGATAACGCGCGTTCTCGAGGTCGAAGTCGTCGCGGATCCCTGCGCCGATGGCGGTGATGATGGCCCGGATCTCGTCGTTGGAGAGCACCCTGTCGATGCGGGCGCGCTCCACGTTCAGGATCTTCCCCTTCAAGGGCAGGATGGCTTGGTAGGACCGATCCCTCCCCTGCTTGGCCGATCCACCGGCCGAGTCTCCCTCCACGAGGTAGAGCTCGCAGAGCGTCGGATCGGAGATGGAGCAGTCCGCCAGCTTGCCGGGGAGGACCCCGGTGTCCAACGCGCTCTTCTTGCGCGCCAGGTCTCGCGCCTTCCGTGCGGCTTCCCGAGCCCGGGCCGCCTGGACCGACTTCTCGATGACGGCCTTCGCCGCTTTGGGATTCTCGTCGAGGAAGATGGACAGATGCTCGTTCACCGCCGCCTCGACGGCCCCTCTCACCTCGCTGTTGCCCAGCTTCGTCTTCGTCTGCCCCTCGAACTGGGGCTCCATGACGCGTACGCTGAGGACGCAGGTCAGGCCCTCGCGAACGTCGTCACCCGAGAGGGTCTCATCCTTCTTGAAGAGCTTGTTTCGGCGGGCATAGTCGTTGATGGTCCGGGTGAGTGCGGCCTTGAACCCGGTCAGGTGCGACCCGCCTTCGTGGGTATTGATGTTGTTGACGAAGGTGTGGGTGTTCTCGGAGAAGCCCTGATCGTACTGGAGGGCGAGCTCGATCTCGGCCTCCGGCTTGCTGGCCTCGAAGTAGCAGACCTTGTCGTGCAGCGCCTGGCGGCCACCTCGCAGGAAGGTGACGTACTCGGCGAGGCCTCCTTGGTACTGGTAGGTCTCCTCGACCCTCTCGCTGTTCCGCTCGTCGACGAGGGCGATCTCAAGGCCCTTGTTGAGAAACGCGAGCTCCCGGAGCCGGTTGGAGAGCACGTCGAAGTTGTAGACCAGCTCCGTGAAGATCTGCGCATCGGGCTTGAACGTCACCAGGGTGCCACTTCCCCTGGCCGGACCCAACTCCTCCAGGTCCTTCGTCTTGAGGCCGCGCTCGTATCGCTGGTGGTACCTTCTTCCGCCCCGCCGGATCTCGACCTCCAGGTACTCCGAAAGGGCGTTGACCACGCTGACCCCCACGCCGTGCAGCCCTCCGGAGACCTTATAGGTGTCCTTGTCGAACTTCCCGCCCGCGTGGAGGGTCGTCATGGCGAGCTCGACGCCCGGCACCTTCTCCGTGGGGTGGATGTCGACCGGGATGCCGCGTCCGTCGTCGGATACCGATATGGAGTCGTCCGGTCGGATCACGACGTCCACCCGGGAGCAGAACCCGGCCATGGCCTCGTCGATGGAGTTGTCCACCACCTCGTATACCAGATGATGAAGTCCCCTCGCCGATGTGGACCCGACGTACATGCCGGGGCGCTTTCGCACCGCCTCGAGGCCCTTGAGAACCTGAATCTGACCGGCGGTGTAGCTGTGCCCGCCCTTTTTCTTCTTCTTCGCCATGTCCGCTCCGTGAGCAGTCTCCGACTTCGTGAGTAGTCTCCGACTTCGTCCGGCTCAACCGGTCTCTGCGAGAACGAAGACGATGCGCTCGAGAGGTGCCTCCGACATCCGCTCGTTGACCCTCTCGAGTAGCTCCGCCTTCATCAAGTTCAACTCCATCAGCCATGCGCTGGTCCGCACCTCGACGAACAGCGTGGCTTCCTGCACGCCTCGGGCCTCGGTTACCTTGGCGATGGCCGCCCCCACGATATCAGGCCACAACTCCAGAACCCCCATCCGGCGCACCTGATCCTGAAGGCCGTGTCGGCCGAGGACCTCTCCGAGGACCGTGTCCAGTCGCACGGGCCCCGGCTTCTTCCCCGTCACGCGGAAATCCTCCCGCCTTCGATCCGCCACCGGGGAAGCGCATCCCGCCGGATCCGGATCTCGCTCTCCTTGGGTGCCGTCAGCACGACCTGGCCCGTCTCTTCCTGCTCCATCAGCGCCAAGACTCGCTCGCTTCGGGCCGGGTCCAGCTCGGCGAACACGTCGTCCAGGAGCACGAGCGGCTCCCTCCCTCTCACCTCGCGCATGGTGCGGGCCTCCACCAGGCGAAGAGCGAGGGCTGCGGTGCGACGCTGTCCGCCGGACCCGAAGTCCCTCAGATCGATAGCCCCGTGCTCCCCCCCGAGGCGGAGAGATATCTCGTCCCGGTGAGGCCCCGCCAGAGTCACGCCACGTCTCCGCTCCGACTCCGCTGAATCCACGAGGCTCTCACGGTACGCTTCCGCGACCTCTTCCGGAGTCACCCTTCCGCCCAGCCTCACGTCGGATCGATAGGCCATGTGCGCCCGCGTGCCTCCAGAGACCGCGGCATAGTAATCGCCGAATGCTTCACAGCGCTGTCTCACCCACTCATTCCTGGTAATCATGACCTGGGCTCCGGCTCGGATGAGGCCCTGATTCCAGGCTCCCACGGCCGCCCCCGTCTGGCCGTTCTTAAGGGCGGCGTTACGCCGGGCCAACACCCGGCGATACTCCTGGAGCGCCTCCAGGTATCCCGGCTCCGTCAACGAGAGCACGATGTCCAGGAATCGCCTTCTCCCCGCCGGCCCTCCGCTCACCAGCTCCACGTCCGTGGGGGAGAAGACCACCGCTGCGAGCCGCCCGAGGGCGTCCCCCATCCGCGGAGGCTCCACCCCGCCCACCGTGACCTTCTTTCGTCTTCCCTTCCGCTCGAAGGCTGCCGCCACCTCCACGGAGGGAGCCGATCCTTCCTCCGGCACCAGTGTGCCCTCGAGGCGGAACACATTTTCTCCGAACCCGACAATCTGGTCGTCCCGCGCTCCCCGGAAGGAGCGGAACGTCTCCAGGTAGTAGATGGCTTCGAGGAAGTTGGACTTCCCCTGCGCGTTGTTCCCGATGAGGGCCACGCCTTCGGCCGGAAGCTCCAGATCCTGGACACCCAGGTTCCGGAAGTGGCGGATGGAGAGCCGCCTCAGCCGCACGTGCCACCATTGGAGAAGGGCCCTCGAGCCATCCGAAGAATCTAATCTTTCGGGCGCCCTTCGGCCACCCCGGAACGTCCCCTGGAAACGCTTGGTAGGCAAGGGTTTCGGACCCCTCGACGGGGCCGGCGGTCGGCGGACGGAAACGTCCGAGCCAGTCCCCCTCAGCGGCCCGTGAAGCGCGCCTCGCGCTTCTCCAGGAACGCCGACATCCCTTCCTTCATGTCCTCGGTGGCGGCCAGAAGGCCGAAAAGGGAGGACTCGAGGGCCAGCGCGTCCGCACTGGCCGTATCGATGGCCCGATAGATGGACTCCAAAGCCATGCGCACGGCGACGGGCCCGTTGGCCGTGACCTTGCGCAGGAGCGCCTTGCCCTTTTCCAGGAGCTCCCCGGGCGGCACCACCTCCGACACCAGACCCATCTCGCGTGCCTGCTCCGCCCCCACCATCTCGCCGGTCAGCGTCATCTGCACGGCGCGCCCCAGCCCGACCAGGCGGGACAGGCGCACGGTGCCGCCATATCCCGGGATGATGCCCAATCCCACCTCGGGGAGCCCGAACCGGGCCCTCTCGCTGGCGATGCGCAGGTGACAGGCGAGCGCCAGCTCGCACCCGCCGCCGAGGGCATATCCGCCGACTGCTGCGAGAACCGGCTTGGGGAAGCGCTCGATGGCTCCGAACACCTCCTGGCCCTGGCGGCTCACCCCGACTCCCGACACGGCATCCATCTTCGCGAGCTCGCCGATGTCGGCTCCAGCCACGAAGGCCTTCCCGCCGGCGCCGGTGAGGAGCACGCCCCTGACGTTGTCGTCCTCACGGAGGCCCTCGAACACCTCGCCGATCTCCGCGATGACGTCGGCGTTGAGGGCGTTGAGCTTGTCCTGGCGGTCCACGGTGACGACGGCGAGGTCGCCGTCCCATTCCACGCGGATATACGTGAGATCGGTCATGGTCAGGTGCCGGGTTGGGCGATTCGAACGCTGCAAGATAGCGTCCGGTGTCGGAATGGAAAAACGGGATCCGGGGCTTTAGCTTACGGCCCTTCCAAGGTACCCAGACGGGGCCGGCAACCCATGTCGAGCCCCCGATCGTGGGCCAAAGCACCAGGAGCGCTCTCTCCATGAGTCGGTCACTCAACAAGGTCATGCTCATTGGCAACGTCGGGAACGATCCCGAGATCCGCGCCACGTCGTCGGGGGCCCGGGTGGCCAAGCTCTCCCTCGCCACCAACCGCAGCTGGTCCGACCGTTCCGGGCAACAGCAGGAGAAGACCGAGTGGCATCGACTCACCTTTTTCGGTCGGCTCGTCGATGTCGTCGAGCAGTGGGTGAACAAGGGCGACCGGCTCTACGTCGAGGGGAGGATCGAGTACTCGCAAACCCAGGACGACCAGGGGGGGACTCGCTACTGGACGGACATCGTCGTCAACGAGATGGTCATGCTCGGATCCACGGGGAACGCGGGAGGGGGAAGCGGTTACGGGGGAGGCGGTGGGGGCTTCAGCGGCCGCGCGGAACCGTCCCCCCCCCCGAGCGAGCCCGACGACGACCTCCCGTTCTGAAGAGAGCCATCCGGATCGGCGGGGCCATCCGCCCGTCTGGGCGCGGAGCGCCCCCGCTCACTCCGGGTCGGCCGTTTCGGCCTCGGTCTCCCAGAGCCCCATGAGGTACTCCTCGTAGAGCTCCGGGTGTGCCCTGTAGTCGGCCAGCCAGACTTCGAACGGCGGCAGCGCCACACGTTCCGACAGCCAGTCCGTGGCGATCTTCACGATCTCCATGTAGGAGAGATCGCTCGTGGCGCCTCGCTCACGATGGGCACGCTGGGCGAGAAGATAGATCTCGTCAGGACTCAGGTAGAGCAGCAGATCGGCGACTTGCGCCGAGCAGTAGTCCAGATACTTGGCGCGCAGGACCTCCTCTGACTCCCCGAATCCCGGCCGACCTTCGGCCAACGTCGTCCTCCCGCCGGACGTGAAAAGGACCCTGCCAATCCTGCTGGGCATCCCGACAGGGATGCGCCAAACCTATGGAAGGACAGGGTCTTGAGCGCAAGGGCTCAGGACAGGGGAGGCGCCATCTCCCGAGGTGTCGACTCTCCCTGCGCTTGGCTCTGCTCACGGAGATGCCGGTAGATCGAGCGACGGGTGAGACCGTACAGCACGACCCTGCTCAGGAAGTCCGGATCGACACGCTGGACCTCCTCTGCCTCGGCCGCGATGTCCTTCGGGAGCCGCACGTTGAGCTGTACGGAACACGTGTCCCACATCGGCGCACCTCGCCCCAAAAGTCTCAGGTTGAAATTATCACACTTTCGTGAGCGCCACCGCGGCGCCGAGGAGGCGCCGAAGACAGCAGCCAGCGGGTATCGCTTTCCGGAAGCGGGGAGAACGATAAACCCGATGGGAGGTGGGCGCAAGTCCTTTTTGTCTCCGGACATCACAGTGCAGCTTAATCGGAAGTTGTTGTGTTGTAACGCTTTACGAAATCTACAAAATCGCGAAACCAGGTGTTCCCAGAGGCCTCGGCCGCGAGCATGCCAGGGGCCCGAACGGGCGTAAGTTCAGGTACGGTGGGCGCTCTCGCCGGGTGCAGGATGACCGGACGCGGCGATGGTCGCGGCGAGAAAATTGGTAAAAATCGGTCAGGGAAGAGCGGACCGCAGGAAGGCTCTGAGGGCGGCGGCTTCGAAGGACGAAAACCGTTCGAGCAGGGCCCTGAGATCCCGCTCGCAGAACAAGGGCGCGGTCTTGTGGGGCTCCGTCGTCGACGGGCCCTCGAAGGCGATGAACCCACGCCAGAGATCGGCCTCGCGATAGGAGCGCAGGCTGGCCCTCCAGGCACGTCCGCCGAACTCGAAGCTGCGCTCGTCGAGCGTCGTGGGCTCCTCGGCCGTCGGCCCCACGGCCGAATCCTCCAGATCGTCCACGTGAGCTCGAGGGTTTTGGCGCAGGTCCTGCAGCCAGACCTCGAAGGGAGGAAGCGGCAACAGGCGCTCGCAGTACCCGACCAGGAGGCCGAGGGGATCGTCGACGCCCCCGGTGAGGCCCTCCTCCGACTCGACGGCCTCCCTGGCCGCGCGATAGAGAGGTCGTACCGCTTCTTTGGGGAGCATCTGCACGAGACGGATGGCATGCCGGAGGCGGTAGGACTGGTACCGGACTCCCAACTCTCGGTCGGCGTGGGAAGCCGGTGCGTACGCCAGGGTGGGGGGGGGGCCGGGGCTCATCAGTCGACAGTCATCCAGGTTTCCTCCTGAGGGACTGCCGGGATGGCCCGGCGGCCGGAGCCCGGACCGGGACTCCGTTCGGTGTGCTGCTGCCGGCGGGGGGGGCGGCGTAGCTCATCAGTGGACGGTCGCCGAGGGGACCTCATGGGAAGTGACCGGGATCGCCTTCACGGTCGGCTCTCGGACGCGGAGCCCCGCAAGGGTCTCCCTGTTCCCGAAGGTATCCAGGACACTGTCGAGAGCCTCGAAGCGACCAGGCTCGAACCGGGCGACCAGGCGGAGAATGCCGCGACGCATGGCCGAGAGGTTGGCCCTGGCCTCGGCGAGGGTCTCCGGTAGGGGATAGCGCACCTGATACTCGAGTGCTTCCGTCGTCGAACCGGGCACGAGCCGCCTCACTTCACCGTCCCGGAAGCCCTCGACCAGGGCGTGCTCCAGCTGCGGGTCGGGTTCGTGGAAGGCGGTTCGGAAACGAAGGGCACACGCGTCGTAGTCGAGGTGGACACGGGTGAGTCGCCCCCGGCCGAGCATGATGCGGATGGAGGTGCCTTCGTGGAGATCCATGTCGCGGCAGATATCACGGAACCCGATGCGGAGGAAGGTGGGGCGCGTGAGGGGGCCGAAGCCCACGCGCTCCAGGACCAGCAGCCCGAGCCGAAACGCATACTGGCGGAGAGGCCCGCCCTGGGAATCCGTCGCCGAGGCGGCCAGGAGGCTGTTGACGTGGGCGACGGTGGGCTCGTACGCCCAATCGAGCACCACGAGCTCGGTGCTGAGGTCGAGGACCTTCACCCTCCCGCTTCCGAGCTCGACCACCTCCGCCGACGAGGCGTAGCGACCCTCCACCACGAGCGCCAGCCCGATGTCCTCGATTCGGCCCCCGGGGGTGTCCATCTCGTGTATGTCGCGGTACTGGACGATGGCCCGGGTGAGGGGAAGCTCGCAGACGCCAGGGACATCACCCATGGCCTCAGGGAGGGTATCGGTCAGCATGCTCGGATTCATGAGTCGTCCTGCCCAGCTCCAGCCCTGAAAAGGGGCCCCAGTGAGGGTACATCAATCCCTTGACACGAGCCGGGCGATCCGGATAGCTTGACCTCAGCCATTGAGAGTCATCCGGGCCGCCAGCCCATGCCTCTTCGAGCGTGTCCGGTGCCAGCCGGCACGCTCTTTCCTTATTGCCGTTCTTGGGGCCGGGGACCCATCCCCGGCCAGATGAGATCTCCGGAAAAGAAATCCGGCCCTGGGCCGGCTTCAATCCGGGAAGATCCCCCCCCATTCAGGAAGGTACGCCTTCCACCTCGTCGCCCACATCATGGGGCTCTATTCCTAGGATAACAATCTGTTTACCTGGCGGGCAAGGATCCGTTGGCCCGGTTCTGGCAGTGAGAAGATGTGGCGGGTTGCTGTCGCCGGGACCCGCTGTCATAGTGTCTTTCGTTCACCGCCTTCGGGGCTGGGACAGCCGAGGGATACGCCGCCGTGTCCGTGCCAAGGGATTCGATGCCCCTCCTCACCGAACGCCGACGCTCCGTCGGGTTCTTCGATCACGAGGATCGCTCCTGGGCCTGCTTCCTGGTAACGTCGTCCGCCAGAGGGCGCTGGACGGGCCATTTCTCCTTTCGTCCCGGCGACAGCGAGTGCTCGGCCGACGAGGTCCGCACGGCCGACATCTTCATGGAGGCCTCCGAGGCCGAGATCCACCAGAAGGCCAGAGGCCTGGGAAGCCCTCTGCTGAGGAACCTGCTTGCCTCGGCGCTCCATACGGTGCGTCGGGGCGAAGAAGACCGTCGGGGCTTGAGGCGACGGTTCCGCGACCATCTGGTCCAGAATGCGAGTGAGCTCGGCGATTGGGACCACGAGGTCGGCGGACATGACGGCATTGACAGGCTCCGGTCCCTCTACGCGTCCTACCGTCTGGACCAGGTGGCTCACTTCATCTGCCTCGTGGACGCCGATGACTTCCAGGAGGCTGTCGACCGGATCCTCGACGGTGAGGCCATCGACTTCCGCACCTCGGATCGGATCCAGTTCGCGATGATGGTCGTCGAGCATATCGAGCGAGCCCTGCCCCTTCCGCCCTTCGAGGTCTGGGCGGAGGACTTCCTCGATCGACCCGAGGCGTATCGCCTCTATGCCCACACCCTCCATCGGGAAGGTCGCCTCCCCTGAGCCGACCCCGGGCGCCGCACCATTGACCCACGTGCGGGACAGGGCTTAGCTTGAAAAGCTCTGTCACGGAATACGAACCGAAGGAGTGTGATCGTCTTGGAAGTGGTCGTCCAAGAAAACGAGAGCCTCGACCGGGCGTTGCGCCGGTTCAAGCGAAAGGTCCAGAGGTCCGGCCTTTACTCGGAGCTCCGGAAGCGCCGCTACTACGAGAAGCCGAGCGCACAGCGCAAGCGGAAGCGCGAGGCTGCCATTCGCCGGGAGCGCAGGCGGCAACGCCGAAACCGTCGCTGACCCACTCGCGGCTACTGACCGAGGCGGTCCTCCCCGGTGCGGGGAGGGCCGTTCTTTTCGTCCGAGCGACCCCTCTCGTCGTTCCAGCCTCCCAGATCCGCGTCCATGCTCTTCTCGACGCTCATCAGATCACGTGCCACACCGTGGAACTGACGCTTGACCCATCGGCGCCATGAAGCCGGCGGAGGCTCCAACGATTCTCCGAGCTCGAGACGGTCCAGGATTCCCTCGACCTCGGACTGGACCTCTCCGAGCTTCTTCTTGTGGGACGCGCCCACGGCGTACGTGATGACCGAGGTCAGGCCCACACCCACCACGACGCCGACGCCGGCCGCCAGACCGAGGGGCGTGACCGCCATCAAGGACGCAGCGGCACCGATGCCGATGCCCACGCCGGCCGCGCCTCCACCGATGCCGGCACCGGCGATGTTGTCACCCCTGGTGCCAGGATCGATCACCATCTCCACCAGGGTCCGTCCTTCTCCGACTTCTTCGAGGTGGACCTCTACCGACTTCGCGGACGCCACGTAGTACTTGCGTGAGGTGAAGCTGGCCGCGCGCGCCAGCTGCGAGGCCCAATCCAGGGCCGGACGGTATTGGAGGATGCCGGCCCCCCGGCGGACCGGCTGCAGCAGCTGGGTGGCTACGAAGAACTCATCCAGGCGCCCCGCCAGATCCTGGGCGCGTCCGGGAACCACCCTGGAGGCCGTGACCAGGGACGGTCCGAAGATTCGATCGAGGACTCCCCCGCCCGTGTGACCGGCGCGGACCTCGGAGAGGGCGCGACGCACGTGGGCTTCGGCCAGCCCTACCTCACGAGCGATGCGGAACAGCTCCGCCTCGGTGAGCGCACCGTCGGCCCCCTCGGGATCGGAAGAGGACAACTCCGCCGCGCGCCGGATCACGGCGTCGAAGTCCGTCCTGCTCAGGCTCTTCCCCGGCTCCTGACTCATCGCCTGCTCCGTCCCGTGGCCGAGTCTCCCGTCCTCATGACGTCGCCGGGCCTGACGATGCAAGGCGCTGGGCGATCCAGCGTCCGACCTCTTCCGTCGACAGGCTACCTCCCAGATCGGGTGTGGTTCTCCCTTCCGCGATGGCAGCCGCCACCGCCCGCTCCACCTTTTCCCCCGCTTCGGTGTGGCCGAAGTGGTCCAGAAGGAGGGCCACGCAGCGGATCGCTCCCACGGGATTGGCCACGCCGCTGCCGGCGATGTCTGGGGCGGATCCGTGGACCGGCTCGATCATCACGTGCTTTCCCGGATGCACGTTGGCGCTGGGCGCCAACCCCAGGCCGCCCGTGAGCTCCGCGGCGAGATCGCTCAGGATATCGCCGAAGAGGTTGGACGTGACGATCACTGCGTAACGCTCGGGGCGCCGCACCAGGTCCATGGCGACGGCGTCCACGTACATAGCGTCCTGCCGAACCTCCGGGTACGCTTCCCCTACCTCCGCGAAGGTCCTCCGCCAGAGATCCCCGGCGTGCCTCATCACGTTTGCCTTGTCCACCAGCGTAACCCGCTGCCTCCCCCGGGCTCGGGCGAACTCAAAGGCGGCCCGGATGATCCGCTCGACACCGACTCGAGTGTTCACATCCTCCTCGATGGCCATCTCCTGGGGCGTGCCCTTCTTGAAGACGCCGCCCAGGCCGGTGTAGGACCCCTCCGTGTTCTCCCTGAAGATCTCCAGGCGGACCGGAACCTTCACCCGCTTGAGCGGACAGAGGTCCGGCGCGAGCAGCACGCTCGGTCGGAAGTTGACGAAAAGGTCCAGGCGGAACCGGAGGCCCAGGAGGATGTCCCTGGCGTGCTCGTTTCCCGGCACTCTCGGGTCGCCCAGGGCGCCCATGAGGATGGCCTCGTGATCGCCCGTGAGTCTCTCGAACTCTCTCTCGGATATGGTTACCCCTTCCCGCAGGTAGCGCTCCGCTCCGAGGTTCCACTCCGTCACCGGGAAGCTCAGACCCTCGAGATCGGCGACCGCGGAGAGCACCCTTCTGGCCTCCGACATGACCTCGGGGCCGATGCCGTCGCCTGGGATGAGGGCAATCGAAGGCATGGGCGG
>JBDHGI010000052.1:0-41199 GCA_039589955.1 Gemmatimonadota bacterium | reverse complement strand
TGGCCGCCGTCCAGCCTCGTGCCCGGCCCTACTTCCGGCCTCGTGCCGTTCGCCCGGAGCGGTGCAGCGGGAGCGTGGTCTGACGGGGATCGTTGCGGAGCCTCCGGCCCCGTCTGCGCAGATACCACTCCAGCGTCGCGACGTCCTCGATGCCCCTTCCCTGCGCCTCATCGAGGAGCCGCAGGAGGATCCTTGCGGTGGCCAGGGCATCGCCGTGTGCTCGGTGGCGGGCATGGATGGACACGCCGAAGTGGCGGGCGACCACGTCGAGATTCCGGTGCCGGAGCGCCGGCACCAGCCGACGAACCATGCGCACGGTGCACATGCGCACCACCTCCGGGGCGTGACCGAGGGCTCGGACGAGCTCATCGGTGACGAATCTCCAGTCGAACGTCACGTTGTGGGCGACGAACACGCGTCCCTCGAGGCGGGACAGGATCTCTTCCGCCACATACTCGAAGTGGGGCGCATCGGACACCATGGCCTGGGTGATCCCCGTGAGGGACGTGACGACCGAGGGGATGCGGCGGCCGGGGTTGACGAGCGTCTGATACTCCTCGGTGATCCGTCCCCCGACAACCTCGACGATGGCGATCTCGGTGATGCGGTGCCCGCGGTCGGGCCCGCCTCCCGTCGTTTCCACGTCCACGACGGCGAAGCGCGTCTCGTCGAGGGCGGTGCCCAGGGGCGCCAGCGACGGGTCCAGGCTCCAGACCCCCCGCGCATCGACCTGGAAGCGTCGATCGGCACCGAGGAGCTGGAATACGGCCGCCGAGGCGGCGCCGTCGTGCCCGGAGATCCCCAGAACGTCCCGGGCGAGATCGAGGGTGTGGGTCGGGCTCCGGCGGAGGTGCGCTTCGGCCTTGCGAACCAGGGAAGAGGACGTCGGCCGCGTCACTCCCTCGGACCCGCCCGGGTGATGGCGAAGGAGAGGGCTTCCATCTCGAGGACGAGGTTCACGTTGCTCAGGTGCACCCGTTTCGGCACTCGGAGCTGGATGGTCGCGAAGTTCATGATGCCCTTGGCTCCGGCCGCAACCGCGCGGTCACAGAGGGATTGCGCCACGGACTGCGGCACGGCCAGGATCACCAGGTCGACACCCAGCTCCCGGATCGCTTCCTCCAGCTCGACGGAAGAGCGGATCGCCGTGTCACCCCACATGCGGCCGATCTTGGCTGGATCGGAGTCCAGCACCACCACGCAGTCGAACCCGCGCTCGGCGAAGTTGGGATACTCGAAGAGGGCGGAGCCGATCCGGCCCGCACCCACCAGCGCGACCCGCCATTTTCTGTCCAGGCCCAGGATGCTCCGCAGTGTGGACATGAGCTCACACACCGCGTAGCCGAGGCCACGCTTGCCGAACGAGCCGAATTGGGAGAGGTCCTTCCGGACCTGCGCCGCCGTGGTTCCGCCCCGGGCCGCGAGATCGTTGCTCGACACCGTGCCCGTACCCTCGCCTTCGAGGTCCTCGAGCGCGCGAAGATAGTGGGAGAGCCGACGGATCGTCGAATCGGAAACTCGCTTTGGCACGAGACCTCCCCCCAGCCGTTCGGCGTCCGGCTGACGCCAGCGGGTCACACGACTTGTGAAAAATGTCACAATACTAGGGAACGGTGCTCGCTACGGCAACGCCCGCGTCAGCCGGATGAACGCTTCCGGCGACAGACGCTCGGGCCTGGTCTCCAGCTCGAATCCGACCTCGCCGGCCACCTCTTGGGCCTGGGACCGGGTCATCCCGAGGTCCGGGTGGTCCCGGAGGATCTTCCCGAGCTGCTTCCTCCTCCACTGGAACGCGGCCCGCACGAGGATCCTCAGTCGGTCCTCCTCGTCCCTGGTGAGGGGCACCGGACGGATCGGCCGGACGCGAATGACCGCGGAGTCGACGCCCGGCACCGGCCTGAACGCACCCCGGCCCACGCGGAACAGCCGCTCGGCGGTGGCCACGCTCTGGACCCCGACGGCGAGGGCGCCGTAGGCGGCTGTGCCGGCCGACGCGACGATCCGGTCCGCGACCTCCTCCTGGACCATGAGGACGATCTCTCCCGGTCGCGGCCGGGCGAGAAGTCGGAAGACGATGGGCGTGGTGATGTTGTAGGGGATGTTGCCGATGACCTTGAGCGCCTCGACGTCGTCTACCAGCTCCGGCAACGAAACCCCGAGGATGTCGCCGTGGACCACGCGGACATCGGTGCGGCCCGCGTACGAGGCGGCGAGGGCCGTCGCCAGGGAGTCGTCGAGCTCCACGAGGACCAGACGTCGGACACGGCCCGCCAGGAGGCCCGTGAGGGCTCCCTTCCCCGGCCCGATCTCGAGGACCTCGTCCCCGGCGCCGACGTCCAGGGCCTCGACGATCTTGCGCTGCAGGTTGGGATCGACGAGGAAGTTCTGGCCCAGGGAGCGCTTGGCGCGTTGGTCCCCGATCCGCGGCACGGTGCGTCCGTCAGGGCGTCCGGACCACCAGGGCCGTCCGGTCGTCTCCCTGCACCGGTGGCTCGGCTCCCGTGGTCAGGTTGAACAGCTCCTCGATGATCGTGGACGCCGACCGGTGTCGATGAAAGGCGACGGTCTCGAGGATGCGCAGCTCGCCGTCTCCTCGACTCGACGAGGCCAGGGTGTCCGAGAGCCCGTCGGTGAAGAGCAGCATGAGGTCCTTCCCGGGATCCCACGACACCAGTGTCTCGCCGTACGAGCCCGGACCGGCGAAGCCGACGGGAGGGTCCGTGGCCCCGAGCCGGTCGTACACGCCGTCCCCGTGCACCAGGAAGGCGTGAGGGTGGCCGGCGTTGGAGTAGACCAACGTCCCCGCACCGGGATCGATGACGCCGTAGAACACCGTGAGGAACATCTCCGTGGTCTCGAGCTCCTCCCGAAGGGCGTCGTCGAGATCTCGCAGGACGCGGGCCGGTGAGTCGTGCTCCCTGGCGTAGATGCCGGCGGCGCTCATGGTGAGGGTCATGATGAGGGCGGAGGGGAATCCGTGCAGCGACACGTCGCCGAGCATGACCCCCACCCGTCCGCCCGAGAGCCGGAAGAGCTGATAGAAGTCCCCTCCCACCTGCTCCGCCGGCGAGACCCGGGCCGCGGCCTCGGCGCCCTTGAAGCACTCCGCGTCGGGAAGCAGCTTCTGCTGGAGGTCGTGGGCGAGCTCCATCTCCCGCCCCATGCGCTCCCGGGCGAGGCTCTCCTCATGGAGGCGCTTGTTCTCCAGGGCCGCACCTACCTGGGAAGCGATGGCCCAGAGCAGCTTCTGGTCCGCCACGCTGTAGCTTTCCTCCCCGCGACGCCCGATGAGCTCCATCACTCCCAGCGTCCGGGACTCGCCGGTGGGAGGGGTGTAGCGGATGGGAACGGCGATGAAGGAGTCGCCGGTCAGCCCCCGGGCGCGCTCCTCCCGCGTGGGTGCCCGCGAGGCGATCACCGGACGTTGATCCCTGAACACCATGGCGGTGACCGTATCGGCCTGGTCCGTGCGAAACGGAGGGTGATCGCCGTCGTTGCCCACCGTCGCGGTGAGAACGAGGTTGTCCACCTCCGGCGAGAACAGCCAGAGGGAGCCCCTCTTGGCACCCATGGTATCGCAGATCTCCCTCAGGATGGCTCGGGCGGCATCCTCCATGTGCACGATGCTGCCCAGCGTCTCGCTGATGGTGTAGAGGAGGTGGATCTCCTCATAGCGCTCGGTGAGCTCAGAGATGAAGTAGTCGATCTCGCGTGTCGACTCGAAGGCGCGCTCCACCGTGCTGGCCAGCAACGGGCAAACCGCCTCAGCCGAGGCCGCCGGGCTGTCGAGGATCTCCAGCGTCAGGGTCAGCCCCCGGCGATCGGACACGGCGGCCCGTGCCGCAGGGTCACCCGTTGCGCCGGTGATGCCCGCGGATTCGTAGAAGACCTCCGTGGCTCCACCGGGCTCGCGGGGGAGGGCGACGAGGCGCACGCCCAGGCGCAGCGCCCGCTCGAACCCCCCGAGCACTTCGATGACCGGCTCCGGCAGGGCTTCCCCGATGAAGGGCACTCCCTCCCGGCGCGATGAGGTCATGGGTATCGACGCGAGTTGGACAGAAGCGGGCCGCTGACGGCCCGACGCGGGTTCACGATGGCGGGTCGTCAGGCCTGGGCGCCACCAGTGAGGGGAGGAGGAGTCGGATCCAGGCGAAGGACGAGCGTGACCTGATTCCCCTGATCGTTGAACCACACCTCGTCCAGGAGCTGCTTCATGAGGAACAGCCCCCGCCCTTCCGGCTTCAGGAGGTTCTCGGGCCGGGTGGGGTCCGGCACTGCGTGCGGATTGAAGCCGTCGCCCTGATCCGTGACCCGGGCCGTGATCTGTCCGGCGGCGAGGGTCACCTCGACGCGAACCCTCTTGGACGGGTCGTGTCCGTTGCCGTACAGCATGGCGTTGGCCAGGGCCTCGGTGAGACCGACCCGGAAGTTGAGCCGGAGGCGATCCATGTGGCTCTCGCACCGGTTGCACCGGTCCATGACGTACTGGACCGCGTTTTCAATGGTGCGGATGTCCGTCGGGAGCTCGAGAACGAGATCGTGATCAGGTTCCATTCGGCCTCTCGGACTCAGAATCGGACGGCGGGCTGATCGGGGGAGGGCACGATCAGAACCCCTCCAGGGCCTGTTCCCTCGTATCCGCGATCCGGAACAGCGTATCCAGCTTCGTGAGCTCGAACAGGGTCCTCAAGTCCTCGTTCAGGCTGGACAGCCTGAGCTCGCCACCCTGCTCCCGAATCTTCTTGGAAAGGCTCACGAGGACTCCGAGCCCCGACGAGTCGATGTACCCGGTGTTCACGAAGTCGATGATGAACTTCCGGTCCCCGCCTTCGAGCTGCTCCAGGACCCTCTGCTTCAACTCCTGGCGGTTTCCGACGATGAGCTGGCCCTCTACGTCCACGACGGTCACGTCATCCTTCTTCGACACCACAAAGCCCATGATGGGACAGCTCCGGTCGACGAGTCGTGGGCCCTACCGCCGCGACGTTCGGGCGGCATCCCCCCTGGATGAGACAGACAATGATAAAGAAGGAACAAATGTCGGGGCAAGACGTCCGTGTCGGGGGCGCCGATCCATTACGGGTGAAGCTTCCTCCGCATCCCCTCCAGCACGGTGGGTGAGACGAATCGGGAGACGTCTCCACCGAGTTCCGCCACCTCCCGAACGAGCGACGATGACAGGAAGGAGTAGTCCAATTCCGGGGCGAGGAAGACGGTCTCGATGTCCGGCCACAGCTCCCGGTTCATCTGCGCCATCTGGAGCTCGTATTCGAAGTCGCTCACGGCCCTGAGCCCTCGGATGACCAGTCGCGCGCCCTGGGCACGGGCGAAGTCCACGAGCAGCCCCGGGAACGCCATGGCCTCGATGCGATCCTCGCCACCGAAGACCTCCTCGATGAGCCCGAGGCGCTCTTCCACGGTGAAGAGGCCGCTCTTGACCTGGGTCGCCGTGTGCGCCACGGCGACGATCACACGGTCGGCGATGCCGAGGGTGCGCTGGATGATGTCCTCGTGTCCCCGGGTGATCGGATCGAAGGAGCCCGGGTAGATGGCCGTCACTGGCCTGGTATCGCTCATGGTTCGCCGATCATTCGGGTGAGCGCCGTGTCACCGTACCGCCGGGTCCGGTCGCCTGGTGCCTGGGGGAATGACTCACGCCAAGGATGCTCGACCCAGAGCTCCCGCGCAAATGGGGCGGCTCGGAACAGCTCCACGAGGCGGTCGGCGTCGCCCGTTCCGTACGGCGGATCCGCGAGTGCCACGTCGAATACGGTTCCGTCCCGGCTCCGGAGAAAGCGGAAGACGTCGTCGGCCACGATGCGACACAGGTCCTCCGCGCCCAGGAGGGCCACGTTGGCGGTCAGCACGCGCAGGGCGCCCCGCGCCCGCTCGACGAACACCGCCTCCGCCGCTCCCCGGCTGAGGGCCTCCAGCCCCAGGGCACCGGATCCCGCGAAGAGGTCGAGCACCGTCAGGCCGTCGAGCCGGCCTCCCAGGGCCGACATCCACGCCTCGCGCACGCGGTCCGTCGTCGGACGGACGTCCCTGCCCCTCAGGCTCTTGATCCTGTGCCCCTTCCAGCGGCCGGCGATGATTCTCACGGCGACCCCTCCGACGCCGGCCTGAGATCCACCAGCCGGCCCTGCACGCTGGCGGCACCGCGCCACTCGTTGCGCTCGAGGCGGAGCACCACGTCGTACGCCTCCTGGGTCAGGGATCCAGGGGGATGGGACTCCACCATCCCGAACCCGATGGCGTCGAGGCTCGCTCCCTCCCTGCGCAGGGTGACCTTGAGGTGGAGGTCCTTCAGGGCCCGCGGTCGCTCGACCCTCACCCGTCGGACCAGGAACAGCGGCCGTGCGTTCCCTATCCCGTGGGGAGACAGGTAGTGGAGCCAGTGGACGAGCTCCAGGTCGGCCTTCATCAGATCCAGCTCGACGTCCGGTCTCAGGACCGGACCGAGCTCGGCGCCTTCCAGGCGGCTTCGCGCCTCCCGATTGAAGCACGAGCGCAGCTCGGGCACCCGCTGTCGATCGAGGTCCAGCCCCGCTGCCTGCTTGTGGCCTCCGAATCGGTTCAGGTGCGCGCTGCACGCGGCAAGGGCGTCGTAGAGGTGAAAGCCCGGAACCGATCGTGCGCTCCCCCTCCCGGTGTCCCCGTTCAATGCCACCAGGACAACGGGACGGTGGATCCGCTCCACGACCCTCGAGGCCACGATGCCGATGACGCCGGGGTGCCAGCCGTCGGACGCCAGCACGACACCGAAATCCCGCTCGGGCTGGAAGTCCGACGCCAGGAGCTCCAACGCCTGGTCGAGGGTGCGTCGGTCCTCGTCCCGGCGCTCCCGGTTCATGTCGTCCAGCCGCTCCGCCAGGGCGCGTGACTCCACCGGATCCTCGGACAGGAGGAGACGGAGCGCGTCCTCTGCGTCGCCCAGCCGGCCGGCGGCGTTGATCCTGGGCGCCACGACGAATCCGAGCTGCCCTGCGGTCACCGAGCCCGGATCCACCTTCAGCGTGTGCAGGAGCCGAGCGAGCCCCGTCACCTTCGTCCGCGCCAGGTACCTCAGCCCGATGCGGACCAACGCGCGATTCTCCCCACGAAGCGGCACCAGGTCCGCGACGGTGGCCAGAGCCACCAAGTCGAGGAATCCCCGCAGGTCCTCCGCGTCGGCGCCGAAGCGGCGGCGGACCAACTCGCACAGCTTGAACGCCACCGCGGTGCCGCACAGGTCCTTGTTCGGGTAGCCGCAGTCGAGACGACGCGGGTTGACGAAGGCCAGGCTGCGGGGCGGTCGCGGACCCGGCGTGTGGTGATCGGTGACGATGACGTCCCGGCCCGCGGCCTGTGCCTGGTCCACGGCGGTGAGCGCGGCCGTGCCGCAGTCCGCCGTGAGAATGAGGGAGGCCCCGACGCTCTCCGCCCGCCGTAGCCCGCCTTCTCCGAAATCGTAGCCGTCTTCGAGTCGATGGGGCACGAAGGGGACCACGACACCACCGAGGCTCCGCAGGTAGCGGGTCAGTAGCGCTGCGGCACAGATCCCGTCCACGTCGTAGTCGCCGTGGACGAGGATGGTCTCGCCTCGCGAGATGGCTCCGTGGATCCTGTCAGCCGCCGCGTCACCATCCGCCAGGTGCTCCGGATCGTGCAGATGATCCAGGCGTGGCCTGAGGAAGTCCTTGGCCTGCTCCGGATCGGTGACCTCCCGTGCCGCCAGAACGGCACAGACCGTGTCGGGGAGGCGCAGAGCGGCTTCGAGCCGGCGAACGACGGCGGGTTCGAGGAAGGGGGGCGACTCCCAGCGCGGTCGAACGAACGCCAGGGGCCCTCCGGAAGACGATGGGCCCGCCGGGCTCACGCCTCCGGCTCGACGCCGGCGGGGGCCTCGTCCCCCGCTTCGGACACCTCCTCGGTGTCCCGTTCCGCCGGCGCCGCCCCGGCATCGGTCGGCGCGCTGGCTTCCGTCTCCTCCCTGGGGCTGGGCGCGGCCAGAATCACTCCGCAGCCTTCGCATCGAATCAGATCCGTGCCGTGGCGGATCTCGTTCTGGAGCTGGAGGGGTACCACCCCGAAGCAGTTGCCGCACGCACCGTCCTCGGTAAGCTCCGAAACGGCGAGACGCCTCCCTCCCCCGCGTATACCGTCGTACAACCTGAGCTCCCGCTGGTCCATGCCCCCGGCGAACCGCTCCCGCTCCGCCTCGAGCTGGGCCAGGGCGTCCTTCGCATCGTCCCGTTCCGCCACCAGTCCCTCCACCCGGGGCGCGAGCAGCTCTCGCGCTTCGGCGTGGGCAGCCTCGAGCTCCTCCAGTCGCTCGTCGAGCTTCCGGATCTGGTCCATCAAGGTGTACGCCTCCTGCTCATCGCTCTGCAGGGCACGGCGTACCATGTCCAGCTCGGTGCTCACGGCCGCTTCTTCCCGGAGGTTGCGCACGGATCCAAGACGTTCTTCGAGGCGCTTCACCCGAGCCCGCTTCTCCTCGGTGGACAGCTCCAAGCGGCGTTCCTCGAGCTTCATCTCCTGCAGGCGGCCCCGAGTCGTGTTCACCTCGCCCTCGAGGCGCAACGCCGGCTCCTCCACCTCCTCGAAGCGGGCGTCGAACTCCTGGAGCCGCCGGCGCGCATCTTCAATGCGGATGTCGAGCTCCTGCAACTCCTTGAGTGCCATTCGCGTCTGCTGCATCGTGGACCTACTGGTTCGGGTTCGGGTCGTCCTTCATCCGCCGGGCCGTCGTTGTCCAATCGTCTGGAGCCAGCTCCCGGCGCTCGCGAGATAATCGTACCTTATCCGCCATCAATCTCATCTTCTCCTCCGCGTCATCCGACTCCTCGATCCGCCGATCCAACGCCTGCAGCTGGCGACCGAGGTTGGCCACCCGGATCCGCGAGACGGCATCTTCGAAGACCCGGGATGCGTGCCCGATCTCTTCAGGGTCGTCGAGGAGCTCCTGCATCCGCTGTGCCGCCACCACGTCCATGCCCGAGGGCGGCGCCTTGAGCTCCGGATCCTCGAGGAGCGCAAGAAAGATGGCCCGGTAGGACGGATCCACAAAGTCCTCCCCTCCGAGCCTCTCCCCGGCGCGCTCCGTGAACCCGGGACTCTTCATCAGGAGGACCAGCAGCGCGCGCTCGGCGCCGAGCCTGGGAACCTGCGGAGCGTCGCGCCTTCTCGCCGGCTTCCCTTCGGTGGGGCCTCGGGTCACCGAGCGACCCGTTCGGCGAAGCTCGGCCTCGAGGGTCTCCCTGCGAACGCCGGTGCGCTCTGCGACCTTGGCCACGTAGATGTCGTGGAGGGCCGGGTCCGCGGCCGCCCGGAGCGTCGGCAGGAGACGATCGACGGCTTCACGCGTTCTCTCGATGCTCGAGAAGTAGTCCCGCTCCTCGAGGATGTGCAGCTTGCGATCCAGCACGTCGACGGCGTCATCGAGATGACCCTGGAGGGCGTCGGCTCCCTGGCTTCGCAGCAGACTGTCGGGATCCTCCCCGCGGGGGAGGGTCACCACCGCGGGGTGGAGACCCCGTTCCAGGAGCGCGTCGCCGGCCCGGAACGTCGCCCGCAGGCCCGCAGCGTCGCTGTCGAACAGAAGGAGGACCCTCTTGGTGTACCTGGAGATGAGCCCGGCGTGATCCGGGGTCATCGCGGTGCCCAGCGTGGCCACCACGTTCTCGAATCCGTGAGCGGCCAGCGCCACCAGGTCCATGTAACCTTCCACCACGAGAGCGCACTCCTCCCGCCGGATGGAGTGGCGTGCCCAGGACAGCCCATAGAGGATCCGTCCCTTGTGGTAGATGGGCGTCTCCGGGGAGTTGAGGTACTTGGGGCTGTCCTTGCGATCGCGATCGATGATGCGGCCGCCGAAGGCCAGGACCCGCCCGGAGAGCCCCTCGATGGGGAAGATGATGCGCCCCCGGAATCGGTCGTACGGCTCCGGGGACTTGTCCGACCGCCCGAGGAGGCCCACCTCCACCATCAGGTCCTCGTCGAGTCCGTGCTTCGTCGCGGCATCCCGGAGACCCCGCCACTCGTTGGGGGCATACCCCAGCCCGAACCGCTCCGCCACTTCGGGGCCGATACCCCGCCCTTCCAGGTAGCCACGGGCAGTCGATCCCGTCTCGGGCTCCTGCAGGCAGCGAATGAACCAGTCGCGGGCGAAGGCGTTGAGAGCATAGAGAGGCGCGTTCGGGTCGTCCTCTTCCCGCTGCCGCGACACCTCGCGAATCTCCACTCCGCAGCGGCCAGCGACGTGCTTCACGGCCTCCACGAAGTCCAGCCCGAGCCGCTCCATGACGAAGGAGAACACGTCCCCGGACTTCCCGCACCCGAAGCACTTGTAGAAGCCCTTGTCCGGCACGACGTAGAAGGAGGGCGTACGCTCCTCGTGGAACGGGCAGTTGGCCTTGTACTCCCGTCCTGCCTTCTTCAGCGGGACGAGCTCGCCGATGACATCGACGATGTCGGCTCTGAGCCGCACTTCCTCGACCATGTCGTCGGGGATCATGCCAGCAACGCCACGGTCACCCCCGCGCCGCCTTCCGTCGGGCCGCCCATCCTGTGCCCGGCCACCCGGGCATCGCTCTCCAGGACCTCGCCGACCCGCTGTCGCAGGGCTCCGGTTCCCTTCCCGTGGATGATGCGGAGCTCCGAGAGATCCTCCAGGACCGCCTGATCCAGGGCTCGGATGACCGCAGCGGTGGCCTCGTCGACGCGAAGGCCCCGGAGATCGATCTCGGTGCGGACGGGAGCGTCCGACGGCCCCGTCCAGCCCCCACCGCCCTTGGGCGGCGCGGCGCCAGAAGCCTCGCCCCCCAGGGGCTCCAGGTCCTCCACGGGTAGCTCCATACGGAGGGCGCCCACCTCCACCGTGGCCCTCAGGTCCCGGACCGCGGCCACCACGCCTTTGGCGCCGGTTTCCCGCACCCGCACGCGTTGGCCCACGGAGAGGGCTGGGAGGGCCTGCGTCGCCTCGCGCCGGCTGCGCCTTGAGTCGACGGAGCCCGTGCGGTCGATGGCCTCCTCGACCGTGCGGCGGGCCCTTCTCGCGGCGTCGCCCACGACACTACCGCCCCGGACCTCTTCGGCGAGCGCAGCGATGGCCCGCTCCACTTCGTTGCGGGCCTCCAGCAGGAGTCGCCGAGCATCCTCCCGTGCCTTGCGATCCGCCGTCCGCTCGGCCTGACGGACCGATTGCTCCCGCTCCTGGACTTCCTCCAGAAGTCGCGAAGCTCGGGCCCGCTGGCTCTCCGCGTCCAGCAGGCGTGCCTCCAGGTCGAGCTCCTTACGCTCGAGTCCTTCGAGCACTTCCTCGAGGCGCGCGTCGTCCCCCTGCCGGTGGTGCTCGGCGCGGTCCAGGACGTCGTTGGGGAACCCGAGCCGCCGTGCGATGGCCAGGCCGTAGCTCCTGCCTGGACGGCCTTTGACGAAGTGGTAGGTGGGCTCCATCCGGTCCGGATCGAACTGGAGCGATGCGTTGACGATCCCCGTCTCGCCGCCCGCGAGACGCTTGAGCTGGCCGAGGTGGGAGGAGACGACGGCGAAGGCACCGCGCGCCACCAGCTCCTCCAGCACCGCCGTCGCGAGGGCGGCACCCTCCGCCGGATCCGTTCCGGTGCCCATCTCGTCGATGAGCACCAGGGATCGCCCGTCCGCATCCCGGACCAGATCCGACAGGTTGGCCAGGTGGGCCGAGAAGGTGGAGAGATTCTGGGCGATGGACTGCTCGTCGCCGATGTCGGCGAAGAAGGACGAGAACACGGGAAGGCGCGTGCCCCTTTGCACGGGGGGGACGATCCCGCTCTGGGTAAGGGCTGCGATGAGCCCCACCGCCTTGAGGAACACGCTCTTTCCGCCGGTGTTCGGCCCGGACACGACCAGGGCCCGCTCCCCCTCGGCGACGTCCAGGTCGAAGGGAACCACCGTGGCCGAGCCGGCCTCGAGCAGAAGGGGGTGCCTGCCGCCCCTCACCTCGAACGCTCGGGCGTCGGGGCCGAGCACCTCGGGGACCTCTGCCCTCCAGGCCAGCGCCGTGCGAGCCCTGGCGTTGAGGTCGTCGAATTCCACCAGCGCGTCCTGGGATCCCCTGAGCTCGGCGTGCAACGGCGCCAGCCGTGCCGACAGCTCGCCCAGAATCCTCCTGATCTCCCTCGCCTCCGCCCTCTCCAGCTCGCGGAGCCGGTTCATCAGCTCGATGGCGAGGGGAGGCTCGACGAAGAGCGTTGCGCCGGTGTGAGACTCGTCGTGGACGATCCCACCCACGTCGCGGCGTCCTTCGCGACGCAGGGGGATCACGTAGCGACCGTCCCGGATGGAGACAGAAGCGTCAGGAACGACGAGCCGCTCCGGGAGGGTCCGCAGATAGTCCTCGAGGCGCCGCACCACGTCGAGGTGCGCTCCCTTGACGCGAGATCGGATGCGCCGGAGGTCCTTCGAGGCCGTGTCCAGAACATGACCCTCGTCGTCCACGGTGCGCAGCAGCACCTCCTCCGTCTGCCGATCCTCCACCAACCGCTCCCGGATGAGGGCGAGGGGCTCGTAGCGATCCTCCCGGGCAGCCATCTCCGCCCGCAGCATCCTGGAGGATCTCAGGAGCACCCCGATCCGGTATAGATGGACCGGCTCCAGCACTGCCCCGGGGGCCGCCAGGTCCCGGATGGCGACCCGGGCGTCGGGCACGGCGGGCATGCCCCACTCCGGCTTCTCGTCGCAGAACGCCATCATGGCGTCCACCCGGCTCAACGTCGCGCGGATCCAGGCGGGATCCGGCGAAGGGGTCAGGGAGCGGATCCCCTCCCGGGCGAGCTCACTCGTCGCGCGCTCGGCGATGCGCTCCAGAACCCTGGCGAACTCCAGGACCTCGAGGGCATGAACGCTCATGGGCTGGCGGCCCCCCGCTCCGGGGCCGATCCCGACGCCGCGGATCGACTCCGGTGACCCGGGGCGCAGCTCCGGGTCACGTGCCCAATTCCTCCCGGGCGATGCGGTTCGCCTCCTTGCCGTCGAACCGTCCGCGGATACGCGGCATGAGCTGGCCCATCACCGCGCCCAGCTGTGTGGCGCCGCCCTGGACCGCCTCCCTGACCATCGCCCGCACCTCCTCCTCACCAAGCTGCTCCGGGAGATAGGCCTGCAGGATGTCGGCCTGGGCCTCCTCGCCGTCGGCCAGCTCCGGCCGGCCGGCACCGCGCATCTGCCCGGCCGCGTCTCTGCGCTGCTTGATGGCCCTGGAGATCACCTGGAGGCCCCCTGGCTCATCGAGGGGGGAGCCCGTCTCGATCTCGCGGTTCTTCAACTCCGCGAGAAGAGTGGACAGCACGAGAGTCTTCGCTTTGTCGCGGTCCTTTCGGGCCTGGTTGAGGTCCGACTGGACGCGACTCTTCAAATCGGTGGACACCTTGAGCTCGGCATCTGGCGCACCCGCCCCGCCACCCCGGTACGGGGCGGGTGTGGATTTCCCATGCGGCGTTCCGATGCGTGCCGCGTCCGGGGCATTCGAAGCTAGTCCGCCAGCCGTCAGGGGGTCAACGCGTCCCGGGCCTGCCGCGCGGAGGGATCAGCCCGGGGGCCACCTCATCGCTCTCCCGCCCAGCACGTGGACGTGGAGGTGCTGGACGGTCTGGCCTCCGTCGGGGCCCACGTTGAGGACGGTCCGGTAGCCGTCCTCGGCGATTCCTTCCTCGCGGGCGACCTTTGCCGCCGCCAGATAGAGGGCCCCGAGGATCCGGCTGTGCGCCTCGTCGACCTCGTCCAGGGACGAGAGGTGCCCCCTGGGAATGACCAGGACGTGAACCGGTGCCTGGGGCTGGATGTCCCGGAACGCCACGACTTCCTGGTCCTCGTGGACCAGGGTCGCGGGAATCTCCCCGCCGGCGATCTTGCAGAACAGGCAGTCGGGATCGGTCACGGGGTGCTCCGTCTGGGGTGGATGCCTCCCCCGATCATGCTGACGGAAAAAGGTCCGCGCAATGTCCCCTCCAACCATGGAGCCGCCCTCCCATGCGATGCACCTTGCTCCTTCCGACACAAGACCCCACCACCGGAGGGAGGGACCATGGAGGCGATTCTCGAAGCCGCCGAAGCCGTGCTGCGTCAGGACGGAGCACCGGCCCTCAGGCTCTCCGAGCTTCTGAGGCCCGTACGCGCTCGGACGCGCCAGCTGGGGCTTCGGGCCGATGACCTTCGGCGGGTGCTGGAATCGGATACGCAGAGGTTCCGCGTGCTCGATCCGTGGCGGGGGCCCTGGCGCCATCTCGAGGCGAACGACATCCCCGGCGACGTGTGCGATCCGTGGGTTCTCGTGGTGCGAGATCCCGGCGGGGACGGTGCCCGCCCGGAGTCGGACGGCCCGGAGCGCCGGATGGGGGAGAGCGTTCGATGGCTCGGGCTGGGCGTCGATCCTCTGTCACCCCGGGACGTGTCCCGGTGGCACTGCGTGGCGCTGGCCGAGCGCAGCGTGAGAGGCGATCTCGCGAAGGCCGCCTGAGCTCACCCTCCGGTCCGACGGACGAACCATCCGGAACGCCATATGCCGTCCCGGTCGACCTCCACCGTCTCGAAGCCGTGAGCCTCCGTTACCCCCTCCATCTCTTCCCACTCCTCATCGAGGATTCCCGAGAGGATGAGCCAGCCCGAATCGGCCAAGGCCGCGGCGAACCCGGGAAGGAGCGGACGAAGCACCCCCGACTCGATGTTGGCGACGATCCCGTCGAGGGGCGCCAGGGCAAGTAGAACACTCCCGTCTGCCCACCGCTCCTGCCACTGCACGCGGTCGAGCACGCCGTTGCGTCGGACGTTGTCCGCGAGGGCCTCGACGGCCAGTGGGTCTCCTTCCACCGCCAATACCCGGGAGGCGCCCAGAGCCGCCGCAGCGATGGAGAGGATGCCGGATCCAGCTCCGATGTCGGCGACGCGGGCGCCAGGAGTCACCGCTCGGTCCAGGAGACGCAAGCACCCCCGCGTGGTACCGTGCTCCGCCGTCCCGAACGCCATTCCCGGGTCCAGCACGATGACGACGTCCCCGGGCCGCGCCTCCACGGTGTGCCACGATGGCGTGACCACGAGGCGATCCGTGATCCTGCGCGGCTCCAGTCCACGCTTCCAGGCCTCCGACCAGTCCACGTGGTCGCGCCACGCGACACGGAGCTGGAGATCCACGTCGCCGGCTCCCGTCGACAGGAGGCCCCGAGCCCTCTCCTCGAACTCCTCGAGGTCGTCGGGGGCCTCCACATGGGTGAAGAGCCATCCTGCCCGCTCCTCGACGGCCTTGCCGCCGAGCTCGAGAAGGGCTTCCGCCATGTGGCCCGCATCGTCCGGGGACCCGCCGGTCTTGACCCCGAGCTCCAGCCAGCGGCGCCGGCTCATCCGCCGGAAAAGGCCTCCTTGACCTTGGACCAGAATCCCTTGCGCCCCCTGCGGTCGACGGACTCCGGGGCGGGGGACTCCACGTCCCGCAGCTGACGCATCAACGCCTCCTGGTCCGCCGTGAGGTCGTGGGGCGTCCAGACCAGGACGCGGACGAACTGGTCCCCCTGACCGTGCCCGTTGAGCTCCGGGAGCCCTCTCCCGCGAAGGCGGAGCATCTCGCCGCTCTGGATTCCCGCCGGGATGGACAGCCTGGCCCTTCCGTCGATGGTCGGGACCTCGACGTCGTCCCCCAGAGCCGCCTGGCCGAAGGTGATGGGCAGCTCGTGGACCAGATCCACCCCGTCCCGGATGAAGCGCGGATCCTCCTGCACCTCGAGGAGCACCACGAGGTCTCCCCGCGGGCCGCCGCGGGGACCGACGCTGCCCTGGCCCCGCAGCGTGATGAAGTTCTCCGAGGTCACGCCGGGTGGCACCTCCACCTCGATCTCCCGTTCCTGTCGGGCCCTGCCTTCGCCGCGACAGCTGGCGCACGGACGCTCAATCACCCGGCCCTCGCCGCCACAGCTTCGACAGGGCTGGACGCTCACGAACTGGCCGAAGACGGATCGCTGGACGTGGCGCTCTTCGCCCGCGCCGCCGCAGACGCCACACACCGAGGGGCTGGAGCCGGCCTCGGCTCCGCTGCCACCGCACTCCGAGCAAGCGTCCAGGAGCGACACCCGGAGCTTCTTCTTCACCCCGTGGGCCACGTCCTTCAGCGTGAGGGGGAGGCGGAGGCGGACGGTCTGACCCTTCCTGCTCGCCCTCCCGGAGCCCCGCGTGCCCCTGCCCCCGAAGAGGTCCTCGAACCCCGAGAATCCACCGAAGTCCCTCATGAAGATCTCGATGGCGTCGGCGAAGTCGAAGCCACCGAAGCCTCCGGGTCCGGGGCGGCCCTTGAATCCTTGCTCGCCGTACCGGTCGTAGGTGGCTCGCTTCTCGGGATCGCGGAGCACCTCGTAGGCCTCGGTGACCTCCTTGAAGCGCTCCTCGGCCTCCTTGGACCCTTCGTTCTTGTCCGGGTGGTATCTCAGCGCGAGCTGTCGGTAGGCTTTCTTGATCTCTTCGGTGTCCGCAGTGCGCGAGACCCCGAGCCGCTCGTAGTAGTCGGCCATCTTCCGGGCAGTCGTGATCTTCAGGTCTCGAGAACCGTCGTCATCAGCGTCGAGGTGTAACCGACGATGGAGACGACCTTCTCGTAGGGCATCCGCGTGGGTCCGATGACGCCGATCACGCCTTTGAGGCCTCCCACCCGGTACTCGGCAGTCACCAGCGTGAAATCGGAGAGTGCCTGCTCATCGTTCTCCCCCCCGATGGTGATCCTTAGCTGGCCCGCGTGCTCACGGCTACCCACGGCCTGTGCCAGAAGATCCCTCTGCTCCGTCAACTGAATGAGGCTCTTCAAGCTCTCGCCGCTCTCGAACTCCGGCTGTGCCGCCAGCACGCTCGCGCTCCCCAGGTGGATGCGCGTGGCGTCGAGATCCTGCAGGCTGAAGAGATCCGCCCCGGCCTGCACGAAGATGTTGAGAAGGTCCGCCGCGTCGCTGTCTCCGGCGTGGACGTCCCGCAGACGATCCGGCAGCGTGCGCCGGATCTCGTCCAGGGACAGGCCGGCCAGCCGCTCGTTGAGCGCCACGGTGAGCGTGATCAGCGTGTCCGAGGGTACTTCCACCGGCAGATCGACGTAGACGGTGCGTACCACGCCGCCACGAATCGTAGCCACCAGGAGCACCTTGGCCGTCGAGACCTGGATGAGCTCCAGCCGCTCCAGGATCGCCACGTCGAGGCGGGGAGCCATGGCCACACCCAACTCGTTGGAGATGAGGCTCAGCGCCCGAACCGCCTGTCGAACGAGGCGCTCGACGGCTGACGGCCCCGCGGCGTCGAGCTCCCGTACCAGCGTCTGCTGCTCAACACGGGACAGGGTGAAGGGGGCCATGAGCCGGTCCACGAAGAACCGGTAGGCCAGGTCCGTGGGGACGCGGCCGGCGGAGGTGTGGGGGTGCAGAAGATACCCCTTCTCCTCCAGATCGCTCATGGTGTTGCGTACCGTCGCCGGGGACACCCCCAGGTCGTACGTCTTCGATACCGTCCGGCTTCCCGCCGGCTCGGCCGTGTCCACGTACGTGCGCACCACGGCCTCGAGAACTTGGCGTTCCCGCTCCGTGAGCTCCCCGCCCACGAGTGGCTGCTCCCATCTCTCCATACGTCGAAAATCGAGAAGGTGGGCCCGAAGCTCAACCCGACGAGGCCTGGTCGAGCTCCACGGCCAGCAGATCCAGCACCAGCCAGCCCTCCGGTGTCAGACCGACCCGCTCACCGTCGGCCCGAGCGAGACCCCGGTCGATCCAGCGGGTCACGAGCCGCCGGGCCGGAAGCGCCAGAGTCCCGGTCCTGATACCCCGGGCCGTGCGAAGCCGCAACCAGGCCCGCTCCAGGGCCAGCGCCCCGGCGCCCAACGTCTCCCGCCCGTCCTCGGGGCTGAGCCCGCCCGTGGCCCTCCTGCAGTATTCCTCCCAATCCCGGACGTTCCACCTTCGGAGGGGAGGGGCGTAGCTGTGCGCACCGTTTCCCAGGCCCAGGTACGGCCCCCCCATCCAATAGACGGAGTTGTGTCGGGACTCCATCCCCCGCCGCGCGAAGTTGGATACCTCGTAGTGCTCATAGCCCTCGGCGGTGAGGCGCTCCACCGCCGCCAGATACTCCTCGCGATACCGCTCCTCGTCCACCGCGGGCTCCCGGCCCTCACGGACGGCTCGCCCCAGGGGCGTGGCCTCTTCCACTCCGAGGCCGTAGAGGGACACGTGTGGCACGTCCAACCTCAGGGTCGCGTCCAGATCCTCCCGCCAGTCGCGGCCCAGATGCCCCGGAAGACCGAAGATCAGATCCACCGACACGTTGGTGATTCCCGCCCCGCGGGCGGCCTTCACCGCTGCCCACGCCCCCTCCGGACCGTGAAGTCGCCCCATCCACCGAAGCGACGGCGCGTGGAAGCTCTGGACGCCCAGACTGAGCCGGTTGACCCCGGCGTCCCGCCACGCCCCGACCAGGTCGGGCGTCACGCTCTCGGGGTTCGCCTCGGCGGTCCATTCGAAGCCGGGGTCGCTCAGCCGATGGGCGCCGAGGATTCCCCGCAGCCCGGCCATGGCGTCGGCGCCGAGGATGGAGGGCGTGCCGCCCCCCACGTAGAGCGTGGTCAGGCCGTCACCGAGGGTGAACAGGCCCTCGCGCTCCAGGCCGACGAGCTCCCCTGTCAGGGCGGCGAGCCATCCGGGCAGGTCTCCGACCCGTAGTCGCAATAGAAGCAGCGCCGGGCGCAGAAGGGCGCGTGGACGTACACGGAGCGGACCGACGCAGGCTGCACGGCCCCCTCACCCCGCCCTGCGAAACCGCATGCCCGGAGCTCGCTCCACCCAACCCCTGAGCTCCATCTGCGCCAGCACCGCCAGCACGCGGCGGACGTCCACCTCCGCGATCCGGGCCAGGTCGTCCGCCGACCGAGGACCGTCCTCGAGGAGGGTGAGCACCCTGGCCTGCTCGGGATCCGACGGCCCCCTCCGGACCTTCTCCGGGCCAGCCCCCACCACCTCGGCGAGAAAGTCCTCGATGGAGACCAGCGCCCTCGCGCCCTCGCTCAGGAGCCGGTTGCTTCCGGCGCACGAGGGCTCGTCGAAGGGCCCGGGAACCGCCCACACGTCGAGTCCCAGGTCCAGGGCGTGCTCGACGGTGTGGAGGGCCCCGCTCCGGGGTCCGGCCTCGACCACGACCACGCAGGAGGAGAGGGCCGCGATGATCCGGTTGCGGCGGGGAAAGTGGTGAGGTGCGGGGGGGGTGCCCGGGGGAAACTCGCTCACCACGAGCCCCTCTTCGAGGATGCGCTTGAAGAGAGCGACGTGAGCCCTCGGATAGCTCCGATCGGCGCCCCGGCCCATGACGGCCACCGTGGGTCCGGGGGCCTCCAGAGCCCCTCGATGTGCGGCGGCGTCCACGCCGAAGGCGAGACCGCTCACCACCGGCGTTCCCGATCGCGCGACCGCGACCCCGATCCTGCGGGCCACCTCCCGGCCACGGGTGGTCGCCTTCCTGGAGCCGACGACGGCGACCCCGGGCGTCTTCAGGATCCCCCCTCGTCCCCGGAGGAAGAGGACGCCGGGCGGGTGCGTCAGCCGATGAAGCCGGTCGGGGTACCCTGCGTGCCCCTGCACGAGCGTGTCCATGCCCAGCTGCCGGGCCCGGGCCAGGATGCGACGCGCACGGACCCAGGACGCGGGATCCCGGGCGGCGCTCACCGCGTCGCTCCCTGCGGGCCGGGGCAGCTCGGGCACTCCCCGCCGGAGCGCCGCCTGGGCCGACCCGTGCCGCTCCAGAAGGCGCCGCCGGGTAGCAGGTCCTACGCCGGGGAGCGCGTCGAGGACCAGGTGGGCCTCGACTTCGCGGGCTCGCTCGTCGCCCTCCGGAGGGATCAGGGGGCCCACCACTCCTCGTCGCCGTCGTTCCGGCTCTCCCCCGAATCGGGGATCCTGCTCCTCTGCCACAGCGCCTCGGTGAGCCGGGACAGCCCCCTTCGCGCCACGGAGGAGACGGCGAAGACACCCCACGCGTCCGGCGCCGCCAGCGAGGGTGGGTCCGCTTCCGGACCCAAGAGATCCATCTTCGTGAAGACGACGCAGTGGGGCCGCCGGGCCAGGCTCTCCGAGTACGCCTCCAGCTCGGAGCGCAACGCGTCGTACTCCGCCTGGACATCCTCGACGTCCACCGGGACCAGCAGAGCCAGGGTACGCGTGCGCTCGATGTGGCGAAGGAACTGATGGCCGAGCCCCTTGCCTTCGTGGGCTCCCTCGATGATGCCCGGGATGTCGGCGATGACGAACGCGCGAAAGCCGGACAGCTCCACGACACCCAGGTTCGGCGTCACCGTGGTGAACGGGTAGTCGGCCACCTTGGGCCGGGCGGACGTGACCACCGACAGAAACGTGGACTTCCCCGCGTTGGGCTCCCCTACGAGCCCGACGTCGGCGATGAGCTTCAGCTCCAGGATCACCCGGCGCTCTTCTCCCTCCTCACCCGGCTCCCACCGGCGCGGCGCCTGCTCCCGGGCCGTGGCGAAGCGGGCGTTCCCCCGCCCCCCCCGCCCGCCGCGCGCCACCAGGAGACGCTCTCCGGGACTCAAGAGCTCGCCCAGGACCTCTCCGGTCCCCTCGTCCCGGGCCACGGTGCCGGGGGGGACCTTCAGGACCATCTCCTCGCCGGACCGGCCCGTGCGGTTGCTCCCCTCGCCGTGACGGCCTCGGGGTGCGTGATAGTGCCGGCGGTAGCTGAAGTCCAGAAGGGTCGACAGCTGGGGATCCACCTCCAGGACGACGTCTCCACCCTTTCCCCCGTCCCCTCCGGACGGCCCTCCGCGCGGTACCCCGCTCTCCCTGCGGAAGGCCTCGGCGCCGGAGCCGCCGACGCCTCCCCTGACCGCGATGACCGCGCGATCGACGAACACGTTCAGACCGCGCTGGACGCGCGCCGCAGGACCGTGTCGAGCACCTCGGAGGCCCGAAGCCGCGCCTCCTCGGTGCCGAAGGGGGCGGCGAGGGTCAGGGCCCGCCGGACGGCGAGGGGAGAGGCCCCCACGTTGAGAGCGCCGCGCACGTGGGAGTAGAGCTGTCTCGGGGCGTCCAGCACGGCCAGGAGCGCCACGATGCAGAGCTCTCTCGTGGTCAGGGGCAGGCCGGGCCGGCCCAGCACCTTCCCGTATCCCTCGTCCAGCATCCACTGCTCCATCTCTGGATGAAGCCGCCTGACGTTCTCCCTCAGGCTCTCGTACTGGCCGCCGTAGACGGCGGCACAGACCCGCTCGCCTCGCTCCCGCCAGCGCCCTTCGTCGGGCGGAGGGTCGCCGGCTTCCCGGCCCGTGATGTCCCTCCAGCGTCCGAAGGCGTTCAGGGCCGCGGGGTACCCCAGAAACAGGTAGCTCTGGAGGATGGCCTCCTCCACCTCCCCGGCATCCGTCACGGCATCCGCCTCCCGGAGCGCCCGGTCGACCGCCTCGCTGCGGCCCTGGGCAAACGCGGCGCTGAGGGCCACCAACGCCTCCTGAGCCCGGGAAAGAGGGGAGTCGGTCACGGGGCCCCGAGCTGGAAAGAGGCACGGATCTCCCCCACCGCCTCGCCCCTGGTATTGCTCACGACCGGACGCCGCCGGTGGTCGAGGGCCTCGAGGTCCGAGCGGCCCAGGGCCCCGAGCTTCTCCAGCACCCTGAGCAACGCGACGTCGACGGCCCGGTGGGCTCCGTCCTCCACCTTGATGGCGAATCCGATCCCCTCCTCCACGAGGCCGCCTCCATAGACCCCCTCCGCTCCCAGCTTCACGAAGGCCCGGGGGCCCGTACGCTCCATGACCTCCGTACAGGTCCGTCCCGTCCCCCCGACCATGAAAGGGTGATCGGTCATGGCCGAGATCACGGTGGCCGCCGGCTCTCCCCGGGCGGCCGCGGCTGCGAACCGGGCGAAGGACGCCGCCATGGCCGCCAGAGGCAGGGAGAAGCACGTGACCCCGCACCCGTCGACCGCCGACCCCACCTGACCGTCCGGAAGCTCTGCCCAGCGGACGACCTCGGCTCGCATCCTCTGCTGCACCGGGTGCTCCTCCCTGTGATACCCCTCGCAATCCCATCCCCTGGCCACGGCCAGCGCCAACATACCCGCATGCTTCCCGGAGCAGTTGTTGTGGATCGGCCGGGGCTCCTCACCCCGTCGGACCAGCTCGCGGGCTTCCGATTCGGAGAAGGGGGCGTGTGGTCCGCATCGCAGATCCGTCTCGTCCAGACCTGCCTTGCGCAGGACGGAGTGGGCGGCCGCCACGTGCCCGGGCTCCGCTTCGTGTGAAGCACAGCAGACGGCGAGCTCCTCGCCAGTGATCCCGAAACGGTCCACGACTCCATCCTCGACGAGCGGCAGTGCCTGGAATGGCTTTGCCGCCGACCGGTAGAACGTCCTGGAACGGGCGTCCCCGGTGGCGGCGACCAGCCTCCCGCTCGAATCCGTGACGGCAACGTGAACCGCATGGCGGGACTCCACCACCCCTCCCCGGACCACCTCGATCACGTCCAGGTGCTCCCGCCCTGAAGACATGGGCCGTCGACGGGACCCGAGCGACACTGGGGAAGAAGCCCGAAGCGCCAGGTCAGGAGAATGCCGGCATCGGCCATCGGCCGTGGCGGCACCGAGGTCAGGCCCCCTCCCGGGGAGCGGCCGGGTCGTCCGACGCCGCCCTTCGGAGAAGCTCCTCCGTGGACTCCACGCCGGCGAGGAGCTCGAGGGCCCTGGCAAGCTGCCGATCGGCTGCGATGTCCCTCAGGAACTGGCCCTGCTCGCCCCAGGCCTGGAGGGCGATCTCGCGCTCCAGATGATACCGGACGAAGCGCGATGCCATCCGGAAGTCGTCCCGGTCCACCGTCACGCTCCACTCCGGGAGGGCACGGTAGAATGCCTGCAGGTCGTTCTCCCCGAGCGTGAAGTCCCTGTCGAGTCCGGGATGCTCGCCCACGTAACGAACCGCGAAGTTGAACAGGGCGACGTTGAACGCTCCCGCCTGCTGATAGATGGCCCGCACGGCGGCTTCCTCGGACACCGAGAGGGTCTCGGGCTGCACGAACACGTCCGGTGTGATGCCTCCGCCACCGAGGAGGGTCCTGCCACTCACCGACTCGTAGGTGGGACGGGACTCGGTGTCGGGCTCGAAGGTGACCTGGCCATCGAGGGTCAGGGCCACGTGCCCTTCCACGGCGACTCTCCGGCTCTCGGGATCCCGATCGATGGAGCGGCCGACCGGCGTGTACCAACGAGCCGTCGTCAGCCGGAGGACGCTCCCGTCGCTGAGGGGGTAGAGGCTCTGCACCGAGCCCTTCCCGAAGGTGCTCTCACCCAGGACGAGGGCTCGATCATGGTCCTGGAGGGCGCCGGCGATGATCTCGCTGGCCGAAGCCGAGCTTCCGTTCACCAGGATCACGATGGGCAACCCCGGATACCCGTCCGGCCGACTGGCCTCGTAGGATACGTTCTGCCCCCTCTCCCGCCCCCGGGTCTCCACGACGGCCAGGCCCTCGTCGAGAAACACGTCGGATACGGCGATCCCCTCGTCGAGCAGCCCCCCCGGATTCCCACGCAGATCCAGCACGACGGCCCTCATGCCCTCGGATCGAAGCGAGTCCAGCACGGATCGGATCTCCGTCGAGGCGGACTCCAGCACGCTCTGCAGGGGTACGTAGCCGACCCCACCGTCCAGAAGCGCCGTGAAGGGGACGGCCTTGAGCTCGATGATGGCCCGGGCGAGCGTGAAGGGAATGGGCTCCTCCACGCCTGGACGGAGGATCCTCACCGACACCTCGCTGCCGGGGCGGCCGCGCAGGAGGGCCACGGCCTGGTCGGTACTCATGGTATCGGCCGCGTGACCCTCGATCTCGAAGAACTGGTCGCCGGCGCGGATTCCGGCCCGCGACCCCGGCGTACCGGGAATGGGGCTGACCACCGTCACCCACCCGTTGCGCTCGACGACCTCGAGACCCACGCCGCCGTAGTCACCGTCGATCCCCCGGATCCGCAGGTTCTCGAAGTCCCGGGCCTCCAGGAAGCTCGTATATGGGTCCCGAAGGTCCTGGAGGACCCCGTCGATGGCGGAGCTGTAGATGCCCTGACGATCCACCTCCTCGACGAACGACGATTCCACGCGGTCCACCACCTCCTCGAAGAGGCGGACCTTGACGTACACGTTCTCGGCACGGTCGACGCCCTGTTGGAGGAGCCAACCTCCGGCTCCCACGGCAACGGTCATGACCAACAGGGGTGTGAGAACGCCTTTGCGCATGCTCGACCTCACGGAATGCCTCGTGGACCCAGGATCAGCTGGGCGAACGTATCTCTACCCTCGACGGGGCAAGAAGGTCTCGGGAAACGTCTCTTCAAGCAGCCGGCGGACGCGGAGGTGGACCTCCTCCGGCGTTCCGAGGCCGTCGACCAGCCTGGCCCTGGGCTGCTCTTCCGCGAGGGCAAGATACCCGTTCCGCACCCGCTGCAGGAAGTCGGTGCCCTCCTGCTCGATGCGGTCGGGCGTCATGCCACCCCGCTGCTTCCTCCGGATGCCGTGCTCGACGGGAACGTCGAGGACCACGTACAGGTCCGGCTCCAGCCCGTCGGTGGCGATGTCGATGGCCCGCCGCACCCGGGCAAGGTCCAGACCTCGAGCATACCCCTGGTACGCCAGCGTGGAAAGGGAGAACCGATCCGCGATCACGACCGTTCCGGTGACCAGGGCGGGACGGACGATCTCCCGGACGAAGGCAGCCCGGGCCGCGAGGATCAGGAATAGCTCGGACTCCGGGGGCATCCGGAGGTCCGTCCGACCCAGGACGACGCTCCGGATGGCTTCTCCCACAGGCGTGCCGCCCGGCTCCCGCGTGACACGGTGGGAGATCCCCCTCTCCTTCAGCCACGCACCCAGGAGATCGACCTGAGTGGTCTTCCCGACGCCTTCACCACCCTCCAGCACGATGAAGCGTCCCTGGTCCCGGACGGGTGCCTCAGCCATCTCGCCTCGTCGCCGCGACTCCATCAGTCCATCGACCCGGGCCGGGGCCCCGGGGCGTCAGTCGTAGTACTCCACACCGAGGTGCGTGAGCATCTCCTCCCGCATCATCCAGCGGAGGGTGTTCTTGAGCTTCCAGTGCTGGATGAAGATGTCGTGCTCCGGGTAGAGGCCCGGTGCCGTCTGGGGACTCTTGAAGTAGAAGGAGAGCCACTCCTGGATGCCCCTCATCCCCGCACGATGTGCCAGGTCCAGGAAGAGGGCCAGATCGAGGACGATGGGAGCGGCGAGGATGGAATCCCGGCAGAGGAAGTCCACCTTGATCTGCATCGGATACCCCATCCACCCGAAGATGTCGATGTTGTCCCACCCCTCCTTGTTGTCCCCCCGCGGCGGGTAGTAGTTGATCCGGACCTTGTGGTACATGTCACCGTAGAGCTCCGGATATGTCTCGGGCTGAAGGATGTGCTCCAGCACGCCGAGCTTCGACACCTCCTTGCTCTTGAAGGACTCCGGATCGTCCAGCACCTCGCCGTCCCGGTTCCCGAGAATATTGGTGCTGAACCATCCAGACAGGCCCAGCATGCGCGTCTTGAAGCCGGGGGCCAGGATGGTCTTCATGAGGGTCTGGCCCGTCTTGAAGTCCTTTCCGGCGATGGGGACGCCGCGGTCGGCCGCCAGCTTCTCCAGGGCCCCGAAGTCCGCCGAGCAGTTGGGAGCGCCGTTGGCGTAGGGCACGTCCTCCATGATGGCGGCGTACGCGTACAGCATGCTCGGAGCGATGGTGGGGTCGTTCTGCTCCATGGCCTTCTCGAAGGCCTCCAGGCTCTCGTGGGCGGGCCCAGGGCGGATGTACACCTCGGTGGAGCCACACCAGACCATGACGAGGCGGTCACACTGGTTGTCATCCTTGAACTTCCGGATGTCCGCTCGGAGCTGCTCGGCCAGATCCCTCTTGGTGGGACCCGACTTCTTGTTGGGGCCGTCGAGCTTCTTCACGTACGCCGTGTCGAACACCGCCGGCATGGGCCTGATGGCCTCGAGGAACTCCCTGATGGGATCGAGGTGGCTCTCCTTGTGGAGCACCCCGGCGGTCAGGGCGCTGGCGTAGCCGTCGTCGGGGATGGGGTCCCACGCTCCGAACACCAGGTCGTCGAGCCCGGCGAGGGGCACGAAGTCCTTGATGAAGGGAGCGCGGCCGTCGGTGCGCTTCCCGAGGCGGATGGTGTTCATCTGCGTCAGGGAGCCGATGGGCCTGGCCAGCCCACGGCGCGCCGCTTCGACGCCGGCCACGAACGTGGTGGCGACGGCGCCGAACCCCGGGAGGAGCACACCGAGCCTTCCGGTGGCAGGGCGGATCTCAGATGGCTGCTTCACGAAGCTCTCTCGTTCGAAATCGGATTCTCGGATTCAGGGCAGGAGGTCGGACGCTCGCGCTTCATGACCCCGCAGTCATGAGGAGAGGATGATCTTGCTCTGGGCTCCTTCCTGGAGTCCCTGGGCCATGGTCTCATTGACCTTGTACATCACCTTCTCGAAGTTCGCCTGAGCGGCAACGAATCTCTGGAAGACGGGCTTCGCCTGAAGCTCTTCGGCCGCGGTCTGATACGCCGTCGTGACCTCCTCGTCCGGCTGCTGACCCGCCCGCAGGGACGCCTGGATCTTCGCCTCGAGCTCCTGAAGGCGGTTCTTGAGCTCGACCAGGTCCCGCTCCTGGTCCACGGCCTCTCCTGTCTGCTTCAAGGTCTGGTACTCGTCGGTGCGGGCCAGCGCCCCACCGAGCTCCTTCGCCATCTCGTAGATTCCCGCCATTCTCCATCCCCTTTTCTTGTCTTCGAGTCAACTGGCGCCGGCCCGACGGGCAAGCACCACGCGCTGGCGTCCTGTCAGATCCCTGCGCACACGGACGTCCTCGTAATCTCCGGTCGCGTCCAGCGCCGTCACGACGACTCCGGGCTGCCGCTCCCCCACCTCCAGGGCCAGCAGCCCGGGAGATCTCAGGACCGTGCCGGCGCCCTTGACGACCGAGCGGATGACCGACAGCCCATCCGCACCCCCGAAGAGGGCTTGCTCCGGCTCCCACAGACCGACCTCGGGCTGCAGATCCGACGCCTCCGCGTCGGCGATGTAGGGCGGATTCGACACCACCACATCGAAGAGCTGGCCCGTGTCGACGGGGTCGAACAGCGACCCCAGGCGAAGCTCGACGCGATCCTCGAGCCCCAGGCCTAGGGCATTCTCGCGCGCGAGCTCCAACGCTTCGGCCGAGACGTCGGTGCCGACCACCTTCCCGAACGGACCCTCCACCAGCAGCGACAGCGCGATGGCTCCCGAGCCGGTGCCGATGTCCAGAGCGGTCAGGTCTTCCCTTCCCCGACTCCACTGGAGGACCTCGTCCACGAGAACCTCGGTCTCCGGCCGCGGAATGAGAACCCGCGAGTCCACTTTGAGGTCCAGCTCCCGGAAGGCCGCTCGGCCCACGATGTATTGCAGGGGCTCCCGCGCCGCCCGACGGCGGAGGAGGGGACGGAACCGGTCCAACTCCGACCTCTCCAGGGGCCGATCATATTGGAGATAGAGCTGGAGCCGCTGGACTCCAAGGGCGTGCGCGAGAAGATGCTCGGCGTCCAGGCGACCTCGTTCGACTCCCTTCGCCTTCAGGTAGTCGCCGCTCCAGGTCATCAGACGCAGCACGGTCCATACGTCGTCGTCGCTCGGTGGAGCCATGGTCGTGGCGCCGGCCTCCTCCCTCACGTCCGCTCCCGCTCCATGCGCTCCTCCTCGGCGGCCAGCCGGAGCGCGCTGACCAGCTCCTCGAGATCCCCCTCCAGGACCTCTCCGAGGGAGTAGAGCGTGAGGCCGATGCGATGATCCGTAACCCGGTTCTGCGGGAAGTTGTAGGTGCGGATCTTGGCGGATCGATCTCCCGTCCCGACCTGGGTCTTGCGGTCCCGCGCCCGCTCTGCTTCCCGCTCGGCGATCATCTGGTCGAGGAGTCGACTGCGGAGCACCTTGAGGGCCTTGGCCTTGTTCTTGTGCTGGGATTTCTCGTCCTGACACGAGACGACGAGCCCGGTGGGGATGTGGGTGATGCGCACCGCCGAGTCCGTGGTGTTCACCGACTGCCCCCCGGGCCCCGACGACCGGAACACGTCGACCCTCAGGTCGGCCGGGTCGATCTGAAGGTCCACCTCTTCCGCCTCGGGAAGGACGGCGACGGTGGCGGCCGAAGTGTGGATCCGTCCCTGGCTCTCGGTCTCCGGGACGCGCTGGACCCGGTGCACGCCCGATTCGAAGCGGAGGCGACCGTACGCCCCCCGGCCCCGGACGGTGAAGATGACCTCCTTGACGGCCCCCGGGATACCCTCCGAGAGGCTCACGAGCTCCACGGACCATCCCTGTCGCTCAGCCACGCGCCCATACATCCGCATGAGATCGGCGGCGAACAACGCGGCCTCGTCACCTCCGGTCCCCGCCCGGATCTCCACCACCGCGGGCCGGTCCTCCAGAGGATCCCTGGGGATCAGCAGCCGACGGGCTTCGGCCGACAGGGCCTCGATGCGGCTCTCGAGACCCTCGACCTCCTCTTCGGCCATGGCCCTCATCTCAGGGTCGTCGGCGTTTCGCCCGAGCTCCGTCACCTCCCCATGCTCCCGCAAGGCCGAGCGGAGTGCCCGCCCGGTGGAGACCAGCGGCTCCAGATGAGCCCGCTCCTGCCCCAGCTCCCGTAGGAGGTCCGGGTTGGAGAGGGTCTCCGGGCTGGCCAGCTCCTCGTCGAGCTCGGAGAAGCGCGCCTCCGCTTCCTGAAGGCGCTGGTCGAGACGGGGATCCAACGTGGGAGATTTCATGGAAGTGCCGCGGCGGTCACCGCGGTGGGTGCGCCGTGCCGGACCTCGGATGGCCGAGGAGAGCCCCGGCCGTCCGGCTCACTTTCGGACCTTCTCGTACTTCTTCTTGAAGCGGTCGACGCGGCCCGCGGTATCCACGAGACGCTGCTTCCCGGTGTAGAAGGGATGGCACACCGAGCAGATCTCGATATGGACCTCCTCCACCGTCGACATCGTCTCGAACCGGTTGCCGCAGGCGCAGATGACCGTCGCCGTCTTGTACTCGGGATGGATGCCCTGCTTCATGTCCAGCTCCACACGCCGAAGTGGAACGGGCCTGGGTGCCGCGTGGGGCCCCGGGCCCGGGTTGCCTCATGCCGCCTCGAGCAGGCGACCTGTTCTATAGCCTGGAAAAGTTAATCGTGACGAGTCGAGGGGTCCAGAGCGGGAAAGCGACGGTCCAGGCGCCAAGCCGCGGCGAGAAGGAGCACAGCGGCCAGGGCGGAGCCGGTTCCCGCCAGGTCCCCGAACCGCGTGTAGAACGTGACCAGATCCGTCGTGTAGACGGTGTCGACACGGAGGTCCGCCCCGAAGAGCCGCGTGGCGTTGTAGACCCGTCCGACCGGGTCCACGAAGAGTGAGATTCCCGTGTTGGCGGCCCGTGCGACACCCATGCGGTTCTCGATGGCCCGCATCACCATGTGCGCCGGATGCTGCCAGAGCGCGGTGGTTCGCGCATACCAGGGCTCCCGCCCGTACCACGCGTCGTTGGTGATGTTGAGGAGCACGTCGGCGCCTTCCCGGCGGAAGGCGCGCGAGCCCTGGGGGTAGGTGGACTCGTAGCAGATCAAGACCCCGTAGGCCGTCTCGTCCACCTCGGCCAGCGGCCATCCCTGCCCCGGGCCGAACCCTCCGAAATACCGCAGGCTCGTGAGCCACCCCGAGGGGACCAACGGCACGCGCTCCACGAAGGGAACCAGGTACCGCTTGTCATACTGGTAGCCGGTGAGACCCTGGGGCTCCACCAAGAACGCCGAGTTGAAGGGCACGTATCCGCCGGTGCCCGTCTCTTCGTAGCCCAACCCCCCCAGGAGTAGCGGCGCTCCGATCTCCCGGCTGTAGGCCTGCACCCGGGCCATGGGGCCCGCGGCGTTCGGCGCCCTGGGGTACAGCGGCAGCGTCACCTCGGGCAGCACGACCAGATCCACCGACCCCGGCCCGATCCTCGGCAGGAGGCGATCGAGGGAGGCGAAGGTGCTGTCCAAGGCCTGGGTGGCGTCGAGCTTGATGTGCTCGGGGATGTTGGGCTGTACCACCGCCACCCTGGCCGCCTCCCTCACCGCCAAGGTGCGCGCCCGCCAGACGCCCCAGGTGGTGGGCACGAGCAGCACCAGGGCGAGGACCGCCATCAGGGCCCGCACGGGGCCTCGCTCCCGCCACCGCAGCATCGAGGAGGCCAGCAGACCGTTCACCAGAGCGATCCACAGCGTTACGCCTCGCGCTCCCACGATCTCGGCCATGCCCACCAGCTCCGGGAACCCCGACAGCGAAGTGCCGAGGCCCAGCCACGGGAAGGCCAGGGAGCTGGGCCAGTGCGCCCGGAACCACTCTGCCGCCGTCCACGCGACGGGCAGGGCCAGCCAGAGGGGCGCCCCGACGCCGTGCACCGCCCTGTGGAGGGTCCACGCGAAGAGAGCCGCGAGCCCGGCGAGGGTGGCAACGGATGCCAGATAGGCGACGATGGCCAGCTTCGTGAACCAGACCAGAGCGACCAGGATCCAGTAGAACACGATGCCGAAGTAGATCACGCCGAAGGTCAGGCCACCTCGCACCGCGGCTCGCCTTCCGTCCCGATCAGGGGTCAGGGAGTGGATCCACAGGGCGAAGGGCACCAACCCCACGAAGGGCAGGAGCAACGGATGGAGTGGAGGGAACGAAGCCGCCAGCAGGAGCGCGGACACGGCCGGAAGCAAGCGCTCCCCCCGGCGGGGCCAGAGCAGCTCCGCCAGGGCCCGACGCCGTGAGGAGACCGTGGAAGCGGCGCTTCCAGCCGTCGGTCCTATGGCTCGACCTCCCGGTCTTCCCGATCGGACGCGTACGCCGCCTCGATTACCCGCATCAGGCTCACCTGCTGCACGGGCAGCGGAGCTTCGGCGTTGCCCGCCACGACCCGGAGAAAGTGGTCCAGGAGGCGCCGATAGGCGTTCATGTACAGGTTCTCGCCACCCCGGGGCCGAGGCTGCCGGGGTGTCACGTCGAGGGGGCGTCCCCCCAGCTGTCGATAGATCTCCAGCGGGGGGAGGGACCCGCTGCCTTCGGTCCCCATGACCCGGGCGAAGTAGCGGTCCTTTCCGGCGTAGTACCGGGAGCTGACCTCGAGGGTGAAGACGATGCCCTCGGCGCTCTCCATCATGAGGGTGGCCGCCTCCTCCACCTCGAGGTCGAAGCGGTGCATCACGGCGCTCACCCTCTTGATCTCCGGATACCCGACAACCCAGAGACACAGGTCGAGGGCAGAGACGCCGAGATCCCTCATGGCGCCCCCCCCGCGACGCGCGTCGTGGCGCCAGGAGGGCCGACCCGCCGGGACCTTGCGGGTGAGCCAGCTACTCCGCACCGCGTAGGGATCGCCGAGCTCGCCTCCTGCCACGAAGCTCCGCAGGGCGGCGACCTCCGGACGGAACCGATGGGGAAGCCCCATCACGAGTGCCGAGCCCGATTCGCGTGCGGCGTCCAGGATCCGCTCGGCGCCCTCGGCGTCGAGGGCGATGGGTCGCTCGACGAAGAGGGTCAACCCCGCCCGCAGGGCCTCCATCGCCAGCTCCTCGTGGGCGTAGGCGGGTGTGCACAACACGACCGCGTCCAGGTCGTCTCGACGAAGCGCCGACGGGGGATCGAGCACCTCCGGGACGCCGAAGCGCTTCGCGACAGTGCGGGCCTTGGCCTCGTCGGCGTCGGCCAGGATCGCGAGCTCGACATCCTGCCGCTCGGCGAGGATCGGGACGTGCACGATCTGGCTGATGGCGCCGGTGCCGACGACGGCGACCCGGGCCGGCCTTCCTCCCTCCCCAACCATGTCTACCGGACCTCTCCCGGGGCAGGATCCCCCGTCATGATGTGTCCGCCCAAACGGAACTCGAAGTACTGCAGGTCGCCCAGGACCTCGTATCGTCCCTGGCCGGAGAGCCTCAGACGCCGCGCCACCGGATACTCGACCCCGGCATGCACGTTCACCCCCGCCGTCACGGAGTCGAGGAGATCCTCCACGAAAGTCCCGTTGATGGCGTTGCCGTCCCCGTCGAGCAGGTGCACGGAACCCCCGAGCCCTGCGAACGTCAGGGCGTCGAAGGGTACCCGCCACACCACCTGGGCATCGAGCGAGAGCACGATGTCCGACCAGTCTATGACCCCCAGATCCACCGGGGGGGGCGGGCCACCTACCTGATCGGCCACGAGGGACGCCACGCGATCCTCCAGCTCCCTCACCTCGCTGTCCTTGAAGGTCGAGCTCCAGTAGGAGAAGCCCGGGAGAATCCTGACCCCGGGCCCCAGGTACCCGAGATCCATGCGCAATCCCAGGCTCTGCGTCGCGTCGACCCTGGACGCCACCAGGTATCCCCACTCCAGGCCGACACCGCGAAACGAGAGGTTCTCGTAGTCGAAGTCGGCCAGGTCCTGCGCCGACGCCGTCTGCGGTATCGTCAGGACCGCCGAGACCACCAGCACCAACCCCGCCTTCGCCACTCCAGTCAACCGCTTCATCGCACCTCCCCCACCAGGTCGTAGTCCAGAGCATCCACGATCTCGATCCTCACCATCTGCCCCGCGGCGAGGGGCGCACCGGACCGGACGTGGGTCACCCCGTCCACATCCAGCGCCTGACCCTCGGTGCGGGCGACGGCGCCGAATTCCGGGTCCCCCGTCACGATTTGGTCCACCAGAGCCATCCCCTCCCGACCCACCTGAGCCAGGTTCCGGTCGAAGGAGATTCCCCGCTGGAGCTCCATCAGCTCCTCGAGCCTCTCGATCTTCACCGATTCGGGAAGATGGCCCTCCATCTCTGCCGCCCGCGTTCCCTCTTCGACGGAGTAGGTGAAGGCACCCACACGATCGAACTCGATCTCCTCGAGGAGGTCCAGCATCTCCCTGAAGTCCTGGTCGGTCTCTCCGGGAAAGCCGACGATCACCGTGGTCCTGAGGGTCACGTCCGGGATGGCGCTCCTCAGCCACGCCACCCGCTCCACAATGGTATGGCGACGCTCGGGGCGCCGCATCCGCTCCAGCATCCGGTCGCTTCCGTGCTGGATGGGGAGATCGAGATAGGGGACGATCCGGGGCTCGGAGGCCAAGAGCTCCACCAGAGCCGGAGTGATGCCGGACGGGTACATGTAGAAGAGGCGGTACCAGGCAACGTCCGTGCCGTCCAGCAATGCGCGGAGCAGTTCGGGAAGGAGCGGAGCCTCCCGGCCGGCGGGCCCCCGCTGAAGATCCCGCCCGTACCAGGTCGTGTCCTGAGACACGATGTTGATCTCCTGCACTCCCTGGGCGCCGAGGCCTGCCGCCTCCCTGACCAGCTCGTCGACGGGCTGGGATCGGTGGAGCCCACGCATGAGAGGAATGGCACAGAACGAGCAAGAGTGATCGCATCCCTCGCTGATCTTCAGGTACGACGTGTGGGGCGTCTCGCTGGAAAGCACCCTCAGGGGTCGCTCCATGACGGGCAGGCCCTCTGCATCATCCGGCAGCAGCCCCCGCAGTCTCAGCTCCGGCACCAGCCCGTGGAGCTCGTCCAGCCCCATGAAGACATCGACTTCGGGGATCTCGGCCTCGAGCTCCCCTCGGTAGCGCTGCACCATGCACCCAACGGCAACCACCGCCTTCAGGGCGCCGTCGCTCCTGAGCTCACAGGCCTCCAGCAGCGTCTCGATGGACTGCTCCTTCGCCGCCTGGATGAAGCCGCACGTGTTCACGATGACCACGTCGGCGCCTTCGGGGTCTGATGAGACCAGGGCTCCGTTTCCGACCAGCGCCGCCATGATCCGCTCGGAGTCCACGGTGTTCTTGTCGCACCCCAGCGTGACCAGGGCGATGCGGGTCCCGGAGGCGGCGCCGGTAGGCTCGATATGGAGCTGGACCGACGCTGCGTCCGAGCCGACACCGGGTCGCACGGGCTCGGGCGAGAGCGGGAAGACCGGGAGATCACGCACCCTCGCCATCAGGGGTGTCCTCGTCTCATCGACGGATGACCTGGGCTCCGGGGGGAGGCTTGAAGGTGAACCAGTCCTCGGGCACCTGTGGGTCGAGCTCCACACGCTCCAGCGTCACCGTCCGCACCGTGCCGTTCTCCTCCTCGACCCTGACCCGACGAAGGAGCCATCCGGAGCGATCGATCCAGACCACGGCCTGCTGGTAGGACGTGGGAGATCGAGGGACCAGCCGGATCCGATGCGTGGGCCGGCCCGCAACCGAATCCTCCCCCTCGTAGGTGGCCATGTACTTCTCCGCGGGGCGGTCCAGGAACTCCCGGTGCAGGTCGAAGCCGCCGGCCGTGGCCGTCACGGGCAGCCGGATGACCTGCTTGTCGTCGACGCTCGGGTAGTAGAGCCACACCGAGGAGCCGTCGAGGACGACCAGGTCCCCGGCGGGCTCCGAAAAGCGCATGGCGAAGCGATCCGGGCGAGCCTGACACATGCGGCCTCTCCCGCTGCGGTCGTCCCCGAGGAGGGGGACTTCCAGCCGCTGCGCGAAGTCGGCGCACAGCGAGGTGACCCCCGCGTACTTGGAGGCGGCCTCCTCGAGGACGGGCAGAGCGCGTTGGTCCTGGCCCGTCACAGCCCCGGGGAGGGCCACCAGCAAGGCCAGGGGTAGCCGGACGCGGATCACGGAGCACCTCCGCCGGGCCCGAGGAAGGCGTCCAGCTCATCGAGGCTCATGAGCACCTCCCGTCCCTTCGAGCCGTCGGGCGGGCCCAGAACGCCGGCGTCCTCAAGCTGGTCGACGATGCGAGCCGCCCTTCCGTACCCGATGCTCAGCCTGCGCTGGAGGAGGGAGGTCGAGCCCCCTCCGTTCTGGATGCAGACCTCCGCCGCCCTCTGGAAGAGATCGTCCCAGTCGCCGGCGATCTCCTCGGCTGCGGCCGCGGCCTCCACCAGCTCCCGACTTCTGACCTCCTCCAGGATGTCGTGCTCATCCCCGACGCTCTCCAAGGCGGGCTCCACGACCGCCCCGTGGCGCTCCTGCAGCTCCGCGTACCACTTCATGAGCTGCTCGGTGTCGTCTGTGGGCAGAAAGGCACCCTGGATCCTGACCGGCTCGCTCCCGCCGGGGGGAAGGAAGAGCATGTCGCCGTTGCCGAGGAGCGCGTCGGCCCCGTTCTGATCGAGGATGGTGCGCGAATCCGTCTTCGACGCCACTCGGAAAGCGATGCGCGTCGGGAAGTTGGCCTTGATGAGGCCGGTGATCACGTTCACCGAGGGGCGCTGCGTGGCGACGATGAGGTGGATTCCGATGGCCCGGGCCTTCTGGGCCAACTGGGTCAAGGGCTTCTCCACCTCGCTCTGTACGGTCATCATCAAATCCGCCAACTCGTCCACTACGACCACGATGTACGGCATGGGCCCGTCGGCGTAGAGCCAGCGGTCGGGATCACCCTCTGGGCCCGCCGGCTCCGCCTGGCGCATGACGGCCCCGTCCCGGGCCTTTCGGTTGAACTCGGCGATGGAGCGGACGTGGTTGGCCTTGAGCAGCCCGTACCGTCGCTCCATCTCGAGCACTGCCCACTTCAATACACCTGCGGCGTCTCTTGGGTCGGTGACCACGTTGTGGCGTAGATGGGGTAGCCTCGAGTAGACCGAGAGCTCCACCATCTTCGGGTCGATCATGAGGAGGCGAAGGGTCTCCGGCGTGTGTTTGTACACCAGGCTCGTCACGATCGTATTCAGGCACACGGACTTGCCCGAGCCGGTGGCGCCGGCGATGAGCACGTGGGGCATCTTCGCCAGGTTGGCGACGTAGGGACGCCCGTTCAGGTCCTTTCCCAGCGCCAGGGGGAGCTCTCCTCTGGCATTGCGGAATGCGGACGTCTCCAGGATCTCCCTGAGGTTGACGATCTCCGGCTGGGGGTTCGGGATCTCTACCCCCACGGCGCCCTTTCCGGGGATGGGGGCGACGATGCGGACGCTGGAGGCCTTCATCGCCAGCGCCAGGTCGGCGTCCAGGTTCGCGATTCGGTTCACCTTCACGCCCGGGGCCGGCACGATCTCGAATTGGGTCACCATGGGGCCGGTGGTCCGGCCTCCCAGCTCGCACCGCACGTTGAACGTCCCGAGCTTCTCCACGAGGATGGTCCCCAGCTGGTCCAGCTGCCGCTCCATCCCCATGCGGTCCCGGTCCTCCGGCGGAGTGAGGAGGTCGAGGGGCGGCACGGGAATCCCCGCCTCTCCCTTGATGGGGGCACCGAGGGGCTCCGGCACCTCGTCCATCTGCGCCTCTGCCGTCTCCGCCTCCTCGGGCTCCACGGCCACGATCCCGACGCGGTCTTCCGAGAGCTCGGGCTCGTCCACCTCTTCCACCAGGGGTGTCTCCTCGAGAGGATCGCCGACCCCGTCTTCGGCATGCCGGCTCCGGGCCTCCACCCTCGCCCTGCCACGCTCCGCCAGGACCCTGGCCGTCCGGCCGGCCAGCTCCGTGCCGGCCACCACACCCTTTCCCAGCGAGCGGAGAGGATTCCAACCCAGCGTGCCCACCGACAAGGCGACGAACCCCACCAGGGTCAGCATCAGGGCACCCAGCCACCCGATGAGATCCACGATGGGCTCACCCAGCCTGGTGCCCAGCCAACCGGCCGCCTCGGGCGTGGAGAAGACCACCCAGGAGGCCAGGGGCAGGAGGATCGTGAGCCCCACCGCGAGGAGCGTGAGACGAAGGCTCCATTCGGCAGACACCCACTCGCCGGCTCGGAGTCCTCCCAGAGCCACGAGCACCGGAGCCAGGAACGCCGCGCTTCCCAGGAAAGTCCGGAGCAGAGCCCTCAGCGTGGCCCCCACCACGCCCATGGCATTGCCACTGGGGAAGCGCTCGAGGGCCGACTCACCGAACAGCGACACCGGAACCAGGGACACGACCATGAACAGCGCCAGAGCGAGGAGGCCGATGGCCAGGATCTCACGCTGCTGCTGCTTGTTGAACATGCCTGGTCGTCAATCCCCGGCAACCACCAGGGCTCCGTCGGACATGAGCACGACGATGCTGTGTCGGTCGACCTCGCCGCAGATCTCGAGGTCGCCCACCAATCCGATGGCCTCCAAAGAGCGGCCGGCAGCCGTGCTCCGGAGAAACGCGACATCGGGCGTGACGGCCTTGGCCAGCGCGACGGCTGCGCGGGCGGCATCGCTGAGGGTCGGGCCGTTCTTCTTCCCGGCCCCGAGGTGGGCCAGGAGCCGGCCGGCGCACAGGGCGTCTTCCAGCGCGAAGCGGCCCTCGCGCCCGGCACACAGCAGGACCAGCCGCTCGTCGTCCTGCACGGCAGAGGCCGTGGCTCCCAGGTTGGTGAGCGCGCATACCATGACTCGACTCGCCTCGTTCACCTCGGCGATGGCCGCGGTGCCGTTCGTGGTGCTCATGACCAGGCGTTTTCCCCCGACAGCCTCCCGGGTGAACTCGGCCGGTGAGTTGCCGAGATCGAATCCCTCGATCTTGATGGCCTTCCTCTCCCCGCACAGCACCGTGTCTTCTCGCCCTAGCGAAGATGCCAGCTTCACCGCGTCTTCCGCCGACGCGGTGGGGAAGATGCGCGTTGCACCGTGGGCCAGGGCCTCCACCATCGTCGTCGTGGCCCGACAGACATCGATCACGACGACCGTCGCGCCCTGAGCCGAGCCGGGGTCCATCTCCCTGCGCGTGAAGAAGACGTCGGCCTTCATCAAGCTCCCCCCTTCTGCTCCATCAGACGCGCCACGAACCCCGTATCCACCTCACCCCGTACGAAATGGTCGTCCTCCACGATCTGGCGGAGGAAGGGGAGGGTGGTCGCCACGCCCTCGATGATGAACTGATCCAGAACGTGCTGCGCCCGGAGAATGGCCTCCGCCCGGCTGCTTCCGCTCACGATCAGCTTGGCGAGGAGCGAGTCGTAGTAGGGGGGGACCCGGTACCCGGTGTAGACGTGGGTGTCCAGACGGACGCCAGGACCGCCCGGAGGGTGGAAGGTGGTGATGGTACCCGGGGCAGGCGCGAAATTGCGGTCGGGATCCTCCGCGTTGATGCGGAACTCGATGGCGTGCCCACGATGGCGCACGCCCTCGCCGTTGCCCCTGAAGCTCAGCGGCTCACCCGCCGCGACCCGGATCTGCTCTTTCACCAGGTCGAAGCCGGTCGTCACCTCCGTCACCGGGTGCTCCACCTGGATTCGAGTGTTCATCTCCATGAAGTAGAACTCGCCGGCCTCGTCGACGAGGAACTCCACGGTTCCGGCACCCACGTAGTCGATGGCCTGAGCGGCCTTCACCGCGGAATCACCCATTCGGCCGCGCATCTCCTCGTCCAGGGCGGGTGAGGGAGCCTCCTCGACGAGCTTCTGGTGCCGACGTTGGATGGAGCAATCCCGCTCGCCCAGGTGGACCACCCTCCCCTCCTGGTCCCCGAAGACCTGGAACTCCACGTGGCGGGGCTTCAGGATGCAGCGCTCCAGGTATACGCCCGGGTTCCCGAACGCCGCCTTCGCTTCCACCTGGGCGGCGTTCAGCAGCTTTGGGAAGCTCTCGGCGTCCTGGGAGACACGCATGCCCTTCCCCCCACCGCCGGCCGAGGCCTTGATCATGATGGGGAACCCGATCTCTCGGGCCACCCGTACCGCCTCGTCGACGCCCTCCACGATGCCCTCGGATCCGGGCACCGTGGGCACACCCACCTCCATCATCGTGCGCCGCGCCGTGGCCTTGTCTCCCATGGCGCGGATCTGCTCCGGGGTCGGTCCGATGAAGACCAGGCCGGATCGGGAGCAGATCTCGCAGAACTCCGCGTTCTCCGCCAGGAACCCGTATCCCGGATGGATGGCTTCAGCCCCCGTCACTTCGGCGGCCGCAATGATGCGTGGGATGTTGAGATAGCTGTCCGCCGCCGCCGGACCCCCGATGCAGACGTCCTCATCGGCGAAACGTACATGGAGGGACTCGCGGTCCGCCTCGGAGTAGACCGCCACCGTCTGGACACCCAGCTCATGACATGCCCGGATGACCCGGAGAGCGATCTCGCCACGATTGGCGATCAGGACCTTTTGAAACAAGGATCTTCTCCCTCGTCGGAACGCCCCTGGCCCCTGAGGAGAGCAGGCGCGCGGAATCCCCGGCGACCGATGCGGGGGAACACCCAGGAATCCGTCGTCAGAACGCCTCGGATCAACCGGGATCGACCCGGAAGAGCACCTGGCCGTACTCGACGGGTTGAGCGTTCTCCACCAGGATCTCGACGATGGTCCCCTCGACCTCGCACTCCAGCTCGTTCATGAGCTTCATCGCCTCGATGATGCACAACGTGTCACCCTTGGAGACCCTCTTTCCCTTCTCCACGTATGCCGGAGCGTCCGGCGCCGGGCTTCGGTAGAACGTGCCAACCATGGGTGAGGTCACGTCCACCAGGTTGGACGAGCTGGGCGCCTGCGCTTCGGCCGGCGGCGGCTCCTGAATGGGATTGCCAGGGGCGGGCGGGGCAACGGGAGCCTGGACCAACGGCGCCGCCACGGGCGTCATCGACGTCGCGGCGCCAACGGCGGGGGTCTTGGCCAGACGCACCCGGGTTCCACCGCGCTCGAGCTCGATGGAGTCCAGGCTGCTCTGATCGACGGCCTTGATCAGGCGTTCCAGGAACTCTAGGTCGATCATCCGCTCACCCGGGTCAGGTATTTGTCTTCCCGTCGATCCACTTTCACGACATCTCCCTGGTCGACGAACAGAGGCACCTGAACTGTCGCCCCCGTCTCGAGCTTGGCAGGCTTCGTGCCGCCCTGGGCCGTATCACCCTTCACACCGGGCTCCGTCTCGACGACCTCGAGCTCAACGAAGTAGGGCAGCTCCACGCTGATGACCTTCTCGTCGTGGACCAGGCCTTCGCACTCCATGTTCTCCTTGAGGTACTTCAGCTGGTCCTCGCCGATGAGGTCCCCGGCGATGGGAATCATGTCGAAGGTATTCTGATCCATGAAGTAGTACAGCGCGCCGTCCGTGTACGAGTAGTTGACCGGCCGGCGCTCCAGACGCACGTCATTCACCTTCTCGCCCGCACGGTAGGTCTTGTCCACCACCGCACCCGTGAGGACGTTCTTGAGCTTCGTGCGGACGAACGCACCTCCCTTGCCGGGCTTCACGTGCTGGAAATAGGTAATGGCCCAGAGATCGCCGTCGATCTCCAGCACCATGCCGTTGCGGAATTCGGCGGTGCTCGCCATGCGGCCTCGTGTGCTAGTTGGCGTTGAGAGTCCGAATCCGGGACGCTAGCCCCCGAAGCCCTAGAAGATAGCTGTCCACGCCGAATCCAAAAACCACGCCCGCTGCCACGTCGGAAAGATAGGAGTGACGCCGGAAGGGTTCACGCGCGGCCGTATTGGACAGGTGAACCTCCACGAAGGGCAGCCCGACACCACAGAGCGCATCGCGCAATGCGATTGAGGTATGGGTCAGGGCACCGGGGTTCACCAGGAAGCCGTCCACGCGCGCCGACGCCTCCTCGATGAAGTCCAGGATCGCACCCTCGTGGTTCGATTGGAACGACTCCACCTCGGCGCCGAGCTCCTTCGCCTCGGCGCCCAAAGCCCGATCCACGTCCTCCAGAGTGTCGGTTCCGTAGATGTCGGGCTCCCGACGGCCGAGGAGGCCGAGGTTCGGGCCATGGATCACCGCGAGCTTCACCCCTCCTCCACGCTGTCCGACGCGTCGGTGACTTTCTTCGACCTCCATGAGAGGACGCGGTCGAAATAAGCCGAGATCCCCGGTCCCTCGCTGTCGCCCTGGACCTCCTGGTCCGTCCAGGCGAACGGAGTGTCGACCCCCGTTGCGTCGTCCGGAGGCGCGGACTGCCACTCATGATCCTCCGGCTCCTCCTCCTTCGCTTGCGGCTCAGACACCCGGAGCTCTGACCCAGCCGACGCGGCCTCGAGCTGGCGAACCCGTTCCTGGAGCTCCCGGTCTTCCGGCGTGGCCGACAGAAGCTCGGAGAAGATCTCGAGTGCCCGGTCAGCCAGGCCCTGTTGCGCGTAGAGCTCCGCCATGGTTCGAGTGACAAGGGGCTCGTCCGGGATGTCGTCGGAGGGGAGCTCGCCGGAGTCCGCGTCGGGCACCACCTCCGCCGGGGCTTCCTCCGGCGCCAGCGCCTCAAGGTCCGTCACCGTCTCGGCCGCGGCCTCCTCCGGCGCCGG
>JBDHGI010000051.1:0-22564 GCA_039589955.1 Gemmatimonadota bacterium | reverse complement strand
GTGTAGTTGATCTCCAGCTCCGGCCTGAGGGCCTCGACCATGAGCGCCCGGAAGAACTCCAGCGTCACCGGGAGGGCGGCGAAGTAGGCCATGGCCACCCCTCCGATGAAGAGGACCAGGCCGAGGTAGAGAGCCGGCACGATGGCTCGCTTCTCACGCTTCTCCAGAGCGGGAGAGAGGAACGACCACGTGTGATAGACGAGCACCGGGAACGCCAGGATGATCCCCACCAGCAACCCCAGCTTCAGCATCACGAAGAAAGGGTCGGCCGGTGAGAGATAGATGAGCTGGAGATCCGGGCTGTCGAACGCTCTGCGGACGGGCTGGATGAGAAGCTCCAGAACCTGGAAGTAGTACACCAGGGCGAAGCCCACCATGGTCCCCACCACGAGAGCGATGAGGGAGTAAAGCACTCGCCACCGCAACTCCTCGAGGTGGTCGAGGAAGGGCATCTCACCTCGTGGGTTCCGTCGGCGGCTCATGGGCTGGCAGGGGTGACCGTCAGAACGGGAGCTCTTCTTGAATGCGCCGAAGCTCCTCCCGCTCCTGGCGTAGGGTCATCTCGTCCACGAACTCTTGGAACTCACCGGCGTCCTGGAAGTTCCGGTAGACCGAAGCGTACCGGACGAAGGCGACCCGGTCCAGGTTCCCCAGGCGCTCCATGACCATCTCGCCGAGCTTGGCGCTCGGGACCTCCACACCGGCGTAACGCGACAGGGCGTCCTCGATCTCGTCCGCCACGCTCTCCATGGCCGACGCCGACACGGGGCGCTTGGCACAGGCGGTCCGCAAGCTGTGCACGAGCTTGCGTCGATCGAAGTCCTCCACGGAGCCCGACCGCTTCAGGACCTGGATGGGGCGCTCCTCGATATACTCGTACGTGGTGAAGCGCGACGAGCACACGGTGCACTCCCTTCGGCGGCGCACGGCGCGACCTCCGCGGCTGGACCGCGTATCGACAACCCGGTTGTCGGTGGCGTCGCACTCGGGACAACGCATGCGCTGCTAACGGATCTCTCGGAGCCGCTCCCTGGCCAGCTCGGCCATGTCGGTGTCCGGGTAGGTGTTCACGATCCGCTCCAGAACCGCCGCGGCCTCTTCGCTCTGGTCCAGCTCGATGAGGAGCAGGGCGGAGCGGTACATGGCGTCCGGAACATTCAGCGCGGTCGGGAAGAGCTCGGGGATTTCCCGGAAGGCGTCCAACGCTTCCTCGACCCGATTCTCCTGCACGAGGATGTCGGCGAGGTGGTAGCGGACCTCCGGGGCCAGTTCGTGCGTGGGATACGTCTGAAGGAAGGACTCGAAGGCTGCCCGAGCCGTCGTTAGGGAGCCCCGGTTGTACTGGGACACCGCGGCGTTGTAGATCTCCCGCGCCTCGCCGGCGGGCACCTCGCCGCCTTCTTCCCCGGGGAGCCCCCCGGGCTCGACCCCACCTCCGGCAGGCAGGCGGCGCAGGTTCGCGAGCTGGTCCCGGATCCCGACGATGGCCCTCTGGTTCGATCCGGCCAGGACCTCGACACGATCGATCCCTTCCGACAGGTTCCGCAGCTGCCGGAACAGCTCCCCGCGGAAATCGAAGAGCTGCGCCGACTGCCCCCGGATCGTGTCCTGGGCATTCAGCATCTGGATCCTGAGCTGCGCCATCAGGGAGTCCTGACGGGCCGACAGGGCCCGCAGCTCGTCCTGGAGATCGCGAATGTCGCTCTTGGTGGCGCATCCGCCGAGCGTGACGACGGCGGCTGTCACCATCAGAAGGCGCGCCGCCGCGAAGGGTCTCATGCGTCTCATGGGTCAGGGGCCCCCTCCTCCGCCGCTGGCGGAGGAGGGGGTTCCAAAGGCGGTCCTGAGGTTCAGTTGGCCGGGTTTATGGCGTTGGCTCCCGCGGTGATCTGGAACTGCGCACGACGGTTCCGGGTCCATGCTTCCTCATTGGATGCCCGGACGAGCGGCCGCTCCTCACCGTACGAGACGATGGCGAACCGGCTCGCGTCCAACCCGAAGCCCGCGAGGAACTGGCGTACCGCCTCGGCCCGGCGGTTCCCCAGCGCCAGGTTGTACTCGGTCGAGCCTCGCTCGTCGGCATGACCCTCGATCCGGATCTGGACCTGGGGGCTCGCCCTCAGGATCCCCACCTTGGCCCGGAGGGTGGCTGCCGCGTCCGAACGGATCTCGGACATGTCGTAGTCGAAGAACACCATCTCTTCCAGCGTCGCGCGTGCGGCGGCCACGGCACGCTCCCGCTCGCGTTCCGCCGCCGCCAACGCTGCGAGGGAGTCGGCACGCCGCTGGGCCTCCAGGCGGGCGAGGGAGTCGGCACGTCGCTGGGCGAGCTCCTCGGGCGTCGGCCCCGAGGGTCCGGGCGGCGGGGGCGGCGGCTCACTCCTGCAAGCCGCAACGAGCAGGGTGGCGGCAAACACTGACGCGACGAAACGGCGGACGATCATCCCTATTACTCCGGAGTTGGGAGATGATGCAGGCTGGACGGCGCGACTCCGCGACGCCCCGTGCATGAGACGAACCTAACGCGCTTTTCCCGTGGGGAAAGTCCCCCTTCATATATCCCTGAATCCCTTGGGGCGCAACGCCGGACGACGGTTGGGGCCTCCCCGGGTGCCGAGTGCTCCGTCACGGGGCTCCGGAAAGGGCCGGAGACCACGCAGGCACCCCGACCCGGCGCCCCGATACGAGGGCCCTGAGACGACCTGTGGCGACGTCCACGACGAAGAGCCCGTACCCCCAGCGGCGCTCCCCCACGAAGACGAGGTGCCTTCCATCGGGAGCCCAGCTGGGATCCTCGTTGTTCCCTTCCCAGGTGAGCTGGCGCAGGCGCCTGCCCCGGTCCGCCAGATCCGCCACCAGGATGTGGTACGTGCCGCGGCGGATGCGCCCGTGGAAGGCCACGAGGTCGTTCGTGGGCGACCAGTCCGGGGAGGTGTAGTATCCACCTTGTCCGTATTCGAACGGAGAAAGGAGCTCGGGGTCCCCGCCTCGCCCCGGCATGAACATGACCTGGGGAAACTGATCGCCGAAGCGGTTCGTGTTGAAGGCCAGCTGGTCCCCATCGGGTGAATATGTCGGGGAAAGATCGTAGTAGCGAGCGCCGGCGAGCTGGGTCAGGCAGCAGTCCCGTTCCAGGTCGTAGGTGAAGAGCCCGCTCCTCGTACCGTCGGTGACGGAGAACGCCAGGGTGCGTCCGTCGGGGTGGTACTCGGGCGTGAAATGGTCTCCCTCCCGTGCGGGGGGGATCATGCGCTCCCGGCCGGTCTCGAGATCCAGCTCGTAGATGCGCCAGTTCCCCCCACCCTTCTCCGACGAATAGGCCATGCGGGCTCCCGAGGGGTGCCAGGCCGGTGACAGGGCGAGAGCTCCGTTGCTCGTGATCCTCGTGAGGTTCTCCCCGTCCGAGTCGATGACGAAGAGCTCCTTGTTCCCGTCCTGGGTCACCATGTTGAAGGCGATGCGGCTGGCGGCCATCCCGGGCTCTCCGGTCGTCCACTGGACGATCTCGTCCGAGGCCCTGTGCACCGCCATCCGAAAGTGCTCTTCGGCGGGGTCGGGGATGCGGAACCGCCCACGCCGCGTCACCTCTCCGTACACGACGTCGTGGAGCTGAAGGATGAGAACGTACCCCTCCCCTGCCCCTTCCACCTGTCCCGTCACGAGCCACACCGCCCCCAGGCGGTCCCACAGGGTGTAGTCGACGCCCTCGCCCAGGAGCGCGCCGGGCAGGGAATCCATGACCTGGAACCGATCCGAGTTGTGGAGGTCCCGTCCGATGATGGCCTCCACCTGGGGAGCGATACCGGCCCCCCCGAAGCGGCCCGAGAAGGGCTTCACGGCGAGCGCCGGCGTGTAGGCCGTCTCGTACACCAGGCCCAGAGTGACCCCGGGAATCGAGTCCCGCTCCTGGGTCTCCCCACGGAGGGGAAGCCACGCAAGGCCGACGGCCGCGAGGATCAGCGCCCGGCTCCCTCCACCCATCCACCTCTCGGAATTGCTCATCGTTCGCTCGCCACCTCGCTGGTCGCTTTCATAGGATCGGGGAAGAAGCCCCCTATACCGCCCTGGGGGCGGAAATTGAATTGGACCGGGAGCACGTCGAAGGGCAGGTCTTCGGGCAGGGGGCCGAAGCGTCCCTTTCCGGCGCAGTCCACGGCACCCATCGCCTCGAAGTCGAAGGCGGTGTTCCCGGATCGCTTCACGAAGTCGAGATCGGCGACCGTGCCGTCCCTCCTGATGGCGAAGTACACCGTCGTCTCCCAGCTGCCTCCCTGCGTCCAGCGGAAGCACCGCTGGATCTGCGTGATGATGTTGTTGTAGTAGGCCGGATAGTCTCGCCGGACCCCTTCGAGACGCACGTTGATGTCCTCGCCGCCCTCCGCCGCGTCCTCCACGGGTTGCTCCGCGGCGGCCTCTTCGACCTCCTCGGCCGGAGTGGGCACGCGCTCGGGGGGTGGCGGCTCCGGCTCGGGCTCCTCGAGAGCCACGTCCGTCTCCTCCCGGGGCGGGGGCGGCTCGGGCTCGGGTCGCTCCACCACCAGCTCGTCCCGGGCTGGGGCCGACTCCTCCGCCTGCTCCGCCGGAGGGGGAGAGACGAGCTCGATCTCGTACGTGATGAACTCGAGGGGTGAGCGTGCGGTGGCGGAGCTCCACAGCGCCACCAGAAGGACCAGCACATGGATCGCGATGGACCCGAAGGTGGCCAGCCGATCCGGTTTTCCTCCGCCCCGCGCCATTCCTATCTCCCCGCGTACGGTTCCCCCACCAGGCCGAAGCGGACCTCGGCTCGTGTCAGCGTCGCGATCACCTTCAGCACCGGGCCATATGGCGCGAGGGAATCCGCCCGCAGGTACACGCGGTCGAAGCCCTGCGCCGCCGCCAGTTGCGGAAAGCTGCTCTCGAAGTCCTCGACGGTCGTCTCCGTCTCCTCGATATACACCGTTCCGTCCCGAAGGACCGTGACGTAGAACGGCTCGTCTTCGGCCGTGAGTGGCTGGACGTCGGCGCGAGGCACCGCCACCTCGATCCCACCCTGCAGAATCGGGGCCGTGATGATGAAGATGACCAGAAGGGTGAAGGCCACGTCCACCAGGCTGGTGACGTTGATGTCGGCGTTCAGCGGCAGGTCGGAGCGGCTGTCCGCCCGGCGGCGGGAACCCAGGGCGCTCATCAGACCCGGCCCTCCCGGGCGAGAGTCCCGATGAACTCGCTGGAGAAGCCTTCGAGCTCTCCGGTCACGAGATTCAGCTTGGCGACGAAGTGGTTGTACGCAATGACGGCGGGGATCGCCACCGCCAGGCCCACCACCGTGGTGATCAGGGCCTCGGCCACGCCCGGGGCAACCGCGCCGATGTTGGTCGAGCCGGCGGCGGTGATGCCGAGGAAGGCGTTCATGACCCCGATGACGGTCCCCATCAGCCCCAGGAGGGGTGAGACGGATCCGATGACCGCGAGCCACGTGAGGCCCCGGGCCAGCTCGTCCCGCTCTTCGGCCTCCTCCTTCTCGAGCACCAGTCGCAGGGCCTCGAGCTGGGTCAGCGACAGCCCCTGCGAGGGAGGAGCGCCCTCCCGCAGCGCGCCCGGCCGCAGCTCGCTGAAGAAGTTCACGCCCTGACGGAATACGCGTCCGTAGGGCGATTCGGGCAGGGCCAGGATCGCCTTGTACGCGTCCTCCAGTCGCTGCGCCCGCTCCATGTGCGCCAGGAATCGGTCACCCTGCAGACGCACGGTGCGGAACTGACGCCACTTGTGGAGGATGAGCCACCAGGAGGCGAGTGAGAAGGCCGCCAGAACCGTGAGCACGACCTGGGTGGGAAGCGTCCCACCGATGATCATGTCGAGGGCTGTTTGCGGCGGCCTGGCCTGAAGGAGGAGTGCAACAGAAGCCGTGATCATTCCGGAGTCTGGCTCCTCTGGGCTGCGATGTACTCGTAGGTTTCCCGAAGCCCTTCCTGAAGCCCGAGTGCAGGGCTCCATCCGATGGCTCGGATCTTCGCGATGTCCAGCGTGCTGTGAAGCAGCTCGCCCGGCCTGGCGGGACCGTGCTCCCGGCCCGGTGGGCGACCGGATATCTCCTCCAGCCCGGTTGCCAGCTCGTTTACGCTCGTGCCCACACCCGTAGCGATGTTGAACGCCCTCGTGTCCAGCCCGTGGTCCTCGCCGAACTCCAGGTCGGAAAGCAGCATGTTCGCCGATACCACGTCCCGCACGGACACGTAGTCCCGAGTCTGCTCGCCGTCCCCGAAGATCGTGAGGGGCACGCCGTCCAGCAGTCGGTTGGAGAAGATCGCTACTACACCGGCCTCACCATGCGGGTCCTGGCGTGGCCCGTATACGTTCGAGTACCGGAGGGCCGCATAGTCGAGGCCGCGCACCTTGAGGTAGTAGTAGAGGTAGTACTCGCCCGTGAGCTTCGACACGCCGTAGGGTGACAGCGGTAGCTTCGGTGCCGACTCCGGCGTCGGAATCTCCTCGGGCTCTCCGTACACCACACCGCCGCTGCTGACGAACAGGATGCGTCGGCTTCCGACTTCCAGGGCGGCCTCTGCCACGTTGAGAAGCCCCACGATGTTGGTCCTCGCGTCCTCGATGGGGTCGGATACCGACGCGCGCACGTCGATCTGGGCCGCGTGCAGGTTCACCAGATCGAAGCGGACCTCCCTGAAGAGGTTGCGCACGTCTGGGTCTCCCACGTCCATTTCGACGAAGTGCGCGCCCCCCGGCACGTTCTCTCGTCGTCCTGAGGACAGGTCATCCAGGACCCACACGGCGTCACCTCGTGCCAGGTAGGCGTCGGCCACGTGGCTCCCGATGAACCCCGCACCTCCGGTTACCAGGACCCTGCTCTGCTCCTTGCTCATTTCAGTCGGCCTTTCGTGATATCGATGGCACCGCCGCACCCGGCCAGGTGCCTGGGGGGATGCCGGATTGCGAGAGGTGGATCAGGTAGGCTGAGGGCGGACGTCACGTCGTCCCACGCAGTGCTCAGCGCATCTTCCGGGTCAGCCGGACGGCGATCCCCGGGCGGAACACCGCGTCATCCATCTGAACGATCCGGGCGGACGCACGATCGGGGGTCACACCGACGACCTGGAGTCGCCCCTCCACGTGACCCTCTCCGGCCTCGGGGTTCACGTAGTCGAACTCATCCCCGACCGTGACACCGTCGCTCCCGCCCAGGTCCAGGAAGGCGATGACGTTGATGTCGTTGAGGGCGCTCCCCCGGTCGAACCCGACGATCATGGCCCAGGGGCCGTCATCGATCGGCGCTGCCTCCTGACCGGGCGTGAGCGTCAGGTCCGGGAGGGGCCCCAGGAGGTCACCCAGCTGGATGCGCTGGTACTCGCGGGTGATGATCCCCACGGCTCCGTCGTCCTGGAGGCCCTCGACGGTCACGACGCCGGTGGGCACCACCACCTCGCCCACGTCCTCGATGGTCCGAAACACGCGGTACATGAGGAGCCGCGAGCCGACCCTGGGCGGGTCACCTCGGAAGGACAGCCGGACCCGCTGATACCCCCGGGGTGTCGAGGACCGGCTCACTCCGCCGGCGAAGTCTTCCAGCGCCCCGACGTGGGCGGGCGTCTCCCCCGGAGCGATGAGCCACGGAGCCTGGTGGGCCATGTCCCGGGACACCGCCAAGCGAGGGAATTCCCTCCCCCGGACCGGCTGGGCCACGCCGGCCGCTTCGGCGTCGTAGAAGATGGTCCGCTCCTGTGCCGCCGGCTCGGCGGGCCGCTCAGGCCCCGGGGGTGGCTCGGGAGCCTCCACAGTGACCTCCGTCACGGCGGCCTCTCGACCGGGGATGGTCAGCACCTGGTGGGGGTAAATGAGGTTCGGATCTGCAACGTTTTCCCGGTTGGCCTCCCAGATCCGACGCCATTCGAAGGGGTTCTGGTAGTAGTGCTGGGCCAGATCCCAGAGGGTGTCCCCCCGGACGACGGTGTGAGTGGCCACCTGCTGGGTGAGCACGAATCCGCTGAGAATCACGACGGCGACCAGGGCCTGCGCCGACCGGACCATTGGGGCTCCTACGGCAAGTAGTACAGGGCTTTTCGCCCGACGACAGTTCCACGAAGATACCGGGCCAGGGCGCTCTGGGTCAACGCGTTTTTTCAAAATGACGTCAAATGTTTCCCGCGTGGTGGACCAGCCTGCCCGATGCATACCGGCTCGATCTGCTGCAATAGCTGCGCCACGGCGAGCAGTTGAGCGGATCGACGGGTCCACAGCGGACGGCCTCTCCCGCGCTCACAGGTCCCCGTCAGCCGCCAGGGAGCTGAATCGACCGTCGCCGATCACCACGTGGTCGAGCACGGGGATCCCCAGAGCCCGGCCGGCCTCGGAGAGCTGCCTGGTAATGGCCCGATCCTCGGGGGAGGGTGTGGGGTCCCCCGACGGGTGGTTGTGGACGAGGATGATCCCGGCAGCCCCCTCCACGATGACGGTGCGGAAGACCTCTCGCGGGTGTATGAGGGAGGCGTCCAGAATGCCCCGGGTGACGGCCACCTCTCTCACCACGCGGTGCCGGGTGTTGAGGAGGAGCACATGGAACTCCTCCTGGGGAAGGTGTCGCAGGCGGGGGCCCATGAGCTGAAACACGTCACCGGGTCCGCGGATGGGGTACCCGGGCATCTCGCTGGCAGCTGCGGCGCGCCGTCCGAGCTCCAGAGCAGCCAGCACTCGGGCGGCGGTCCCAGGACCGACGCCGGCCAGGCTCTCGAGAGACCGGGGGTCGGCGGATCCCAGGCGCCTCAAGGATCCGTCGGCGAAGCGAAGCAGGCGATCCGCGATCTCGAACACCGTGCCCGCCCTGCTTCCGCTTCCCACGACCAGGGCCAGGAGCTCACGACACGCCAGATGCCGGATGCCCACGGAGAAGAGGCGCTCGCGGGGCCCGTCGAAGGCGCCGGAGCGCGGATGGACAGAAGGAGGCATGGAGAAGGCTCACGGGAGCCACGGGACTCGTCGATGGTCCCGTGGGACTCAGAGCCGCACCACCATGACCAGGGCGTCTTCCCTCGGCGCCTCGTAGTATGCCCTGCGCACGCCCAGCTCCTCGAAGGAGAAGCTCCGGTAGAGACGGATCGCGTCGGCGTTGCCGACGCGGACCTCGAGGTAGAGGGATGCCACTCCCCGGTCCCGGGCCACCTCCATCACCCGCCCCAGCAGAAAGGCCCCGAGCCCTCGACCGCGATGCTCGGAGGTGACCGCGATGTTGGCCAGCTCCCCTTGGTCGAGGATGCACCACAGGACGGCGTACCCCACCACGCCGTCCTCGGGATGCTCGAGAACCCACAGCTCCGCTCCCGGACGCTCGAGCAGCTTCAGAAACGTCTCCGCCTTCCATGGGCTGGTGAACGCCTCACGCTCGATCTGGACCACGCGCTCGACGTCACGCGCCGACATCTTCCGGGCTTCGGGTCGAATCGGTGCCGTCACCTCACCCATGCTCGCTCGGCGCTCGACGGCTTCAGGTAACGCGGCTCCCAGGTGTCGAGGGAGGCCACGGGCGGCGCTCGCTGGAGGGCCAGAGACCGCAGGAGCGCGTCAGCGGTCGGCTCACCCCAGGGGGGCGGCAGCACCGTGTGGCCGGACGCCTCGATGGCATCCCGGTGGCGGTGGGCGCCGCTTCCCAGGAAGATCGCCCCTTGAGAAACCTCAGAGTCGAGAACCGACCGGAGGTTACCCGCATGGGGTGGGATCAAGGCGTTCTGCTGGTGAGGGCCGACTTCGAAGCAGGCAGCGAAGACCCTGTCGCCGCGGGCGTCGAAGAGCACGAAGAAGATCCCCTGGGGATGGTCATCGGGGGCGTTCACCGCGCCTGCGGCCAGGCTCGACACGGCGTACAGCGGGATGTCCAGGGCACGTGCCAGACCTTTCGCCGTCGCCGCGGCCACGCGGACTCCCGTGAACGAGCCGGGGCCCTCGCCCGCGACGATTCCGACGAGCTCGGTCGGGGCTCCTCCCACCTCGCGGAGCGCCTCGCCGATGGCGGGGACCAGGCCGGCCGCGTGCCGTCCCTGCTCTTCGAGTCGCCGACGGGCCAAGATCTCCGGGCCATCGGACACGGCCACATGTCCCGTGGGGCCGGACGTATCGAGCGCCAGCACCAGTCCGCCAGACAGAAGCGGATGGGGAGCCATCAGACCTCGAACACGGTCATGGGAAAGCCAGGAAGCTCGGGGGGATCACCCACTCGGGTCACCCTCACCTCGCGGTGGCCCGGAGCGTCTCTGGGGACCGACAGATGGATGAGCCAATAGTCCCTCGGCAGCAGGTCTCCGGCCCGCTCGGGCCACTCCAGGAGGATGATCTCGTGGCTCTGGCCCAACTCGTCCCACCCGAGCTCCCAGAGGTCGCCGGGGCTGTCCAGACGGTAGAGGTCCATGTGGACCACCTCGACACCCGAGGGGGTCGGGTAGCGGAAGAGCAGGTTGAAGGACGGCGACGGCATGGCCTGCCCCACTCCCGCCCCGCGCCCGATGGCCCTGGCGAGAACCGACTTGCCCGCGCCCAGGAATCCGGAGAGCGCGATGAAGGCCGGCACGTCCAGCGTGCGGCCGACACGCTCTCCCCACCGTATGAGCCCCTTCTCGTCCAGCCTCAAGAGATCGGCAGCTCCACCGCAGAAGATCTCGTGAATCCCGGTTCCCTCCAGAGGAGGGATCGAGGATATCGACCTCATGACGACGAATGTAACCGCTGGTGCGCGCTCTGCACGCAGCCGCGAGTCCCCGGCTTCGTCAGCCCCTCCCGCGGTACAGGCCCTCCCTCCGAATGATGGCCTCCACCTTCCCAGGGACCAGACCAGCCAGGTCCCGCCCCTCAGCCGCCCTTCGACGCACCTCGCTCGAGGACAGGTCGATCCGGGTCACCGGCACGTGTACCAAACGCTCCATTCCGGGGATCTCGGGGGCCGCTGCCACCGCATCCCGCCCGTCGCGATCCATCACGACGAGCGTGGCCAGCCGGAGGATCTCCTCCGGAGCCTTCCAGTCGGTGTCGAACAACCGGAGCTGGTCAGCGCCCACGATGAGGAACAGCTCGGCCCCGGGGTGCCGGTCACGCATCGCCCGAAGCGTGTCCACCGTGAAGGAAGGCCCCGCGCGTCGCACCTCGAGATCCGTGACCACGAAGCGGGCGTCCTCCCGGGCCGCCGCCTCGGACATCTCCAGACGCAGCTCCGCCGAGCTCATCCCTTCCCGGCTCTTGTGGGGAGGACGTCCGGCCGGAATCCAGAGGACCCGGTCCAGGGCGAGAGCGTCGGCCACGTCCCGAGCCACCGTGACATGACCTACGTGAGGGGGATCGAAGGTGCCGCCGAACAGTCCGATCCGGATTGGAGGTCCGGCGTCAGGCGCCGGCACCGTTCGCGCGAACCTCGGCGGCCGCCGGAGATTCGGGGTACTGGTTGAGGAGCTGATCCCGGGCCTGCTCGGCCAGATCGTCGTATCCGATGGCCCGGTTGCTTCGGTACAGCCCCAGGAGCGCCCTCGGAGCCCACTCGGTCTCCGGATACATTCGAACCACGAACTCGTAGTACTTGATGGCCGAGTCGTAGAGCTGCCGCCGGAAGTAGAAATCCGCCCTCCCGAATTCCGACTCGGCGAGGCGGGCCCGCATCCGGTTGGCGAGGTTTGCCGCTTCCTCGGCCTGGGGAGTGCCCGCGTAGTCCACCACGACGTTCCGGCACACGGACAGCGCGTCGCGGGTGTAGGACTGGTCACGCTCCGCCAGGGGGGCCAGGGACGCCAGGGAACGGCACGTCCCCAGCGCGGCCAGCGGGGCGTTCTCGCTCCCGGAATACCGGTCGAGGAATCTCGTGTACTCGGACCGGGAGGTCAGGAAGTCCCCTTTCCCGTAGTTGGCGTGGGCCAACAGGAGGCGGGCGTCAGGAGCCAGATCGGAGGATCCGAAGGAGGCCAGCATGCGCTCCAACACCCGGATCGCGTCGTCCCATTGCTCCCGCTCGTACCTGTCCAGCCCGAGCTCGTACATCTCCTCGGCGGTCAGGCCCTGGTAGGGATCGACGGATCCGCACCCGGCCGTGAGCACGGCGAGGAGGGCGATCATCGGAAGCCGGGTCGTTCTTGCGTTGCGAGTCATCGGTAGGATCTACACTGGGAGCTTCGCGGGGTTTCGGCCCGCCGTCAGCGACAGCGTCCGCCGCGGAGAGACTCCAGCCCCCGGCCGAATCGGATCTCGTCGAAGCGTTCCTGCGCCCGCTCCACCAGAGCCCCTGCAGCGTCGGCGTACCGCACCTGGGCGTACGCTTCCATGGCCGCGTCACCCTGGCCCAGCCCGGACAGGATCTCGCCCCTGTCGAACCACGCCTGAGCCTGGATGTTGCGAGGCGCTCCGAGCTCCAGCACCCGATCGAGGTGCTCCAGGGCATCGTCGAGAGCCTCTTCGGTCGGATCCCCGAGGGTGAGGATCTCACGGGCGAGGTTGAAGGCGCAGCTGCCGATGCGCCAGTCGACTTCCCCCCGCTCCCAACGTCGCAGCATCTCCCGATAGCGCTCGAAGAAGACCAGGGCATGAGGGCAGTCCCCGATCTCCTCATGAGCCTGTCCGACCTCGAAGACGACGTCGGGTGCCGAATCCGTCGCCTCCCCCAGAGCCTTCTGGTAGAACGGCAGAGCCCGTCCGAACTCCCCGTTCTGGAAGTAGTGCCTCGCGAGGTCCAGGGACAGATCGGAGACGCCGAGCCCCGGCCGAAGACGAAGGGCGACCTCAATGGCCGAGGCCATGGCGAACCGGTCGTCTCGCTCCCTTGCCTCCCTCGCCAGGCGCATCAGGTCGGACACCGCCTGATCCACGAGGGCGCTGTCACGGCTGACCGCCTGCAGGTAGTACGAACCGGCGTCGTCGACGCGGTTCATCATGGCGTAGGTGTGCGCCACCCGCGCGAGCGTCATGGGATCGTCGGCCCCCTGGCGAACGGAGAGCCGGTACTCGGCCAGGGCCTCCTCGTACTTCCCCTGGGCGAAAGCCTGGTCCCCGCGGAGCAGAGACGTCTCCTCGGTGGCCCCCGCACAGGCCCACAGGAAGGCGCTGGAAAGGAAGACGGCCCGGCCGAAAAGTCCTCGGTATCGCATGCTTACCCGTCGGATGCGTAACGGCGACACACCTGCGTCGCCCGGCCCCAATATAGCTGCAAGGAGCGATCCGAAGGGCTCAAGCGCCTTGCGGTGTCGGGAACGTGGCCCCCACGGAGAGGAGATAGGCTCGCGGACGCATGTCCTCGGGGTCCTCCACGGCACATCGCTGCCACTCGCGGACGGCCGCCTCGTCGTCCCCGAGGCGGTGGAAGACCACGCCCAGCCGGATCCTGGCTCCCACGAAGTTCGGCCGATGCTCGAGGATCTCGGTGAGCTCCTCCCGTGCCCGTTCCAGCTCGCCCAGCTCGATGAGGGCCTCCGCCAGCTTGCTGCGGATGTCCATGAAGCGTGGGCGTACCGCGAGGGCCGCCTCGTAGTGATCCGCGGCCTCCCTGGGGTGGTTCGCCACCAGATAGAGATCGCCGAGCTGTGCGTGGGTCACCGCGATGCGGTTCCCCACGTCCGAGGGAAACGCCCTCGAGTCGCGGTGGTCGATCTCGTCGGCCTTCACGAAGGCGGCGTGGGCCTCCTCGTGCCGCCCCAGCTCGCTGAGGATGATCCCACGGTTCAGGTGTGCCTCGGCGTACGAGGGATTCAGCTGGAGTGCGGAGTCGAAGTGCTCCAGGGCCTCCTCGGTTCGGCCCATCATGGCAAGGCAGAGTCCCGCCTTGTTGTGCACATCGGCGTACGGGTACTCCTCGAGGACCTCCTCGAAGGTTACCAGCGCCGAGTCGAAGTCGTCGCGCTCCCAGGCGCTCACACCTCTGGCCACCGCCAATCGGGCGGCACGTCGATCAAGAGCCATGGAGACAGGTTGGGGGATGGTAAGGCCGAAGAAAAGGGTTGCGTACGAACGCGACGGTCACCCTGGGCCGGGCTTCCGGCCCCGTCAATGGACCGCCCGACCCGGGCTCACGTCCTCGGTGGTGCTTCGCCACGGTCTCTCCCTTGGTTCATCCGGCCCCTGGTACGATGCCTCGGGCCCGAAGGCCCCGGACGATCTCCTCGACGATGGTGTCCACGTCGCGGCCGACGGTATCGACCCTGAGCTCCGGTGACTCCGGGGCCTCGTACGGGCTGGAGATCCCCGTCATGTGGGAGATCTCGCCCCTCTTGGCCCGGGCGTACAGGCCCTTGGGGTCGCGGCGCTGGCACTCCTCGAGAGGCGTGTCCACGAAGACCTCGATGAACCGGCCCTCGGGAATCAAGGCCCTGGCGCGGTCCCGATCCACCCTGAAGGGCGACACGAACGTGCACAGGGTGATGCAGCCCTGCCGGAAGAAGAGCGCCGCCATCTCACCGACCCGCCGGATATTCTCGGCGCGGTCCTCGGCGGTGAACCCCAGATCGCCGTTTAGGCCGTGGCGGACCTGATCCCCGTCCAGGAGCATCGTCTGGCACGGCTCGGCGAAGAGGCGCCGTTCCGTGGCTCGTGCGATGGTGGTCTTGCCGGATCCGGGGAGTCCGGTGAACCAGAGCACGGCGGCCTGGTGCCGGTTGCGGACCTCCCTCTCCTGCAGGGAGATGTTCCAACCTTCCCACACGACGTTGGGCGAGGCACGCCTCATTTCCTCGCGCCGGCCGGCGGTCAGGCGCTCCCTCTGCGGCACGAGGCCACGGATCATGCCCGCCGCCACCGTGTTGTTGGAGTGCGGATCGACGAGAACGAAGCCACCGGTCTCCCGGTTGAGCTGGTACTGGTCGAAGAAGACCGGGAACGAGGTCGTCAGATGGACCCTGCCGATGTCGTTGAGCTCGAACCCGGAGCTGGGCTCCCGGTGAAGCGTATCGACGTCGATCCGGTAGACCACGCGGGATATGAATGCCTGCACCTCTCTGGTGGTGTGCCGGAGCCAGTACTGGGTCCCGGGCTTCATCGGCTCCGTCGAGGTCCAGCAGATCGTGGCGTCCAGCTCCTGCCCGACGGTCGGCAGGTTCAGGGGGCGGACGATCATGTCCCCGCGGCTGATGTCCAGCTCGTCTTCGGTGGTGAGAACCACCGAGTCACCGGCGAATCCCTCGGTCAGCGGTCCGTCGAACGTATCCACGGACCGGACGTGCGTCGTGTGGCCGGAGGGAAGCACCAGAACCTCCTCGCCGGGCCTGATGGTTCCGGACGCGATCCGCCCTGCGCAGCCGCGGTAATCCTGATCGGCACGGATCACGTGTTGGACAGGAAACCGGAAGTCCACCAGGTTCCGATCCGCGCCCAGGTTCACGTGCTCCAGGTGGTGAAGGAGGGTGCTGCCGGCATACCACGACATGTTGGCGCTCTTCGTCACCACGTTGTCCCCGTGGAGCGCCGAGATGGGGATGAATGTGAGCGCGTCGATCCCCAGCCGCTGCGCGAAGCTGCCGAACGCATCCACGATGGACTCGTACACATCCTCGGACCAATCCACGAGGTCCATCTTGTTCACGGCCACCAACATGTGAGGTATGCCCAGGAGGGACGAGATGAAGCCGTGACGCTTCGACTGGGTCAGGACGCCCTTGCGCGCGTCCACCAGGACGATGGCCAGCTCGGCCGTCGAGGCTCCCGTCACCATGTTCCGGGTGTACTGAATGTGACCCGGAGTGTCGGCGATGATGAATTTGCGCCTCGGAGTGGCGAAATACCGGTAGGCCACGTCGATGGTGATGTTCTGCTCCCGCTCCGCCCGGAGGCCGTCGGTGAGCAGGGCGAGGTTCACATACCCCTCGCCCCGACGTCGGCTGGCGTCCTCCACCGCCTCGAGCTGATCGTCGAGGATGGAGCGGGTGTCGTAGAGCAGACGCCCGATGAGCGTGCTCTTGCCGTCGTCGACGGAGCCGGCGGTGGAGAGGCGGAGGAGATCCATGGTCGCGTCCTAGAAGTACCCCTGCTTCTTCCGATCTTCCATCGCCGCCTCCGAATGCCTGTCGTCATGCCGACTTCCCCGTTCGGTCACGCGGGACGAGAGAACCTCGACGGTGATCTCCTCCGGGGTCGACGCTCGGGACGTGGTGGCCCCGGTGCAGGTGGCGTCCCCGATGGTCCGGAAGCGGACGACCCGCTCCTCCCACCTCTCGCCGTCCAGGAGGTGGTTCCAGGGCGACCGGGCCAGCAGGAGGCCCTCACGCTCGACGACCTCCCGCTTGTGGGAGAAGTACAGGGACGGCATCTCGATCTCCTCGGCGGCGATGTACTGCCACACGTCCCCCTCGGTCCAGTTGGCCAGAGGAAACACACGGAAGTGCTCCCCCGGGTTCTTCCGTCCGTTGAACAGGTGCCAAAGCTCGGGACGCTGGTTCTTGGGATCCCACTGACCGAACCGGTCCCGGTGGCTGAAGAAGCGCTCCTTGGCACGAGCCTTCTCCTCGTCCCGGCGCCCCCCTCCGAGAGCGGCGTCTGCCCTCAGTTCCGCCAGGGTGTCCAGAAGCGTCACGGTCTGGAGTCGGTTCCGGCTGGGGTTCGGCCCCGGCTCCTCGTCGACCCTGCCCGACTCGATGGACGCCTGCACCGATCCGACGTGAAGGTCCAGGCCCAACCGCTCCACGAGACGGTCCCGGAACTCGAGGGTCTCGGGGAAGTTGTGACCCGTATCGATGTGCACGAGGGGAAACGGGATTCGCCCGGGCCAGAACGCCTTTCTGGCCAAGTGGACCAGGAGGATCGAGTCCTTCCCGCCGGAGAACAGCAGCACCGGCCGCTCGAACTGGGCGGTGACCTCCCTCATCACGAGGATGGACTCCGACTCCAGCTGATGGAGATGTGAGCGACGGTCCAGCGTCATCAGAGGGTCCTCGCCCGGGCGTCGTCGCGCTCCACGAGGTTCCTGAAGTACTCCGTGGTCCGGCGGATCCCCTCTCTGAGGTCTATGGCCGGCTCCCACCCGAGCAACTCTCGGGCAACGGTGATGTCGGGCTGCCGCACCTTGGGATCGTCTTCGGGAAGGGGGAGATGCCGGAGCTCGGAAGAGCTCCCGGTTTCCTCGACGACCACCCGCGCCAGCTCGGCGATGGTGAACTCGTGGGGATTGCCGACGTTCGTCGGCGCCACGCGATCCGACCGGAACAGGCGGATGATCCCCTCGACCTCGTCGTCCACATAACAGAACGACCGGGTCTGACTTCCGTCCCCGTAGACCGAGAGCGGCTCCCCCCGGAGCGCCTGGACGATGAAGTTGGAGACGACCCTCCCGTCGGCAGGACGCATGCGCGGCCCATAGGTGTTGAAGATCCGCACGATCCGGGTGTCCACGCCGTGATAGCGGTGGTAGGCCATCGTCATCGCCTCGGCGAATCGCTTGGCCTCGTCGTACACACCCCGGACCCCGACGGGATTCACGTTCCCCCAGTAGGTCTCCGGCTGCGGATGTACGAGCGGATCCCCATAGACCTCGGAGGTGGACGCGAGCAGGAAGCGCGCGCCTTTCGTCATGGCGATCCCGAGGGAGTTGTGCGTCCCCAGGCTGCCCACCTTCAGGGTCTGGATGGGAAGCTCGAGGTAGTCTACGGGGCTGGCCGGTGACGCGAAGTGGAGCACCCCCTCGATGGCGCCTCCGAAGGTGATCGGCTTCGAGATGTCGTGCTCGATGAGCTCGAAGCCCGGGTGCTCCGCCAACTTGGCCGCCGTTACCCGGGACCCCGTGCTGAAGCTGTCCAGGCCGAGGACCTCGTGCCCCTCCTGGAGGAAGCGCTCCGCCACGTGGGATCCCAGGAATCCCGCCGCGCCGGTGATGAGAAACCGCATCAGGCCTCGCCTCGAGGACGTACGGACGGTCGGCCGACGCTCACGTACTCGAAGCCCCTCTCCGCCATGGCCTGGGGCTTCCAGAGGTTCCGCCCGTCGAGGATGAGGTTGCCGGCCATGGCGTCGCGCATCCTGTCGAAGTCCGGGCGTCGGTACGGCTGCCACTCGGTGTGGATGACCAGGGCGACCGCGCCCTCCAGGGCGTCGTAGTTGGAGGGGACGTACTGGATCCTGTCACCGAAGTGCCTGCGCGCCTCCTCCATGGCCACCGGGTCGTGGGCGACCACCCTGGCCCCCCGCTCGAGGAGACCCTCGACGGTCACGATGGAGGGCGCCTCCCGCATGTCGTCGGTGTTGGGCTTGAAGGCCAGCCCCCAGACCGCCACGGTCTTGCCGCTCAGATCGTCGCCGAAGCGCTCGACCAGCCGCTCGAGGAGGATGCGCTTCTGCCCCTCGTTCACGGTCTCGACCGCCCTGAGGATGGCCGCGTCCGTGCCGAGCTCCTCCATGGTCCGGAGCAGCGCCTGGACGTCCTTCGGGAAGCAGGATCCCCCGTACCCCACACCCGGGAAGAGGAAGCTGGATCCGATGCGGGAGTCCGAGCCCACGCCCTGGCGCACGACATCCACGTTGGCGCCCGCCTTCTCGCAGAGCCGCGCGATGGAGTTCATGAAGGAGATCCGCGTGGCCAGCATCGCGTTGGCTGCATACTTGGTGATCTCCGCCGAGGGAACGTCCATGGTGAGAATGGCGGCCCCGGTTCGGACGAACGGCGCGTACAGCTCGTTGAGGACCTCTGCCGCGTACTCCGAATCGACGCCCAGCACAACCCGGTCGGGCTTCATGAAGTCGTCGACGGCGGCGCCCTCCTTGAGGAACTCGGGATTGGAGCAGACGTGGACCGGATGGTCCGTCTGGGCTTCGATGGCCTCCCGCACCAGGCGCGCCGTTCCTACCGGCACGGTGCTCTTCGTGATGACGATCTTCTCACCGTTCATCGACTCACCGATGGCTCGAGCCACCGATAGGACGTGCTGGAGATCGGCCGAGCCGTCCTCGCCGGGGGGCGTGCCCACGGCGATGAATACGATGTCGGCCTGCCGGACCGTGTCCGGCACGTCCGTGGTATAGCGCAGCCTGCCCGCATCGAGGTTCCTCTTGATCAGAGGCTCGAGGCCCGGCTCGTAGATGGGCACTTCCCCGCGCGACAGGCGATCCACCTTCTCCTGATCGATGTCGGCGGAGACCACGTCGTTTCCCGACTCTGCAAGACAGGCCCCGACCACGAGGCCGACGTATCCCGATCCGATGACCGCTATCTTCATTGGAAAGCCACTCCCGACTATGCGTAGAAGGTCCGGATGGCCTCGGCCACCCGGTGCAGGCGCTCGCGACCCAACTCGGGAAAGATGGGAAGACTCAGGACCTCCTGACAGAGGGCTTCCGTGACCGGAAGCTCCGCCTCCCCCATCCCCCCGCTGTCGAAGCAGGGCTGCAGGTGCAGGGGCACCGGGTAGTAGACCCCCGTTCCGATCCCGAGGTCGGCCAGGTGGTCCCTGAGGGCGTCCCTCCGGGCCGCGCGCACGGTGAACTGGTTGTAGACGTGGACGTTGTCCGCCAGGGCTTCCGGTAGCTGGATCGCGTCCAGGTCTCCGAGGGACTCCCGGTACAGCTCCGCGTTGGTCCTCCGCCCGCCCGCCCAGCCGTCCAGGTGCCGAAGCTTGACCCTCAGGACCGCTGCCTGGAGGGCGTCGAGCCGGGAGTTGGTTCCCACCATCTCGTGGTGGTACATCTGCCGGCCCCCGTGCGTCCGGAGCTTCGCGACCCGTTCGGCCAGGTCCGGATCGTCGGTGGAGACCAGCCCACCGTCTCCGAAGCCGCCGAGGTTCTTGGTGGGGAAGAAGCTGAACGCCCCCGCACGGCCCACGGCTCCGGCCATTCCATCGGGGGATCGGGCACCGAGGGCCTGGGCGGCGTCCTCGATCACCGACGCTCCCCTGCGTTCCGCCAACTCCAGGATCTCATCCATGGGAGCCATCTGTCCGAAGAGATGCACCGGTATCACCGCCGCCGTCCTCTCGGTCCACACGGCCTCCAGAGTCTCCGCCGTAACGTTGAAGGTCTGGGGGTCGACATCGCAGAAGACCGGCCGGAGCCCGGCGTTCGCCACGGCGCCCGCGGTGGCGAAGAAGGTGAAGCTGGGGACGATCACCTCGGCCCCGGGGTGAAGCTGCAGGCCACGAAGGGGGAGGAGCAGGGCGTCCGTCCCGCTGGCGCAGCCCACGGCGAAGCGGGCACCGAGATAGCCCGCCACCTCCCTCTCCAGCCCTTCCACCTCGGGCCCGAGGACGAACTGCTGGCTGTGGATCACCGAGCGGACCACCTCGTCCAGCTCACCCTGGATGGCCCGGTACTGCTCGGTGAGATCGAGGAAGGGGACGGTCATGACGAGCCGGCGCCCGCCCGGATCTCGATGAGCTGGTCCCGGAGAAGCGCGGCACGCTCGAAGTCGAGGGCTTCGGCGGCCTCCGCCATCTCCTTCTCGAGGATCTTCACGAATTCCTCCCGGTTCACCTCGTCCTGGTAGGACGCTGGGGGCTCATGGACGCGCGCCGGCGCTCCCCGGGCGTCAGCCACCCGGGTCGTGAACTCGATGTCCTCGACGCTCTTCCGGATGGTCTCCGGCGTGATCCCGTGCTCCACGTTGTGCTCGAGCTGGATCTCCCGACGTCGGTTGGTCTCATCGATGCACCGTTGCATGGAGGCGGTCAAACGGTCCGCATACATGATGGCTCGGCCGGCCACGTTGCGAGCCGCTCGACCGATGGTCTGGATGAGGGAGCGCGCGTCCCGCAGGAACCCCTCCTTGTCGGCGTCCAGAATGGCCACGAGCGATACCTCGGGCAGATCCAGGCCCTCCCGGAGCAGGTTGATGCCGACGAGGACGTCGATCCGGCCCAGTCGGAGCGACCGTATAATAGCCATCCGCTCGATGGCGTCCACCTCCGAGTGCATGTAGCGGACGCGGACGCCCACCGACTGCAGGTATTCCGTCAGGTCCTCGGCCATCCGCTTGGTCAGCGTCGTGACCAGGACCCGCTCCCGTCTCTTCTCACGTTCCCGGATCTCCGCCAACAGGTCGTCCACCTGCCCCGCCACGGGCCTGACTTCCACGGCCGGATCCACCAGACCCGTGGGTCGGATGATCTGCTCCACCACCACGCCGCCGGCCTGTTCCAGCTCCCAGTCCCCGGGAGTCGCGGAGGTGTAGATCACGTGCGCCACCATGCCCCGCCATTCGTCGAACTTGAGGGGGCGATTGTCGAGGGCGCTCGGAAGACGGAACCCGTGCTCGATGAGTGTCAGCTTGCGGGACCGATCCCCGTTATACATCCCGTTGATCTGCGGGATCGACACGTGGGACTCGTCGACCACGACCACGAAGTCCTCGGGAAAGTAGTCGAGGAGACAGGCCGGTCGCTCGCCAGGCTTGCGGCGACTCGTGTACCGGGAGTAGTTCTCGATCCCCGGGCATGTGCCGATCTCCAGCATCATCTCGAGATCGAAGCTGGTCCGCTGCTCCAGGCGCTGGGCCTCCAGGAGCTTGCCCTCCTCCCGGAACCTCGCTACGCAGCCCTCGAGCTCCTCGCGGATCGAGGGCACCATCTCGGTGAGCGTGCGACGGTCGGTCACGTAGTGACTCGCCGGATAGATGGAGGTGCGATCCAGCGTCGCGATCAGGTCGCCTGTCAGCGGATTGAAGCGACTGATGCGCTCGACCTCGTCCCCCCAGAGCTCCACGCGAATGGCCTGCTCGTCGTACGCCGGGAAGATCTCCACCGTGTCGCCCCGCACGCGGAAGGTCCCACGCTCGAAGAGGTAGTCGTTCCGCTTGTACTGGATGTCGACGAGGGCCCGGAGGATCCTCTTGCGGGGCACCTCTTCCCCGACGGTGAGATGGAGCATGAGGCCGCGGTAGTCGGCGGGATTCCCCAGGCCGTAGATGCTCGACACCGACGCCACGACGATGACGTCCTCGCGCTCCACCAGGGACGACGTGGCGCGCAGGCGGAGCCGCTCGATGTCCTCGTTGATGGAGGCGTCCTTCTCGATGTAGGTGTCCGTGGAGGGTACGTACGCCTCGGGCTGGTAGTAGTCGTAGTACGAGATGAAGTACTCCACGGCGTTGTGCGGAAACAGCGCCTTGAGCTCCCCGTAGAGCTGCGCGGCCAGGGTCTTGTTGTGGGACATGACCAGCGTGGGGCGGCCGTGCCGTGCGATCACCTGGGCGATCGTGAACGTCTTGCCCGTGCCCGTGGCGCCCATAAGGACCTGGGCGTGGTCCCCCCGAGCCAGGCCAAGCACGAGGTCTTCGATGGCTCTGGGCTGGTCGCCGGCTGGGGAATGGTGAGAGATCAGCTCGAATGGGGAGCCTATGCCCATCCGAGATCCTCGTCGTCGAAGTGCTCCCGGCGTTCCACGGCCAGCACGCCCTTCACCCGGGTGATGGCTTTCCGGACCTTCTCCAGGTGGGCCAGGTCCTGGACCTCCACCACGAACTCCCCGTGCATCCCCCCCTCGGTGGACCGCATGTCCGCGTGTTGGATATCCGTGCCCGTATCGCTGATGGCCTTGGCCACGTCGGACAGCAGACCCCTCCGGTCGGTCCCCCGCATGTAGAGCCGGACGAAGAAACGATCACCCTTTTCGGCAGCCCACTCGATGTCCACCCGCCGCTCCGGATCCC
>JBDHGI010000050.1:0-22935 GCA_039589955.1 Gemmatimonadota bacterium | reverse complement strand
TACGGAGTCGCCCAGGCGGACGCCCGCGCGGTTCACCACCGCGTGGTAGGGGGTGGTGATAGCGTCCGCGATGATGGACCCTTCGACCAGCGGCACCTCTCCGGGAAGGACGTACGTATCCTTGGCGGCTGCGAGTACGTATTCCGCGAACCCGCCGTCGATGTTATTGCCGAGCATCTGACCATGGGCGCAGATGTTCTCGCGGCCCTCCCGGCACGCCTCGCACCACCCGCAGCTGGTCACCGCGACCGTCAGCACGCGGTCGGCCACGGCCAGGTTGGTGACCCCTTCGCCCAGGGCCTCCACGGTGCCAGAGATCTCGTGCCCGAGAATGAGGGGAGGCGCCTTGAAGGTCGGCGTCCCGTGATCGATGTAGTGAAGGTCGGTGTGGCAGACGCCACAGCCGGCCACTCGGATCAGGACCTGGCCCGGGCCGACGGTGGGTGTGGGGACCTGCTCGATGCTCAGAGGGCGATCGGGCCCGTGGAAGACCGCGGCCTTCACGGCGTGCTCCTTTCGGCGCGTGCGCGCCGCGTGTAGATGACCTTGAACATGGAGAGTGCCAGGGTGCACCCCTCGCACTCCCGGGCCAGCTCGCCCGGGAGCACGGGGTCGAGCAGCACCTCCTGACCCGTAGTCTCGTACAGTTCCTTCAGCTCCACCAGCCGTGGTGGCGAGCCCGTGAACCTCCGTGTCCATCCTTCCGCGGCGAGCTCGGCATCCCGGGTTCGGCGGACTTCCGGAACGTCGCCGTCCGGGAACCCCACCGCCGGGGAGGTGGGACCCTCGCTCACGCCGCCAGCTTCTCTTGACGCCGCTTCGCCAGGACCGCGGCGCCGATGGCGCCGGTGAACTGCACGAGATCCTCCGGGGGCACGTTGACGTCGTCCCCCAGGTGGGTGCGCATGACCCGGACCATCGTGGGGAAGCGCATGATGCCTCCCACGAGGGTGAACTCCGGCTCCATCTGTACGCGCTTCATGAGGCGCACGGAACGCTCGATGAGGGACTCCATGGCGCCGTGCATGATGTCGGCGGGCTGGGCGCCGTTGCTCACGTGATTGATGACCTCCGACTCGGCGAAGACGGCGCAGACGCCGGAGATGGGCACGGGGTCCTTGGCGTACTCCACCAGGGGTCCGATCTCCTGGATGGTGTAACCCAGGTAGCGGGCGGTCTTCTCCAGGAAGGCGCCGGTCCCGGCGGCGCACTTGTCGTTGAGTCGGAACGACCGGACCTTCCCGTCCTCGTCGAGGCGCATGGCCTTCATGGTCTGCCCGCCCACGTCGAGCACCGTCTTCGTGGCCGGGAAGAAGAAGCGGGAGCCCCACGACTGAGCGGTCAGGTCCGTGGCCTGGACATTCCTGAACGAGATCTGATTGCGTCCGTAGCCCGTGCTGGCCAGATACGAGATGTCGTCCTCGGACGCGTCGGCGTCGCCGAGGGCGTCGCCCAGGGCCCCCCGGGCCGCTTCCTCGAGGCGGAAGCCCGTCTGGCGCACCCCCGTGGTCACGAGCTCGCCCGCCTCCGAGATGAGCGCCGCCTTGGTGTAGGTGGAGCCCACGTCCACGCCGGCGAAGTACTTCATGCCACCACCTCCCGCTCGCTTCCCTTCCGGCCCTTGTGGATGCGCTCCAGGGCGAACAGCGCGGCGCCCAGAGCGCCGATGTAGTGGGATTCCTCGCTCACGTTCAGCTCCGTGGCGAGCATGTCGTTGAGCACCCCGACCATGGCCTCGTTCTTGGTCACGCCGCCGGTGAACGTGATGTCACCCTCGATGCCGACCCTGCGGAGGAGGGCGATGGAGCGAGACGCGATGGATCGATGTACTCCCAGCAGGATGTCCTCGATCTTCTTGCCCCTGGCGAGCCAGGACAGCACCTCCGATTCGGCGAACACCGTGCACGTGGTGCTGATGTTGACCGGCCGCTGCCCCCTGAGGGCGGTGGGTCCCAGCTCGGACAGCTCCATCTCCAGGGCGGCGGCCGCGGACTGGAGAAAGCGCCCGGTCCCGGCGGCGCACTTGTCGTTCATGCAGAAGTCGATCACGTCGCCACCAGGCTGGATGCGGATGGCCTTCGTGTCCTGCCCCCCCATGTCGAGCACCGTCTCGGTGTCGGGGAACATGTGGGCCGCCCCGCGGGCATGGCAGACGATCTCGGTGATCTGGGTGTCGCCGAACTCGACCCGGTAGCGGCCGTACCCGGTGCCCACCACGAAGCCGACGTCCTCCTCGTGGATATCGCCGGTCTTCAGAGCTTCCTGGAACGCGTGCTCCGCGGCCTGAACCACGTTGGCTCCCGTCGGGAGAAGCGAGCGCCCGACGATGCTCCCGTCCTCGTCGACGATCACCGCCTTGGTCTGCGTGGAACCCACATCCACGCCGGCTCCGTACGCCATTCGGTTCCTCCCTTTCAGGTCGTGGGGGCAGCGCTCGCGTCGGCCGCCTTCTCCCTTCGGATCCGTCGCGACTCCAGGCCTTCGAAGAAGGCGTCGATGCGGTTCTTGAGCTGCGCCTCGGAGACCACGCGCTTGTCCATCATGTCCGACTCGATGTAGAGGCAGAGAACGTCGCGCTCCTCCAGGACCACGCGGCGGCTGTCCGCCAGGCTCGTGGACACGGTGCGACAGCTCTTGATGGGGTGGTAGACGACGCCGTCGGCTCCAAACTCGTCGATGGCCTCGATGAGGTAGCGATCGTGGAAGAGCATGGAGTCACCCGCCCTCTGGACACCCAGGAGCACCCCTTCGGCGAGGCTCTCCAGGGGTCGCTGGAGGTCGTACTCGAAGTCCAGGTTCAACCCGCCGGAAGCGAACCACGTATAGGTCGAGCTGACGAACACCCCACCCCACTCGCTGAAGAGCTGGTAGAAGCGACGGAAGATGGGGTAGCAGGGAACACCCACGAAGATCAGCCGGTGCTCCTTGCCGTCGTCCAGCAGGGGGCTGATCCGGTGGGCCACCTTGTACTCCATCTCCTCCGCGAGATCCTCGAAGTACCTCGCTCCGGCCTCGGTCCCGCGCAGGGCGTTGGCGACACCGAGATAGATGGTCCCCTCCATCATGGCATCGAACACCGCGGGCCGGCTCCGGTTGAGCTCGAGCACCCTGCGCCAGGCCCGGCCCATCCGGTTGGTCACGTCCAACACCTCGCGCAATCGGTCGATGTCGAAGTGGCGTCCGGTGAGGGCCTCGAGCTGGGCTATGAGCTCCCTGAGCTGGAACTCAACGTACCGACGGTCCCGGTCCAGGTCGGCCGGGGATGGTCCTCCGTGGCGGGGGGCGGTCCGGGTGCCCGGGACGTCCACCGTGACGATGGGGATGTCGTACATGCGCTCCCAGATCTCGGCCCACTTCAGGTAGGTGTTGCAGGCGTTGGTCAGCACCGCCACGGAGGGAGGGGGGATGCGGCCCATGGGGTGCTCTCCGCCCCGCAGCTGCAGCGCGTAGTCGGCCTTCACGTAGCCGCACACGTCGGGAGAGAAGCCGTGGTCCTCCGCGAGGTTGAGGTACTCGTCCGAGACCCGACGCACCGCCGTCTGCAGGGAGTTGATCTCGGGGAAGACGGTGTGGAGATCGAAGGTGTGCAGGATCTCGTTCAGGCTTCCCATCACGAAGACGTAGGCCGCCTGCTCGTCGTTCGCGGCGGCGCGGGTCAGGCTGTCGAACCAATCGCGGAACAGGGCGCCTCCGTCCCGGGCGCCCCGGCCCACCAGCTCGTCGTTGGGAGTCGTCACGGTCATCGTCTCGCTCCTCACGCGAAGAGTAGGTTTTCGACGAAGGTCTCGAGCTGGATCTGCAGGTGATCGAACGAGCTCATGCGCTCCTCGAACTCCGTCACGAAGTAGGGGATGCCCTCCTCGTCCAGCGCCTGCGAATAGGCCACCTGCTCGTCGAGGCCCGGCTCGCACATCTTGGCCGCCGCGACGATGGCGGCCTCGGCGCCGGCGCCTCGGATCCTCTCCAGAAGCATCCGCTCCTTCGGCTTGCGGAGATCGTGCTGGACCGGGCTGTAGGACGAGTCGTCGAGGTACGCCACGGCGAGCCTGTGCACCGGATCGCCGTCGACGGGAACGTCGGACAGGATCCAGCGTAGCCCGATGAGCAGGTCGTCGTCCACGACGTAGCAGAACTCCGAGATGGCCCTGAGGAGGTCGATGGGCGGCTGCTCGCAGAACCCGCCTTCGAAGACCACGCGGATCTTGTCCTGTTGTCTGGCCCCGCGCTCCCGGATTCGGGGCAGGGCCCAGGAGAGGAGCTCGTTGTGCTCCTCGCGACTCACCAACGCCGCCGTGGCGACGAGCACGTAGGCCTCGTGGATGGGGAGGAGCCAGGGGGTCTCCCGCTTGATGCGGTAGATCTCCCGGAGGAGCCGGCGGTTTTCGTTGAATGAGGTGATGGCATCGCGGATGTCTCCGTCAGTGACCGTTCTGCCGGCGATGTCCTCGAGGTCGCCCAGGACCCTCCGGTACTCCTCCGTGAGCCAGGTCGCGGAGAACGCCGAGTTCGGGTTCTGTGGGAGGTAGAGGATCTGAGCGGGCTCCGGGCGGTTCCTGCTCCAGATCCCCGCCAGATTGCGAGCCGCGTCGCAGATCGGGTGGGTCACGAAGAGGTCCAGCTCGATACGGCCGGTCATCGCGACCTCCAGGGAGCTCCGGAGAATCGAGCACAGGTAGGAGCCGAAGCGGGAGTCCGCCTGCTCCCGCTCCACCTGGGCACCCCTCATCTTCACGGGGAGGATGCCGGCGGCATGAGCTAGCTCTTCGGGGAAGTAGACCTGGAAATGACCCAGCACCTTTCCACCGCGTTCCCGCCATCGTCTCACGGTGGGGAAATCCGGGTCTTCGGCCACCTCCCGGAGATAGGCAAGGACGGCGTCCAGACCCTCGTCCAGCGGCAGGTCCAGGAGACGGCGGTCCGGGGGGACGGGGCGGGCCTGTGGGGCGGGGCTCATATCATGCTCCCTTCCATCGCGGTGCGCGCTTCTCCAAGAAGGCAGCGAGCCCTTCCTGTGCGTCGTCGAGCTCCATGAGCTGGTCCAGGTAGATCCGTTCGGCCCGGTGGAGAGCCTCGGCCGTGGTGGTGTCCAATCCGCCGACGATCGCCCGCTTCGCCAGTCGGAGCACCGGGGGGCTCAGGGAGGCGAGCTCCCGAGCGTACGCCGTGGCGTCCTCGGCGAAGCTCTCCCGGGGAAGGACGTGCTGTACGATGCCGAGCCGGTGCGCCTCCTCTGCCACGACCGTCCTGCCGGTGAGGCACAGGTCCATGGTGGCGGCTACGCCGATGCGGCGAGGGAGCACTGCCGCGGCGAAGGGCGGGAAGACCCCCAGCTTGATCTCGGGCTGACCGAGCTTGGCTCCTTCCCTGGCCAGCACGATGTCGCAGGCGAGGGCCAGCTCCAGGCCCCCGCCCAGGGCCGCTCCGTTCACCGCCGCGATGACGGGCATCTCCAGGGACGCGACACGAATCAGTGCGGAGTGCAGCGCGTCCATCATCTCGTGCACGCGATCGGCGGTGTGGTCCGCCACGTCGACGCCGGCCGAGAAGGCCTTCCCCTCTCCCGTGAGGAGCAGGACCGATGCCTCGCCGTCGGATTCCATCTCCGCCAGGACCGTGCCGAGCTCCCTCATGAGAGCGATGTCGAGCACGTTCAGCGGGGGGCGATCGAGGACGAGACGCCTCAGCGGGCCTTCCGACTCGACCCGGACGCATCGGCTATCCTGGTCCACCATGGTCATCAGCAAGCTCCTTCCGTCAGCCGGCCGTCGCGACCGGCACACTTCGTGCGCGCGCGGCGTCGCCACGCGTGAGGGCTCCGTCGCCGTATGCCCTAGCCCACGTGCCCCAGCTCCGACCGGGGACTTCCACGGGGCTCGGCACACAGGACGGCGTCCACATAGCTCTCGGCGGGGCCCTCGAGGAGGTCGTGCACCTCGTTGAACAGAGACGCGGCGCGGTCGCCTGCCCACGCGCAGGGTAGGAGCTCCCTGGGCAGATAGGGGTCCAGCAGCGTGAACTCCCGGAACTCGCTGATGAGCGCGAACCGAAGGGCGAAGAGCTGCGCGTCGGACAGCGCCGTGCGGGACTGCTCCTCGGTGCACCGCCGCAGCTCGGGGGTCCAGCGATCGATGAACTCTCTGTAGCGATGGTCGAGCTCGGGAAGGTCCCAGCAGCGGCTCACCAGGTCGGCGTCATCGCTGGCGAGGTGTCGTGCACGAAAGCAGTCCAGGTGCCCGGCGATCCCGAGATCCCCCGCCACCTCGCCAACGCGCTCCTCCACGTCGTGGGGCGAGATCCAGAGGCCGTTGCCCAGGGGGCCGAAGCCGAACCACGCCAGACGGGTGCGCAGCCGGTCGCGGAGATGGCGTCGCACCTCCGGGATGGAGTAGGCGACCAGAAGCCACAGCCCGTCCCAGTCGGAATCCCAGGACGGGTGGTAGATGCGGGCCTCCCCTTCCTCGAGGAGCCGGCGTCCCCTCCGCGTGAGATCGTAGAACGAGTGCCGCCCCACCCGTCGTGTGGACAGCCAACCCTTCCGCGCCATGCGGGAAAGGACCGTCCGGACGCCACCCTCGGTGACACCGAAGGGTTGCAGCAGAGCGATGAGGCTCCCGACCCACACGGGTCTGCCCCGTTGGCGCAGGTACTCTCCGAAGAGGTTGAAGACGAGGTCCTGAGGGCGCTGGGTATTCATCTCGCGATGTGTCATCTCATCTACGATCGTAGAATACCTGGCACATCTTGTCCCCGCAAGGTGACCCTCGGCCCGGGAGGTGGCGCCTCAGCGCTCGTCCGCGAAGCGGGAGAGAATCCACGAGCTGACGGCATCCAACGCTGCCGGGTTCATGGTCTCCGGGATCTGGGCGTACTCGGAGGGCGAGCCCGTGTCTGCCTCCTGGAACAGGTGGTTCAGACCCGGAAGCATGAGGGCCGTCGCATCGGGATTTCCGCCGCGCTCCAGCGCGGCCGCGATCTCGGTGAGGTTGATCTCCGCGGGGACCTGCAGGTCCTTCTCACCGTTGATGGCGAGCACCGGGACGGTCACCTGCTCCAGCGTCGGACGCGGATCGTACGAGAGGAAGTGCCGGATCCAGGGCGAGTTCATCTGCCGTACCTGGGCCTCGATGGCCTGGGGATTGGAGGCCTGGCTGGCCTGGGTGCGGAGGTCCTCGGGAAGCTCCTCGAGGGAAGCTTCGAGGACAGCGCGGAGCTTCGGAGCGGCGCTGGCCGTATCCGGATCCGAGGCGACGACCTCGAAGAGCCGCTGCTGGGTCCGTCGGTTGAGCTGGATGATCTCCTCGGGTATGCCCTGGGCCCGGCTGATGAGCTCCGACTGGAGATCGATGATCTCCGCTCCGGTGAGGCCTGGTCCTGCCATCATGACTACGTAGGCCACGGCGTCGTCCCTCACGGCCGCCACGGGTCCGACGAGGCCACCCTCGGAATGGCCCACGATGCCCACCGGGCCGATGTTCGGACGCTCCCGGAGGAAGTGGACTGCCGCCAGGGCGTCCGAGGCGAAGTCCACCGAGGTGGCGGACGCGAAGTCGCCAGTGGACTCCCCGACTCCCCGGTCGTCATAGCGGAGCACGGCGATCCCTGAGCGAGTGAGGTGGTCGGCCAGGACCAGGAAGGGCCTGTGGCCCATGAGCGACTCGTCACGGTCCTGGGGTCCGGATCCGCTGACCAGCACCGCCCCGGGGAAAGGGCCTTCTCCCGGCGGCGTGGTCAGGGTGCCGGCGAGGGTCACGCCGGCTGCGAGGCTCTCGAAGCGGACCTCTTCGGTGCCGTACGGGAACGGCGGCTCCGGGTGCTGCGGTCGATCCGGCTGGCTGCTCTCCCCTTCGGCGGCCCTGGTGAGGGTCAGGGGGAGGCGGGCGGCTCCCTGCGTGAACGTACCCTCGAGGGTGGCCCCGTCCTCGGAGAGAGTCGCCTGGTAGGTCATACCGAGGTTCTGCACCTCGAACCTCAGAGTGCCGTCGGCGAACGTCACCGAGGTAGCGGGGATGCCCGCGGCACCCTGGTCCGGGCTGTCCATGGTTCCCGAGAAGCCCCCTCCCTCGGCGGACTCCACATGGAACACCAACCGGAGGCCCGCGGCTTCCAGTACTCCCTGCCAGGTGCCGACGATGTCGGGCTCGGGAACGTCCTGGAAGGCCACGGTGGGTTCAGGCGAGGCGAGGTTTCCGACCACGGTCAGACAGATTGCGGCACAGGCCACACGGTACCTCGGGCACATGGCTCGGTCCGGTTGGGGGAGTATGGGGACACTCCTCGGGTACGAGGGCTCCCTCGGGACTGTTCATTCGACGCTGGCGGTGGGCTCGGGCGGCGGTGGTCGCCACAGGTGGGATGCCCGTGTCAGAAGGCCTCGAGCGTGTGGAACACCTCGGTGCCGTTCTTCAGCCAGTGCTCTCGGAACGGGTAGGGCGGCACCTCGGTGCTGAGCAGCGCCTCCGTCATGGGATGGTGGAACAGCGTCAGGTTGCCGCGCTCGTTCTCGTGTACCGTGTACTGGCCCGAGATCTGGACCGTGGTCCGGAAGCGCTGATCACCGCTCGCCGCGAAGCCCTGCAGCAGGTGACTGGTGGATTCCCAGGCACCCTGCGTGACGCTGAAGTCGACGATGGGCTCACCGCCGCCCCAGGCCCGGACGCGAAGCCGATCCGCCGTCTCGATGAAGTGGGCGTCGATGTCCTGGTCCAGGTACGGGAAGTGGAGCGACTCGGCTCGCCGCCGACGTGCCTCGGCGGAGCTGGTCGCTGCCAGGAACGGATAGAACCCCGCCTTCGCGTGGCGCCCCCACTCGGCCACCATGGGAGGCACGACCACCGAAAACATGAGCTCGCTGTAGGGGCCGACGTTGCTTTCCTCGAAGAGGAAGGCCGTCACGGCGAGCACCGCCCGCTGGTGACGGACCTCGATGGGCTGGAGGTATGAGGGCAAGACCGCCAACGCATCGGGCGTCGCCATCTCGAAGAAGGCGCTGACACCCGTGCGGAATTTGCAGCGGCTTACCGGCATATACCGTACCTCTCCAGCACGCCGACGATGATCTCGGCGCCCCGCTTGAGCTCCTCTTCGGTGTGTGCCGCCGAGATGGACATGCGGAATCGAGACTTGTGCTTCCCGACCGCCGGGTACTTCACGGGATTGATGAACACGCCTTCCCTGAAGATGTCCTCGCCCATTTGGAAGACGCGCGCGTCGTCCCGGACCATGATGGGGATCACCTGCGAGGTCGAATCCCCGATGGGCACGCCCGCTTCACCGAGCAGCCGCTGCATGGTTGCCACGTTGCTCCAGAGCTTCTCGCGAAGCTGGGGCTCGTCGCGAGCGAGCTCGAGGGCCTTTCGCAGTCCGGCCACGACCACCGGAGAGAGGGCACAGGAGAAGAAGCGGGACCGGGAGAAGCCCCTCAGGTAGTTCACGAGCTGAGCCGAGCCCGCGATGTATCCGCCCTGTCCACCGAGGCTCTTCGAGAAGGTGCCCAGGTGGATGTCCACCTCGTCTTCGAGGCCCTGGTCCTCCACCACGCCGCGCCCGTTCTCTCCGAAGACGAAGGCGGAGTGGGCCTCGTCGATCATGAGCCGCGCACCGTGCTTGCGGCACACCTCGACGATGTCGGCCAGCGGGGGAACATCGCCGTCCATCGAGTACACGCCCTCGATGATCACGAGCTTCTTGCCCTCGAACTTGGCCAGCTTCCGGTCGAGGTCGTCCACCCTGTTGTGGCGGAAGAAGCGGGACGTCGCCTTGGAAAGGACCATGCCGTCCACGATGGATGCGTGGGCGTATTGATCCGCCACGATGAGGTCGCCCGAGCGCATCAATCCGGCGATGGTCCCGACGTTGGCGCTGTAGCCCGTGGGGAAGATCAGGGCTGCTTCCTTCTGCTTGAAGGAAGCCACCTCCTCGGCCAGCGCCTGGTGGAGCGCAGTCGTGCCGCTGAGGATGGGTGAGCCCGACGCTCCGCCCCCGTAGACGTCGGCCGCCTTCTTGATGGCCTCCTTGACCTCCGGCCTGTAGGACAGCCCGAGGTAGTTGTAGGACGCGAAGTTGATCAGATCGCGCCGTAGCTCGTGGGCCTTGGTGTCCTCCACGTCGACCCGCGTGCCCGGCGCCGAGTGCAGGGGAAGCTCATAGAGGTAGTAGCCCGCCGGCTTGACCTCGTGCCACCAGTCGTCGAACGGTCCGAGAAGGGCGAAGGGATCGTCACCGGCGCCGAAATAGAAGTTCGTGTAGTCGTACTCCATGGCCCCCGGCGTGCGCGGAGGGGCATCCGGGGTCACCGGCTCTCGAGGCGTCCCGTCCACGCCGATGCGCGCGGTCCGGTCGGGAGTGTCGACCTTGGCGGTGTTTCCGTCTCTTTCCTGCGACATGTGCAATCCCAGAAGAGTCCTTACACTTGGGTGATCCGCAATCTAGCGGCGCCGTTTGAAGGAGGAAACATCCATGGACGACTGGGGCGCCCGGGCGGCCGGATGGGAGCCGCCCGAGGGATGGACGCGCATGCTGGCTATCGATGCCCACACGGCCGGCGAGCCGCTGAGGGTGGTGCTGGGCGGCTTCCCGAAACCGCACGGCAGGTCCGTGCTCGACCGCAGATCCGACGCCAGGGCCCGACTCGACCATCTGCGTCGCGCGCTCATGTGGGAGCCCCGCGGCCATGCGGACATGTACGGGTGTATCGTCCTCCCTCCCGTGACGGTCGACGCGGACTTCAGTGTGCTCTTCACGCACAACGAAGGCTTCAGCACCATGTGCGGGCACGGCATCGTCGGGGCCGTGACCGTGGTGCTGGAGCTGGGTCTGCTCCCCCTCATCGGCCCCGAGACCCGCGTGGGAATCGACACGCCCGCGGGATTCGTGGAGGCCTGGGCCCTGCAGAAAGGCGGCCGGGTGGACTCGGTGCGCTTCGTGAACGTCCCCTCCTTCGTGGTGGCGAGGGACGCCGAGGTGCGCGTGCCGGGCTTCGGCACGGTCCGGTACGACGTGGCGTTCGGGGGAGCCTTCTACGCCCTGGTGGAGGCAGCGGACATCGGGCTGGCTCTCAGCGCCGATGCCGTGGCTCGCATCACCGAAGCGGGGAGGGCCATCAAGCGGGCCGTGGTGGCCCAGGGCGAGCCCTCTCACCCCGAGGATCCGGGTCTGGGCTTCCTCTACGGGACGATCTTCGTCGGCCCCGCCGAGGAAGGAGGTCGTCACTCCCGGAACGTGTGCGTGTTCGCCGACGGCGAGGTCGACCGGAGTCCGACCGGAACAGGGGTGAGCGCTCGCATCGCCCTCCACCGCAGCCGGGGGGAGCTGGACGACGGCGAGCTCGTCGTCATCGAGTCCATCCTCGGGACCACATTCACGGGTCGCAGCCTGGGTCCGGTCCGGGTCGGGCCCTACGACGGGGTCGTCCCCGAGGTGACAGGCTCGGCCTTCATCACCGGCAGGAACGAGCTCCTGCTCGACCCTGACGACCCGCTCCGCGACGGCTTCCTCCTCTAGCGCCCGGGGCCCAGAAGCACGGCGTTGAAGAAGAGCAGCTGCGTGGCTTCGGCATACGCTCGGTAGTTGGGGTCCTCCGCGAAGGCGACGATCTGCCCACGACCCACGGGCTGGTGGATCAGGAACGCCTTGCTGGCCAGCTGGGGCCTAGCGGCATCCCACACGATACCGCCGAGAACCAGGTCGTCCTCCTCCGCGTACCGGCCCACATTCTGGCCGCGATCCAGGGTGACGGGGGTGAACACCCTCGATCCTTCCACCAGGGCGCCGATCTCTCCGTCGGTGCCCGAGGCCAGCCAGTGGTCGCGATCCAGCCGGACCCGGAGGATGGCCCCGGGGGTCTGCTCAGGAGCCTCGTCCCGGGGAGCGATGGCCTGCAGATAATCGATGGGCTGCTCCGGCGTGCTCGCCGGAGGCGGCGGGCTACCGGCCGCTCGCCCGCCTCGTCGCTCCGCGACCGTGGCCAGGAGGCCGGCGCCGCTGGCCCAGAGGGTGGATCGGGCCATGGTCACCATGGTCCCACCGTCTCGCAGCCAGCCTCGCAGCCGATCCCGGAGATCCTCGCCGACGACGCTTCCGTAGCTGCCGCTGGGGAACACGATGACGTCGTAGTCCGAGAGCACCGCCCGGCCCAGGCTCGATGCCCGCACCGCCGTGGTCCGCTGACCGTAGCGTCGCTCGAGGACGAAGCGGGCCCATCCCACCGAGTACGTCGAGCCTGGCTCATCGTAGACCAGGAGCACGCGAGGCTCCCGCAGGGCGCGCACCCTCCCACTCCCCAGGGACATCCCCTCGCGGATATAGGAATCGTCCACCGGGACGACCTCGGCGCCGTGTCGGGTGGCGATCTCGCCCAGGCGGGCGCCGAGGTCGGGATCGTTGTCGGAGGTCCGCACGATGGCCGTCCCCACGCCGTAGCGGCGGCCTCCCAGGGTGAACTCGGCCCCGGCGGATCGGACCGCGATGCCTTCCCGGAGCGCTTCGGCCACGGCCGCGGCGGCGCTGGTGCCCCAGGGGAGCAGATACCCCACGAGGGCGGAGGGCAGCTCGGCGGCTTCCGGCACCTGGTCCGGCACCACGGGCCGGATCGGAGCGCCCGACGGCCGCGGGAGGGACATCGCCTCGACATCCCACAACAAGGGCAGGCTCCAGGCGGTGACATCGTATATCTGGTCCCGCAGTCTGTTGGCTCTCCGCTCGACCTGCAGGGCGACGAATTCGGGGTCCATCGGAGTGTGGGGATCCAACAGGTTACGGATGAGTCGGTGGGTGGGCTGGTCCATGGGAACGATGAAGGTCCCCTCGGCCGCGACGATGCGCTCCCCCACGCGCACCGGTGCGTCGGCCTGGCCCACCTCGATCCCGTTGCGGACCAGCGTCTCCGCCAGACGCCGGGCCATTCCGGGGTCGTGGGCCGAGTGCAGCACGATCTCCCTGGCGCCGGACCGGCCCATGGCGACGGCGCTCCGGCGGAATTCCAGGAAGGCGCGCAGGATGCGCTCACGGTTCCGCGCCGCCGTGTCCAGTGTCTGGAGGGCGGCGGTGAAGTGGCGGAGGACACCGTCACCGTACGTGAGCGGGTCCCCGTCGAAGCGCCGGTATACGAGCCCGCGAGCCGACGCCTGCTCGTACGTCGCCCCGATGGCGCCCTGGGCCATGGGCCAGGAGACCCCGTATCCCGGGTAGAAGGCGTCGTAGGTATCACGGTTGAAATACGCGAACCCCCGGCGGTCGAAGGCTCCGGCGTTGGCCTCGCCGAAGACGTCCAGGAGGTCCTTCTGGGCCTGGGTGGTCCACGTGTTGCCCGGGATGGCGTTGGGCGGGAAGTAATACGTCGAGTTGCCGCCCATCTCGTGGAGGTCCACGACGACGTGGGGCATGAACGCCAACAGGGCGGCGACACGGCCTCTCGTCTCCGGCTGCGTCTGGGCGAACCAGTCACGGTTCAGGTCGAAGAGGTAATGGTTCACCCGCCCGCCGGGCCACGGCTCGTCGTGCTCGGCCGCCAGCGGGTCGGCGTCCTCCCAGCGTGCGCGCCCCATGGCGTTTTGCTGGATGAACCGCGCCCTGCCGTCGGGATTCTGCATGGGATCGATGAGCACCAGGGATTCGCCGACGATCCGGTCGACGACGGCGTCTCCCCGGGCGGCGAGGAGGTGGTAGGCCTCGGCCATGGCGGCGCCGCTGGAGCTGATCTCGTTGCCGTGCACCCCGTGGACGAGGGCGGACACCACGGGAAGGGAGCTCACGAGCCCCTCGGCCCCGGCCTCGGGCAGCTCCCGGGGGTCGGCGAGGCGTCGCAGGTCACTCTGGATCTCCTCCAGCCTGGCCATGCGCTCGGGGCTCCCGATGACGAGCATCACCGTCGGCCGTCCCTCCCAGGACAGGCCCGTGCGGATCAGGCGCGCGCGGTCCGGAGCCGCCCCCGCCAGCGCCTCGAGGTAGGCCACGACCTGGGCGGGAGGAGTGATCTCCTCGTAGAAGTCGTGCCCCGCCACGTCCCTCAGTGTGGGGATGTCGGTATCGTAGCTCGTGCCGGGGGCCAGAGGCTCCGTGGGTGGAACCTGGAACACGAGGGCCAGAGCGAGGGCGGTGAGCATGGGATACTCCTCGGAGGAGCTCGTGCTGGGAGCTTGTCGACGTTCCGGTGGGAGTATAGCGCCCGGGGAGGAGCCCGACAGGGGCGTACGGCCGGGAGTCACCCGGCCGAAAAGGGCAGAGGCCGCCGCCGGGGTTGGCGACGGCCTTCATGCCGGGAGGGGGCGAGATGGGAGGTACGGCCTCAGGCGATCCTCACCCGACGATCCAGCCCAGCAGGGTGGTGATCCGCGGACCCCCCTCGGCCACGGCCACCGCCACGTTCAGCGGCACGTACAGGTCGCCGAAGGGCATGGTGGCGCCGGCCGCGAGGACCATGGACGTGGTGGCCTCGCTCTGGCCCCGGGCGACGCTGATGTTCGGACCCACGCCCACCTCCACCCCGTTCGCGAGCCGGTATCCGGCCAGCCAGGCAAGGGAGAGGCTCGGGTAGTCGCTCTCCACTCCACCGGCAAGGACGACCCACTCCATGAGGGCCTGGGTGCCGCCGGTCAGCGATACGATCTGCGTCTCGAACTGCCAGCCGAACTGGGTCATGATGGGCTGCAGGCCCATGGCCTGACGGGCGCTTGCCACGTCGCCGGTGAAGGTGGTGAACCCGAACCGGGGCCCGTTGAGGCTCTGTCGGGGAAGGGTCTTGGCCTTGAGCTCCAACGGGATCTCGGGGGTGGCCTGGGCGGCGAGGGGCGCGCCGGTCAGCGCGAGCACGGATGCGGCGAGAAGGGCGATCTTGGCGGACATGGTCTCATCTCCAGAAGGGGCGTCGTGGTCGTGTGTGAGTCACGAGACAACGATGTCCTTCCGGGCCTACGGCTTCCGTACGTATCCAGGCTCAGCCACGTGCCCCGGAGTACGTAGCGTGCGGGGGCAATGACGTAGGCCGACCTGGAGGTTCCCCAGGCGTCCTCGGCACCGGGCTCCCCGGGGATCTTCCTGCCCCGATTTCCGCTATCATATGCGCCTGACCTGGCCTCAACTCGGAGTCTCTGTGAGCACCCCTCGATCCTTCCTCACGGCGTTGTCCTCGCCGTCGCTGGCCCTGACGGCGGTGACCCTGACGGCGGTGGCCTGGCCGGCGTCGGCCCGGGCTCAGGACGATACACCGCCGGGTCTCGCCGAGGTCGAGGTGGCGCGCTCGAAGGCCTGCGTCGCGACGCTGGGGCGCATGGCGGAGCTGGATGCCACGCTCCAGCCCTTCGCCGAGCGTATCCAGAGAATGAGGGATCTGGCCGATGCCGTATCCCTCGAGGATTCCACGGACGTGGTACCCCTCGACCCAGCCGATCCTCTCGACGCCGCCGTCCGGGCGTGGTTCAGGACGGACGGGGAGCTGGCGCTACGATACGTGGAGGAGCCGTCGGACTCCCTCCTGCAGGAGAGGCGCGCCGGGCGGGAGAGGATCCTCCAGGCTCTGCGCGACGAAGTCTCCGCGGTGCAGGAGCGGGCCCGGACACCCATGACGGAGGCCGGCGAGGTAGACATCACCAACCGGCGCTGTCAGGGCGCCATCTTCGTTCGAAGCGCGGTCCTGGAGGCCTGCGAGACCGTCCAGAGTCCCCTATGCGCACCGGCGGCCCGGGTGGAGGCCGGGTCGTTCCAGTTCGTCGAGAACGCGGCGGACCTGTGGGACATTGAGCAGTTCCGCCCCTGGACGGACCCCGGACGCCTCACGCGCGGGCCCGACGGGTCGTTGGCCGGTGCGAGGACGGTGGCCAGGGTGCGGAAGGGGAATGTGGCCATCACCGTCGGAATCTCACCGCTCATCCGCGAGCGGTCGGAGCTGACGCCCGAGCGGATCACCGAGTTCGAGTCCAACCTCGATTCCCTGGGATTCCGCTTCGAGCACCCGCTCTTCGTGATGGCCCCGGCCCTGGAGGTGGTGGCGAATCTGCCCGACCCGATCGGTGGAGAGACCCACTACATCCTGCACTTCGGAGACGTCACGTCGCCGGAAGTGATCTGGACGTCGCCCATCGAGGCGGGAGGCCCCGTGCAGATGGCCTTCCCGGCTCCGGGCTACGTGCTGGCGCGGCTCCAGCAAGGAGCCGATCTGACGGCGACGGCGATCCGCGTGCCCGACGGGGAGCAGGCCGGTGAGGTCGAGGCCGAGGCCGTGTTCTCGCTGTCGTTGCTCACTGTGAACCAGGTGTCCGCGGTGTCGGCGCTTCTGGCCTATATGTCCGGCGGAGGCCTGTCCGACGACCTCGTCGTCCTCGTGCCACCCTCCTGACGCCTACTCCTGCTCGTCGGCCGAGGGCCCGTAGAGGGCGGGCAGCGGGGCGCCCACGAGCCTCAGGTACACCGTCAGCTGTCCACGATGGTGGATTCCATGGTTCAAAACGAAGGAGCGGATCACCCCGGCCCGGGGAAGGGCGAAGACCACTTCGCCCTCCGCCTTGAGTGACCAGGTGACCATGAGGTCTTCCCCGGTGGCTCCTTCCAGCGCCGCCCTCGCCTCGCTCACCGATGCGTCGAACGTGGAGAGAATGTCCTCCCGGCCTTCGATGGTCGGCTGCTCGAAGGGTTCGCTGATGTCCAGCTCGGTGGTGCCGAGGGTCAGGACCAACCACTTGGGGAGCTGGGCCAGGTGTCCCCCGAGCTCCCGCAGGGACCAGGACCGCTCGTGGGGCTTGAAGTCGAGACGACCCTCGGGGATCCGCTCCAGCGTCTTTCGGGTGTTGGCCATCTCGTGGTCGAATTCCGGAAGCATCATCGATCCATTCATCCTCGTCCTCCCCGGACAGGTGAGCATGGGCCAGGAACCCAAATAAAAACCGAACATGTCCGCTTCGCAAGGCGGAGACCTCTCCCTGGGGCCGGGTCCGCCTCGGACGTCTTGCCCCGGAGAGGCCGCACCCGCCTCTTGACCCAAAGGAAGGTCCGCAGCGTCCCATCCACCTCCGCAGGGAGGCTCCCATGCGTGGCCCGCTCGCGCTGATTCCGATGGCCCTTCTCCTTTCCTCGTGCGCCGGCCCCGACCAGACAGGCCATCGGTTGCGTGTCGCGGTCCTCAAGTTCCAGCACGAGACGTGCACGTTCTGTCCGGGTGGAGACGTCACCGTGGAGGACTGGGAGCGCGCGAGGCCGTCCTCGGGAGGGGAGGAGGTGCTGACGTCCGACTCCTACATCCGCGGTTTCGTGCGCCAGGCGCTCGACTACGGCGACATGGAGCTGATCGGCCTCACCTCGCCCCATGGCGTCTATGGCGGCTCGTCCCGGAGCTGGAACACGAGAGCCACGTTCGAGCACTTCCTCGACCGGATGATCGAGGAGCTGAGGTCCGCCATGCCGGTGGACGGCGTGTACCTCGCGCTCCACGGAGCCATGGCGGTTCGGGACGTGCCCCGCCCCGAAGCGGAGATCGCCCGCCGCGTCCGCGAGGTGGTGGGCGAGGGGGTTCCGATCGCGGGCACGTTCGATCTCCACGGGAACGAGGACGGGGAGTTCCTGCGGTGGGCCGACTTCGCCATGGTCACCAAGCGGTACCCCCACTACGACGCCGCTCTCCAGGGAGAGAGGGCCGCGATGGCCCTCCACCGGGTCATGGACGGAGGCTACGTCCCGACGACGGCCACGCGGAAGCCGGGTGTCATCACGCCGACCGTGCTCCAGTGGACCGGCGCCTCGCCGTCCATGGACATCATGGAACGGGCCAGGCGCTGGGAGGCTCGGGAGGAAGACGCCTTCGTCAGCGTCTTCTACGGCTATCCGTGGTCCGACGTGCCCGACGTGGGGGCCACGGTGCACGTCATGACCGACGGTGACTCGGCCCTGGCGAATGAGATCGCCGATGACATGGCCGACTTCATCTGGAGGGTGCGCGAGGACTTCGCCCTGGGGCGACTCCCGGAGCCCGACGAGGCAGCCCGCCAGGTGGTCGCCGCCGTCCGACGAGGGGACGTGCCCGTGGCCGTCGGCGATCATTCGGATCGGCCCGGGGATGCCACCCACATCCTCGAGGCCTTCGAGTCCGCGGGACTCGGACGGGTGCTGTACGGCGCGATCTCGGATCCAGCCGTGCTGGAGGCTCTGGGGGAGTCGGGCGCCCGGTCGGGGGATTCCTTCGATGCGGAGATCGGCGGGTTCACGCCCTCGGGAGGCACGCCCGCCCGGATCGTCGGGCGAATCGTGTACCTCGGCCCGTGGAGTGGATACGACCGGGTCGCGGCCGTGGCGTTCGGAGACGGCAACGTGGTGGTCATCGTTCCGACCTACACGCAGATCACCGATCCGGCCGACTTCCGCTCCCTGGGTCTGGACCTGGGGGACTTCGATGTCTTCGTGGTGAAATCGCGGGTGCACTTTCGGCGGGGGTTCGACGAGACGGGCTTCGCGCCCACCATCATCGTGGTGGAAGCACCCGGACCGTTCGTGGGCACCACCTACCTCGACGCGCTCCCGTACGAGCACGCCGACCTCTCAGGGCTCTATCCCTACGGCACCCCCGAGGGGCGGTAGGCGGTGAGCGACCAGGTCGCGTCGACCGAAGCCATCCGAAGCGCGTTTCCTGCGCTCCTGAGGGAGCACGCCGGGCGACCGGTGGCCTATTTCGACGGGCCGGGGGGGACACAGGTGCCTCAGTCGGTGGTGGACGCCATGTCCCGCCATCTGATCCATCACAACGCGAACCGCAGGTGGGCCTATCCGTCCAGCGCCGAGACCGACGCCGTGGTGGACGCCGCGCGCCGTGGGGTGGCGGACCTCCTGGGCTGCCGTCCTGAAGACGTGGTCTTCGGACCCAACATGACCACGCTGACCTACCACCTGAGCCGGGCGCTGGGTCGGACCCTGGGCAGGGGCGACGAGGTCGTCGTCACCCGCCTGGACCACCTGGCCAACGTCTCGCCCTGGATGGCCCTCGAAGCCGACCGGGGCGTGCGCGTGAGGCAGGTGCCGTTCGATCGGTCGGACGGCACGCTGGACCCGAAGGTGTTCGAGGAGGCGATCACCTCCCGCACCAGGGTCGTCGCCGTGGGTTGGGCCTCGAACGCCCTGGGGACCGTCACGAACCTGGTCCCCGTGGTGGAGCGGGCCCGCAGCGTCGGGGCCTGGACCTTCGTGGACGGCGTCCACGGTGCTGCGCACCTCCTTCCGGCCGTACGGGCGACCGGGTGGGACTTCATGGCGTGCTCACCGTACAAGATCTACGGCCCTCATGCCGGCGTGCTCTACGCCCGGGCCGAGCTCGTGGACGAGCTGGACGTACCTCGGCTTCCCTGTGCGCCCCAGACTGCACCGGAGCGGCTCGAAACGGGCACGGCCAGCTTCGAAGCCATGGCCGGCACGCTGGCGGCGGTGGATTTCCTGGCATCGCTGGCCCCGGGAGGGACCCGTCGTGAGCGGCTGGGGAGAACCTACGCCGAGCTTCACGGACGGGGGGAGGAGCTTCTGGCTGGACTGTGGGAAGGACTGGAGGAGCTGCCCGGTGTCAGGCTCTTCGGTCCCCCGCCGGGGAGTCCGCGGACCCCGACGCTGGCCTTCACCGTGGCCGGTCGGGACGCGCGCTCCGTCGCCGCCCATCTCGCCGGCGAGCACGGGGTCTTCGTGTCCCACGGCGACTTCTACGCCGCCCACGTCACGGAGGACCTCGGGATCGAGACCGGATTGGTGAGGGTGGGCTGCGCCTGCTACACGACGGAAGAGGAGACCGGGCGCCTCATCCGGGGTGTCGCCGAGCTCGTTTGACGCTCCCGGGGGAGGGCACAAACCCCCACACCACGGACCGGGCTCTCCCTGACGTGCGCGCTCGAGCTGCTGCGCGCATCATGGACTCAGCTATGTCCCGGTCTCTGAGCCCTGGAGCAATGCCATGACCCCACTGCCCGCTGACGTCGAGGCTCGCTTCCACGGACTTCGGCGGATCATCGGCAACACGCCGCTCCTCTGTATCGAGTACCTCTTACGCGGACAGCGCCGTCGGGTCTTCGCCAAGAGCGAGAACCTCAACATGACGGGCAGCGTGAAGGACCGCATGGCTGTACACATCATGCGGCGCGCGTACGAGCGCGGGGACATCCAGCCGGGTGCCCTCGTGGTGGAGGCCACGAGCGGAAACACCGGGATCTCCTTCGCCGCGGTCGGACGCGCGCTCGGGCACCCCATCGCTATCTTCATGCCCGACTGGATGAGTGTGGAGAGAGTGGGCCTCCTCCGGTCGTTCGGCGCCACCATCCATCCTGTCAGCGAGGACGACGGAGGCTTCCTGGGTAGCATCGAGCGGGCCGAGGCCCATGCCACGGCCAGCCCCGGCTCCTTTCTTCCCCGGCAGTTCGCCAACCAGGACAACTGCGACGCCCACGAGAGCTCCACGGGCCCGGAGATCCATTGGCAGCTCGGCTCACACGGCCTTCGCCCCGACGCCTTCGTCGCGGGAGTCGGCACCGGAGGGACGGTCATGGGAGTCGGGCGCTATCTCCGCGCCCACCATCCGGACGTCTCCATCCATCCTCTTGAGCCCTCCACCTCACCGACGTTGTCCACGGGCCATCGGGTCGGCAAGCACCGGATCCAGGGGATCTCCGACGAGTTCATCCCACCCATCGTGGATCTCGCCGAGCTCGACGAAGTCGTGGCCGTAGACGACGGCGACAGCATCCTCATGGCCCAGAAGCTGTGCGCCGAGATCGGGCTCGGGGTCGGCATCTCGTCCGGCGCCAACTTCCTCGGTGCCGTCGCGCTGCAGGATCGGTTGGGATCCGATGCCGTGGTGGTCACGATCTTCGCGGACAGCAACAAGAAGTACCTGTCCACGGACCTTCTACACGAGGAGCCTGTGAAGCGGGATTACCTCGCTCCCCACGTGCAACTCCTGGGATTCACCGCCTACAACCGGGTCTGTCAGGTGTGTGACCAAGCCGAGGACCTGCTCCGGATGGCGGGAGTGATGCAGGTCTAGAAGGGTCCCTCACCCGTGGGGGAGCTCCAGCGGCGGCATCCGCGCATCCAGTGCCTTCTCCGCGATGCTCTGCTCCACGGCGGCGGTGATCCTCTCGAGCAGCTCCACGAGCTTCGCGCGCCGCCGCTGCACCACCTGGCGGTAGATCGCCCTGGCTCCCAGGTAGCTCAGCCCGAATATCCCCAGCGGGAACGCCACGGCGAAGAGGGTCGATCCGAGCACCTCCAGACCTACCGGCAGGCCCACTCCGATACCGACGCCTCCACCCACGCCTCCCAGGGTGCCGCCGAAGAGGCCGGCGGCGAACTGGTGGAGACGCTCCTCCACGCGCACGTGGGTCTCTCCGCGACGGGCGCTGACCACCACCTGCAGGGACCGGGTCTTGGACGGAGTCTCGGCCTGCCAGGTCAAGGTCCTTCCCAGGAGGCTGGGCTGCCCGTGCTCCCGCGCGACCTGTTGGATCGCGGACACGACCCCTTCGAAGTCGTCCCGCCCCAACTCCCCCGGGACCGTGGCCTCGTAGACGAGGGTCGTGTGGTCCCCCACGAGGCGATCCCATCCGGAAGGGTCGATCTCACCGGAATCGAGCTCCACGGCCGCTCGCCGCAGGTGCCTGGGGTCGATGCCCGTCTCCAGGGCGATCTCCTCCAGCTCCTCGAGGGACAGCCCCCCGCTTTCTGCCGCCCTGGCGGGCTCCTGGCGCTGGAGCTCGGTGGCGCGCTCCAGGATCTTTCCGACCTCGCGTTCGTCGTACAGGCGCGGGAGCTTGCCGGAGTCTGGCATGGCGTGTCAGGTGGGAAGGACGAAGACGAAAGAACACAATGGCTCTCGAGGACCGATCGGGACAGGGGCGTCGGTCCATCTGCTCCGCCGGGCACCGGTTGCGGTCGGCGAACCCCCTCGCTCAATTGCGCGACGAACGTCCCCGTCGCCCCGTCCCCGGAGGTTGCCAAGATGGGCACCAAGACCCAGAGCTTCGAAAACCACGCGAAGATGGTGCCCGGGTACCACTACGTGACCGGGTTGATCCTGCTCGTTCTGCTCGCCTGGTCCGTGTGGCGCCTGATCCAGGGCCTGACCGCATCGAGCGTGCTCGGATTCCTGCTGCTGGTGGCCCTGGTGCTCGTCGGCTTCTACGCTCGGACGTTCCCCCTCGGCGTGCAGGACCGGCTGATACGATTGGAGGAGCGTCTGCGGATGGAGCGCCTTCTTCCCGAGGACCTCCAGCCGCGAATCGGGGAGTTCACCACCGAGCAGCTCATCGGGATCCGCTTCGCGTCCGACGAGGAGCTCCCCGAGCTCGCCCGAAGGGTCCTGGACGAGGGGATCGCCGACCGGAAGACCATCAAGGCGGCCGTCCGGAGCTGGCGCGCGGACCACCAGAGGATCTGACCCGAGGGCGGACGCGAAGGTGGGGGCGCTCCCGTGGGGGAGCGCCCCGGATGACAGGCGGCAGCACCCGCCGCGTCAGCCCCCGCCTCTCCGGTTGGGGCGGCGGTACCGGATGGGTGGGGGCGGCTCCGACTCGAGCTCCACGGCCTGGGTCTCCAGCAGACGCAGCGCCTCCCGCACGGCCGCCTCGAGCTGAGGGTCACCGCCGGCCGCCACGGACCGGGGATCATTCATGACCTCGATGTCGGGGGCGACGCCTTCCGCCTCCACCGCCCAGTTGCCGTCTATGTCAAAGAAGCCCCCACGGGGAGCGACGAAACGACCGCCGTCGATGAGCGGCGGAGTATCCCAGGTCCCGACCAGGCCACCCCATGTCTTCATCCCGACCAGGGGGCCGACATTGCGGAACCGGAAGAGATAGGGCATGAGGTCGCCGCCGGACCCCGCCCGCTCGTTGATGATCATGACCTTCGGGCCCCACAGCCCGGCCATGGGCTGCGTGAAGGGCTTGCGGTCATTGGCCCGCGAGTTGAAGTACCCCGTGAGCTCCC
>JBDHGI010000049.1:0-23094 GCA_039589955.1 Gemmatimonadota bacterium | reverse complement strand
TCCTCGACCAGCACCGGAGACTCAAGTGTACCTCATGAACCGCCGGATACGGACCCGTACGTCCGGTGGTGTGGGAGGGCGGCGGCGGCCATGAGCCGCCGCGCCCTACCCGATCCCCTCCAGGTCCTCCCGGACACATCGACGCCCTGGGGATCAGGGCCTATCTTCAACCCGCGGCGTGGTCCCCCGGATGACCGCGGCTCGATCCCCTGACCTCCGGTTTCCTTGGAGATACCTCCCAAGTCGGCGCCACGGATCTTCCTGGTGGACGCGTACGCCCTCATCTATCGGTCGTACTTCGCGTTCATCCGCCGTCCGCTGACCAACGCCCGGGGCGACAACACCTCCGCTCCCTTCGGGTTCACGAACTTCCTCCTCGACATCCGGGACCTCCTGGAGCCCGACTATCTGGCCGTGGTCTTCGACGCCGGCGACAGCTTCCGGGACGAGGTCTACGAAGGCTACAAGGCGACTCGGGAGAAGATGCCCGACGATCTGGCGTCGAGCATCCACTGGATCCGCGCCATCGTGGAGGGCTTCCAGGACGCGGTGGTCGAGCTGGACGGATATGAAGCGGACGATGTGATCGGCACCCTGGCCGTCAAGGCGCGGCGGGCCGGGCTCGAGGCGGTGATCGTGTCCGGTGACAAGGACTTCTACCAGCTCGTGGGCCCGGGTATCCACCTGATGAATCCGGGCCGGGGCGGACCGGGCGGTGTCGCTGCCGAGTGGGTTACGGAGACGAACGCGTCGGCGAAGTTCGGGATTCCCCCATCGCAGGTCCGAGACTATCTGGCCCTGGTGGGTGACTCCTCGGACAACATTCCCGGGGCGCCCGGCGTCGGTCCGAAAACAGCGGTGAAGCTCCTGGGTGAGTTCGGCACCCTCGACTCCATGCTGGAGCGGACGGACGAAGTCACGCCCCCGAAGGCCCGGAGGTCCCTGGAGGAGAATGCCGGCCAGGTCCGCATGTCCCGCCGGCTGGTCACCATCATGACGGACCTCGAAGTGGAGCTGGATCTGGACGCCTTCCGGGTCCGGACCCCGGACGCGGAGCGGTTGAGGGACCTCTTCGTCGAGCTGGAGTTCCGGCGTCTCGCTGATCGATTCGCCGAGCTGGCGTCCCGTCGTCATGCGCCGGAGGAGGTCGAGGCCGATTCAGCGGACTTCCGGATCGTGGACGACGCGGGCGCGGTCGCCGGGATGGTCGACCGCATCCGTGGACGAGGCCGGGTGGCCGTCCGGGGCGAGGGCTCCGAGTCAGACGCCCTGCGGGGACACCCGGTCGGTCTGGCGATGAGCACCGGCCCCGGCACCGGGTGGTATCTACCCTTCGGACACGAGCCGCCCTTCACCCTCACCTTCGAGGGAGACGAGCAGAGCGAAGTCCGCAACCTGCCCCCCCTGTCCCATCCGGCCATGGCGCCGCTCAAGGAGCTCCTGGAGGATGAAGCGGTGGCCAAGGTGGGGCACGACCTGAAGCACACCGCACTGGTGCTTTCCCGTGCGGGGGTGACGGTTCGCGGCGAGGCTTTCGACACCATGGTGGCCAGCTACGTGCTGGATCCCGGCAGACGGGAGCACGGACTCGACTTCCTCTCCGTCGAGCTGTACGCCGAAAAGCTCGTGTCGTACGAGGACGTTGTGGGCACCGGCAGGGGGAGGGTGCGCTTCCCGGAGGCCGCCCTGGATCGGGCCCGCGACTACGTCTGCGGGGGCGCCTCTGCCGCGCTGCGCCTCGAGGAGACCTTCACGCCGGACCTCGGGGAGACCGGGCTGGATCGGCTGATGTCGGACATCGAGATGCCCCTGGTTTCCGTCCTCACACGAATGGAGTTGGCGGGCATCGGCATCGACCAGTCCTTCTTCGAGGAGATGAGAGGGCGGCTCAGGGGTGAGCTCGGGCTCATTCAGGAGGAGATCCATAAGCTGGCCGGCGCGGACTTCAACATGAACTCCACTCCCCAGCTGAGACAGATCCTCTTCGAGAAGCTGGAGCTTCCCGTCATCAAACGAACCAAGACCGGTCCATCGACCGACGCCTCGGTCCTGGAGGAGCTTGCGGCGGAGGGACACGAGGTACCGAGGCTCCTGATGGAGTATCGGGAGCTCGAAAAGCTGCGCAGCACCTACGTGGAGGCGTTGCCGCAGCTGGTCGACCCCCGCACCGGGCGAATCCACACGAGCTTCAATCAGACCGTCGCTGCGACAGGGCGACTCTCGTCGAGCAATCCCAACCTGCAGAACATCCCCATCCGAACACCGCTCGGGCGGGAGATAAGGAAGGGCTTCGTCGCGGCTCCGGGGTACGCGTTCCTCGGTGTGGACTATTCGCAGATCGAGCTGAGGATACTCGCCCACTTCTCACGTGACGAGGCTTTCGTGCACGCCTTCACCCGGGGGATCGACGTCCACAAGCAGACCGCGTCGGTGATCTTCGACGTCTCCGTGGACGACGTTACCCCCGCGATGCGTGGACAGGCGAAGACGGTGAACTTCGCGACGATCTACGGTCAGGGCTCCTTCTCCCTGGCCCGTCAGCTGGGGATCACCCGCGACGAGGCGAGGACCTTCATCGACACGTACTTCGAGCGCTTTGCGGGCGTGCGGGCCTATCTGGACGAACAGGTGACCAAGGCCAGGGAGCTGGGCTACGTGGAGACGCTCATGGGTCGCCGCAGGTACGTGCCGGAGCTGAAGTCCCGCAACTGGAACGTGCGGCAGTTCGGTGAGAGGGTCGCTCAGAACACGCCCATCCAGGGTACGGCCGCGGATATGATCAAGCTGGCGATGCTGAGGGTCCAGCGAGCGCTGGACCAGCTCGGCGGCGGGGCGCGCATGCTCCTCCAGGTGCACGACGAGCTCCTCTTCGAGGTTCCGGAGGGTGAGGTCGCCCAGGTGCGGGACGTGGTCGTGACGGAGATGGAGTCGGCGATGGAGCTGGACGTGCCCCTGGTCGTGGAGTGGGGAGAGGGGCCCAACTGGTACGAGTGCAAAGGATGAGTCGGATGGGCCGGGGGCTCGTGCGCGGCTGACTCGGTCCGGCGGGCCACCTGCGGAAGCCGGCACGCGAAGGGACCGGCAGTCCCACCCGCCCATGGGTCGGCCCAGCCCCCCTCACCATCCTCTTCGGGCATTCGGTCGAGCTCGGCGTCCTGTCGCGCCATCACCCCAGCACCGGAGGGATTCCCATGAGTCGATCCGTGAACAAGATCATCCTGGTGGGCAACGTGGGTCGTGACCCCGACATCCAGCAGACCAAGAACGGCACCAAGGTGGCCCACGTCTCACTGGCCACCAATCGCAGAGCACCCGCCGATGGCGAGCCCCAGGAGCGGACGGACTGGCATCGCCTCACGCTGTGGAACCGCCTCGCCCAGGTCGCGGAGGATCACGTGCGCACGGGGGACCGGGTGTACGTGGAGGGGCGGCTGGAGTACGGCTCCTACGAGAGAGACGGTGTGGTCATCCCCACGGCTGAGGTGGTCGTTCGGGAGCTCGTGCTGCTGGGTGGCCGCGGGCGGGAAGAGGAGGACGCGATCGACGAGGCGGCTTGAGGTGGTTGGCGCTCTGCCGGTCTCGACTCGTCAGAGCCAGGCGTGGAACTGCCGGTCCACGGAGAAGACCACCTCCCAGGTGCCGTCGGGGAAGCCGCGGGCCAGGTCGAGGCGGAGCACGTCCCACCCCATCGACAGGCCCGCGCCGACGCTCGCGCGCAGCCCTCGGCTGCCCCTGGGGTTCCACCCGGAGGGGAGAGAGACGCGGGAGGACAGCCCGCTGGCGCCGAGAGCCGCGAAGGCTCGGATTCCCACCCACGGGTGGAGAAGGGCGTGGGTGCCCTCGAGGCTGGTCAAGAAGAAGGTGTTTCCCGAGAACGAGCGAAAGCCGTGTCCGGGGAGGGTGCCCCTCCCTCCAAGGTGGAACAGCTCCTGGACCGGAGCACCCGTGGTCGCCGCGCCGGCGCTCACGGCAAGGGACGTTCGCCACGCGGACCCGTGTGACGGCGAGGCCCAGAGAGCTTGTACGCGACCGGACGCGAAGCTCTGCGGGCCGAGACGGCCCACGGAGCCGCTCGCTTCGGCGGCGCCATTCGCCGGAAGGCCGAATGGCGCCGTCATGCCGACGGCGCCCAGGATCCCTTCCTCCACTGGCCGTACCGGTCGGAGCGCGTCGGAGAGCACCCGCTCCGCCGACCGGTGACGCTCAAAGCGGAACGTGGCGCTGGGGCCGGTGCCCGGGTCAGGCCCCCGTAGCGTGAGGCGGAGCCCACGGGCACGGTAGGGATCGAGGTAGTCCTCCCGGAAGAAGAGCGAGCCGAGCGTCGAGACGACGGGCGCGGCTGCCGGCAGGGGTCCGACGTCCCGTAGTCGATCCCAGGACAGCTCGAGGAGGGGAACCAGGCCGCTCCGCTCGCCGGTCACCGAGATGGAGGCCATGGGCAGAGCAGCGCCGAAGGCGTAGCCTCCGGAGAGCCGCGCGATGGCTCCCGGCAGGGGACGGGCCTGGACGCCGCCACCCACGAAGAGCCCCTCGGCACGGTTGTGCCGGATTCCGTCCGAGAAGGAGCCCAGGTGGAGACGAAGAGGTGCCAGTCCTGACAAGGCACGATTGGTCAGGATGCTCCTGGCCTCGGCCTGGATGTCTTGCAGTGACGGACTCGGTGCCAGCCCCTCCTCGCTGAGGTCGTCGTAGAGCCCACGCTCGAAGGGGAAGGTCAACCGCTGCGCCTCCGGCAAGGCGGTGACGCCCCTTCCGCGGAAGAGGATCTCGGGCAGGTCGGGGTTGAACTCGTATTCGCCGATCTCGAAGCGCCCCTGAATGATGCTCCCGGCCATGAAGTCCAGCACGGGGAGCTCCCGCCGAAGCTGAAGCTCCTGGCGATAGGGCAGCCAGTACTCCTCCTCCCACAGGGAGTTGTCCAGGGCGATGTGGATATAGTCCAGATGGGGGTCCACATAGGAGGCCGGCGTGAACGTAAAGGCCATGCGGACGATGGCCGCGGTACTCCGATCCAGGTACACCGATCCGACGAAACCCGGCTGCTCCGGGTCCTTCGGGCGCACCTTCACCTCGTAGACCCTGACCTCCGATGCCCCGCCTCCGTATCGAAGGCTCAGGGAGTCGGCGAGGCGGAAGTCGTAGACTCCGGGGGCGCCTGGAGCCATGGGGTGGGGCACAGCCGACACCTCGTCCCCGTCCCCGAGACGGATGGTTTGGCCGAAGTCGTCCTGCACGACGGTGAGGTGGTCGAGGTGATACCGAATGTTGGTCGGAAGCACCCTCTCGTCCCGGAGCCCGACGATGCGCTGCCTGGTCCAGTTCGGTGCCCGCCAGTACACCTCCAAGGCGATCTGATCGGCCTTGACGAGGGTGCGCTCGTCGGAGTCCGGCCGGTCGATGAAGAAATAGACGTAGCCCCTGGCCTCCGCCCGGTAGGAGTAGAACGCGCTGTCCACCCGGGTGGAGCTTCGGAGATCCCGACCCCGGGCCACCAGGCCAAGGACCCGATCATCGTTCCAGAGCTCGGGCTGCTGGGAGGTCAGTAGGGTGGGGTGGGCGACGGGTGCCGCGACTAGGACGGCGAGAAGGGCGGGGAAACGACCGGATGATCGAAGGCTCAACGTGGATCTCCGGGAGATGGCCGGTCGATGTTGGTACGCCTTCTCACCTGCCCGGTTCCCGGCCTACGAGAAAGGCCCCGTCCCTGGCGGACGGGGCCCCGGAAGACCCTTGGACTGACGCGCCTTCAGTTCGCTGTCCAGAACCCGGAGAGCGACTCCCCATGGGGACTCTCACGGAGCTTCTCGAAGGCCCGGTTTCGGATCTGGCGGATCCGCTCGCGGGTTACGCCGAGGAGGGAGCCGATCTCCTCCAGCGTACGTTCCTCCCCGTCGTCCAGCCCGTAGTACAGGTAGAGGATCTTCCGCTCTCTCTCCGTCAGATAGGTCTCGAACATCTGCTCCAGAAAGTCCCGGCGCGCCAGGGCCTCCACGTCCTCCTCGATCTCCGAGCCCTCGGCGCCGGCGAAGCGCTCGCCGAAGCTCGCGCTGTCCCGATCTCCCCGATCGATGGGAGCATCCAGGCTGAGCTCGGATGCGGCCACACGGCGAAGGGCACGGACCGTTTCCACCGGCTCCCCCATCTCCTCGGCGATCTCCTGATCGGTCGGGGAGCGGCCGAGCTGTTGGGTGAGCTGGGTGTCGGTCCGCGAGAGCCGGGCCAGGTTGGAGTTCTGGTTGAGGGGTATCCGCACGGACCGGGTCTGCTCGGCCAACGCCTGGAGGACCGTCTGGCGAATCCACCACACGGCGTAGGAGATGAACTTCACGCCCTTGTCGGGATCGAACTTCTTCACCGCCTTGAGAAGGCCCTCGTTCCCGATGCACACGAGCTCGGCCAGTCCCAGCCCACGACCCTGGTACTTCTTCACGTAGGAGATGACGAACCGGAGATTGGCGGTGACGAGGCGCTCTGCCGCCTCCTTGTCACCCAGCCGGGCGCGCCTGGCCAGCTCGCGCTCCTCCCGCGGGTCCTGAATAAGGGGATATTTCTCAACGTCTTGGAGGTACTGGTCAAAGGAATCCAGGCCGCGTGAGGCTGAGAACATCCGTTTCCTCGTTCCTCGACTTAGAGCTGAGTGGGACCGGGGCCGGGTAGACCGACACTCCTGCCAGAGGGGCAAGAATGGGGCCCCTGGGGGGATTTCGCGGTCTTTCCGGATGTGCGCCGAGCGTCAGGCAAGTTATAAAAGCCTGTTTCTGGGGTCAAAGGTTATCTTTCCGGGCCGTTGCCCCAGGCACGGAGCCGGCTTAACGAGAACCCGGCTACCCGGCGCGGAACGGGCGGGTTCCACCCGTTTCCTCGGAGATGTCCACTAGCTGGTGACGAACTCCGCCCTGAGGCTCTCCGTACCGGGCCCGCTGAGGCCGAAGTAGAGGGTCCCCGAGCGCCTCGCGTCCAGCTCCACTCGTCGGAAGAAGGCACGCTCGGAGACCCTTGTGGCCGCCGTGGAGCCGAGCTCGATGGCTTCCGCGACACCCAAGCGTCGATGGACGAAGAGGGGTGATCCACCGCGAACGACGACCCACCCGTGTGTGAACCGGGGAGCGCCCGGTAGGCGGCGGGCTCCTGCAGGGCTTCCGCGCAAGCCCCCGCCCGGGGCCACGACGTCTCCCTCGAGTGCCCCTCGCACCCACCTCGGGAAGGCCTCGGGCTCCCTCCAGCGCGGCCGATCGATGATGGTCCACGCCCGAGATCCCGCGAGTCGCACCGCGAAGAGGAACGCCCGTACCTGGGATGCCGCGAACCTCTGGGCCACCAATCCCACCAGGAGCGCGCCGAGGAAAGCCAAGAAAGGCCTGTCGAGGAGCAGCACCACCAATCCCACAACAGTCACGTCTTCGGCCAGGGACACGAGGAGCCGGCTCGGATGGCGCCGCTCGTCGAACCAGAAGAGCACACCGCCTCCGGTGCGGGTGGCATGGGCCCCGGATGCGATCATGCCCGACAGCGTCGCGCCGACGACTACGACGTTCACCGGCTGTCCGTCGAGGAGGAGCAACGCGAGGAGCACGCCCGCCAGCGGGCGGATGATGGCGTGAAACGCGTTCCAGATCAGTGCCGTGGACGGCCAACGCTCCGCGGCCAGCTCCAGGATGTAGAAGGTCCCCACGGTGAGGAGGACTCCGGGCGAGCTCAAGTCGGCGAGGGCCCCGGGTAGGCTCCCCCACCAGCCCGTGTAGGGTGCCGCTCCAAGGAACAGAAGCGTCAGGTACAGGTCCACTCCCGCCGCTACGGCCAGCGGTGGGAACATGAGCAACGTGGGCCCGAACACGTCGGGAATGCTCACGAGCAGCGCTCCGCCGCTTCGGTCACTCGTGCGGCTCCACGTGGACCACGACGTCTCGGGCTCCCAGCGCCAGCGAGATGCGCTCTTCGGTGGCGTCGGCGATGGCGTGCGAGCTGACCACGTCCAGAGCGGGATCGACCGAGATGGTGAGCTCGGCGAAGCGCTCGCCCCGTGGGCCCCGGGAGCGAATGCCGTAGGCGGACCTGACTCCGTCCACGCCCATCGCCAGCGCTTCGATCTCCAGGGGATCCACGGCGCGGTGATCCACGAGAACCGGGACCGTCTCGCGAACGATGGCCCATCCGGTGTAGGCGATGAGCAGGGCCACGACGATCGCCGCCAGGGGATCGGCCAGGGGGTATCCGGCCCGTACCGCCACCAGACCCACGAGGACGGCCACGGTGGCCAGCACGTCCGCCTGGGTGTGGGCCGCGTCGGCCAGGACCAGGTGGCTCCGGAGCCGCCGCCCGATCCTCGCCTCGTAGCGGGCGATGGCCATGCCCACCAGGGCGGAGAAGGCCATGAGCCCGATGGCCCAGGGATGGATGGTGGACGGCAGCCCCTGCCCCGTGGAGACCCGGATCAGCGCATGTTGGATCAGCTCGAACACGGTGACCGAGAGGACACCCACCAACGCCAGGGCGCCGATCGTCTCGAACTTCCGGTGGCCGTAGGGATGCTCCTCGTCGGGGCCCCGAGCCGCGACCCGAGCCAGCGCCAGGGCAAAGACGTTGTTGGCCGCGTCCAGCGACGAGTGGAACACCTCTGCGAGAACGGAGAGGGCGTGTGCGAAGGCCCAGATGCCGAGCTTGAGGCCGATGAGGCCCAGGTTCATCCAGAGAACGAGCAGAAGCACCCGGCGGACCGCCTGCTCGCGGTGGGATCTGGCGTCCTCGGTCATCGCCTGACCGCCGTGAAGTAGTCCGGCCCTACGGTGACTCTGCGACTTCGAATCAGCTGAGCGTCCGCGAACCCACGGAGAAGGCCGAGGGGCTCGAAGAGCGTGATCCGGAAGATGGGTCCCCAATGCGGTCGCGCCCCCAGGGGCACCGCCAGGTCGAGGCGTGCCACGCCCCGGGTGCCCGCAGGCAGGCCGATGCGCAGACCGGCACCGACGGCGCCCTTCCACCGAACGTCGCGTCCGTACGGCGCGCCGCCGGCCCATACCCGACCGGCGTCGGCGAAGACGGAAAACCCCAGGTTGAGCAGGTCCGGTGCCGGCCAGCGGACGAAGATGCGGTCCTCCAGTGTGATAAGAAGACGCTGGGCGCCGGGATAGGCCTCTTCAGGGAGCCCCCGCACAGCCTCACGGCCTCCCAAAGTGAGCTGGAACGGCGTGCTGAGCGACCAACCACCCGAGGCGGACGCACGGGCGACGAAGGTATGCCCCGGAGTCTTCCGGGATCGCAGATAGCCGTAGAGATCGAGCTCACCGATGACGTCCCGCCATCCCTCTCCGTCCAGCGCCCCGGAGAACACCTTTCGACCCTCCAGGCCAGCCTTGAGGAAGATGTACGAGGTTCCAGGGTCGTGTCCCGCGAAGAAGCGAAATCGAGCCACGAGATCGTCGTGAGCATCGAGACCGGTGGCGGACAGCACGTCGACGCTCCGACCCAGAGTGACTCCCAGGTCCGTCCCGAGCTGGATGTCCTGGATTCCATCCAGGGGGTCGAGGCCCCGCACTCGATCGAAGTGCAGGTTCCGCTGGCCGACGAAGAGGTTTAGACGCGTGGTGGAAGCGCTGTTGGCCTGCTCGGTGATGCGGCCGGCTACCTCCGGCGGGGCCGGCTGGGTGTTGCCGAAGTCGTTGCCCCTGGCGATCTCGAGGCTCCCCGGGAAGCCCCCGACGTCGAGGGTCTCCCGGGATATCCCAGCGCCGAACAGCGTGAGGTTGCCCGGCTCTCCCAGGCGGGCGGCGAGGGATACCTCGACGTGCTCGTCGAGGTAGGGCATCAAGACGTGGGTGTAGGGGTCTCCGGAGCCGTCCACCGAGTAGGGGAACAGCTCGTCCCTGCGCCTGAACGTCTGACGCACGGCGAATCTCCCTACCTCCCCCACGAAGGGGTACGCCACGGTCTCCTCGAAGAATGTCCCGTCGCGTGTTCGGCCCCCGCTGACGGCCACGTCGGTGCGAGATCCGAACAGCCAGGGGAACTCCAGGGTGGCGCCCAGATCCCTCCGTTCCCGTCTCTGCCTATAGAAGACGCCACCGAGGATGCCATATCCCGCCAGGTTCTCCTCGGTGAGGGAGACGCGCTCGATCTGTGGGCCTTCCTCGAACGAGACGCCTACGTCCACGCGGGTGGTCCATTCGTCCTGGGTGTCGACCACGACGTGCTGGGTGCCGTCGGGCTGCTCGACCGCGAAGATATCGGCCCGTGCGATGAAGCCGTACCCCCGGAGGATCCGCCCCGATTCCTCGAGAAGAAAGGGATCGTGGCAGTCACCCACGTCGAAGAGGAGCTCCTTTCGGATGAAGCCCGAGCGGGTCTTGACGTGCAGCGTGTTGGCCAGCCCGTACACGGATCCGAGGAAGCCCGCGGCGTCCAGCTGGTCGACGTCGAAGATCGAGTGGTTGTCGATGAAGATGTGGGAGATCACCCCGCTGGGGCAGGAGACCCGTTCCGCCTGGGTGATTTGGGCCGTTGCCAGGGACGGGAAGGCACACAGGAGACCCAGGGCGACGATCCGCGCGGTAGCCCGGAACGGGTCGATGGGAAAGTCTGTGGAAGCGGGAATGGCACCCTCCCGGGGGAGGCAAGTCCGAGGGTCGTCCGGATAATGTAGGTGTGAGCAGGAGGTTTGACATGGCCTCCGGCCCCTCTCTAACCTCCTGGCTTTTCCAGCAACCTCGGAGACCTTGGGGTCATGGCCAACCGCCGCATCGAAGCACTCGACTATCACCAGAAGGGCCGCCCCGGAAAGGTGGAGGTCGTTCCCACCAAGCCCGTCGCCACGGCGAGAGAGCTGTCCCTCGCCTATTCACCGGGTGTCGCGGAGCCTTGCCGGGAGATCCACGCGAACCCCGATGACGTGTTCAAGTACACCGCCCGCGGCAATCTGGTGGCGGTGGTATCGAACGGGACGGCCGTTCTGGGTCTCGGGAACATCGGCCCCCTAGCGTCCAAGCCAGTCATGGAGGGCAAAGGGGTGCTCTTCAAGCGGTTCGCGGGCATCGACGTCTTCGATCTCGAGGTCGGCTCGGAGAAGCCCGAGGACGTCATCAAGTTCTGCCAGCTCCTCGAGCCGACGGTGGGCGGAATCAACCTCGAGGACATCGCCGCCCCCGACTGCTTCGTCATCGAGAGGACCCTGAAGGAGACCATGGGAATCCCGGTCTTCCACGATGACCAGCACGGCACGGCGATCATCGCGGCGGCCGCGCTCATCAACGCGGCGGAGTTGAGCGGGAAGCGACTGGAGGAGCTGAAGGTGGTATTCAGCGGTGCCGGGGCCTCGGCCCTCTCGACGGCGACCCACTTCCAGCGCCTGGGCGTCAGCGGGGCGAACATCCTCATCGTGGACTCGAAGGGTGTGATCTTCGAGGGCCGTGAGGAGGGGATGAACGAGTACAAAGAGCCCTTCGCGGTGAAGACCGAGGCTCGCACCCTGGCCGAAGCGATGGTGGATGCCGACGTCTTCGTGGGGCTCTCCATCAAGGGGATCGTCACGCGGGACATGGTCGCCTCCATGGCGGCCGACCCCATCATCTTCGCCTTGGCCAACCCGGACCCGGAGATCCTCCCGGAAGAGGTGGCGGAGGTCCGGGACGACGCCATCATGGCGACGGGCAGGTCCGACTACCCCAACCAGGTGAACAACGTCCTGGGCTTCCCGTTCATATTCCGCGGCGCGCTGGATGTCCGGGCGAAGGCAATAAACGCGGATATGATGCTTGCGGCCACCCGGGCTCTCGCGGGCCTGACCAGGGAGGAGGTGCCGGATACGGTCCGGGGGGCCTATGACGGGAGCGACTTCGCGTTCGGACGCGAATACCTGATCCCGAAGCCCTTCGACCACCGTGTGCTCTTCCACGTGGCCCCGGCCGTGGCCGCCGCGGCGATCCAGAGCGGGGTGGCTACGGCCGACGTCGACTTGGAGGAGTACCGGGAGCGCCTGAAGGCCAGCCTCAGCCCCGGGCGGGAGGTCATGCGGTGGATGACGAACCGTGCCCGTCGACGCAGGGCCCGGGTGGTGTTTCCCGAGGGTCACAACGACAACGTCATCCGGGCCGCCGCGCAGCTCCTCGAGGATCGCACGGTGCATCCCATCCTGCTTGGCCGGGCGGCCCGGATCCAGGAGAAGGCCGACGGCATGGGTGTGAAGCTCGACGGTGTGGAGATCATCTATGGCGCCGAGCAGGAGGCGATGCGGCACGCGTATGCCAAGGAGCTCTTCCGAAAGCGCGCGCGGAAGGGCCTTACTCTCGCCGAGGCGCAATGGAACCTGTACAAGCCCATCTACTTTGGCGCGTCCATGGTGGAGGAAGGCCAGGCCGACGCGTTGGTGGCGGGGGTCGAAGCCAACTACCCCGAGATCCTGCGGCCCGTCCTGGAGGTCATCGGCGTGGCGGAGGGGGTGAAGCGGGTCGCCGGCCTCGAGCTGCTCGCTTTCGCCAACCGTGAGCTGATGTTCTTCGCCGACACGACGGTGAACATCGAGCCCGACGCCGAGACACTGGCCGACACCGCCCTCCAGACCGCCAAGTTCGTGCGGGATCTTGGCATCCGCCCCCGTATCGCCATGGTGTCCTTCTCGAACTTCGGCTCCGCACAGCATTCCGAGTCCCGGACGGTGGCTGCTGCCGTGGGTCTCGTGCGTGAGGCCGATCCCGACCTGGAGATCGACGGGGAGATGCAGGCGGACACGGCCGTGGACGCGCGGAAGCTCAACGAGATCTACCCCTTCAGCCACCTGGGGGGACCGGCGAACGTACTGGTGTTCTCACGCCTGTCGGCGGCGAACTCGGCCTACAAGCTGCTGCACCAACTGGGCGGGGCGGACACCATCGGTCCGATCCTGCTGGGGATGAACCGGCCCGTCCACATCCTCCAGCGGGGGGGCTCCGTCATGGACATCGTCAACCTCACCACCATTGCAGCGGTGGACTGGCAGTCGGAGACCAGACAAGTTTAGAATCTGTCCCTGGCACGTCTCGGGGTCCTCCAGACGATGTCCCAACAGGCGCGAGGCGCGCCTCTCGATGAAGTCGGAGCGAGTCGACCAATGAGCAAAGACGATCAGGGCTCCCCCTCGGTGGGTGCCACCGGGTGGAGCAGCTACAGCCTCGCCAACCACGGCCTCCAGCCCAGGATGGACGTGTACTGGAATCTGTCTCCGGCGAGGCTGTACGAGGAATCGTTCGCCCGCAAAGACGGACGCCTGGCCCACATGGGAGCCATAGCGACGACGACGGCGCCCCATACCGGCCGGTCACCCAACGACCGGTTCGTCGTGCGGGACTCCTCCACGGAGGACGTGGTCGATTGGGGGAAGGTGAACGCGCCCGTCTCGGCCGAGCACTTCAAGGCCCTGAAGGCCGACGTGGTGGCGTACCTGAATGGCCGGGACCTCTTCGTTCGCGATGCGCGCGCCGGCGCGGACGACTCGTTCGCCATGACCGTCCGGGTCGTGAGCGAGAGCCCTTGGCACTCGCTGTTCGCGTACAACATGTTCCTGCGCCTGACACCCGACGAGCTGGAGAAGGCCGTCCCCAGGTTCACTGTCCTGCACGCGCCACACCTCAAGGCCGACCCCGAGCGTCACGGAACGAGCAGCGAGACCGCCATCGTCGTGAGCTTCAAGGCCCGTGAGGTTCTGGTGGTGGGTACCCGGTACGCCGGCGAGATCAAGAAGTCGATCTTCTCGGTGTTGAACCACCTGCTGCCGGACAAGGGCGTCTTCCCCATGCACTGCTCCGCCAACGTCGGTCGGGACGGAGACGTGGCCCTCTTCTTCGGTCTGTCGGGCACCGGGAAGACCACGCTCAGCGCCGATCCGGAGCGAGGCCTCATCGGGGACGACGAGCACGGGTGGAGCGGCCACGGCGTGTTCAACTTCGAGGGTGGATGCTACGCCAAGACCATACATCTGTCCCCCATGGGGGAGCCGGAGATCTTCACGGCCACGCAGATGTTCGGGACTATCCTGGAGAACGTGATCCTGGACGAGGACACGAGGGAGATCGATTTCGGTGATGGCTCCATCACCGAGAATACCCGTGCCTCCTACCCCATCCACTACATTCCCAACGCCGTGGCCACGGGCCAGGGCGGCCATCCGAGGAATGTCGTCTTTCTCACCGCCGACGCCTTCGGCGTGCTTCCTCCCATCGCGCGGCTGACGCCGGAACAGGCCATGTACCACTTTCTCTCGGGGTACACGGCCAAGGTCGCGGGGACGGAGCGCGGGATCACGGAGCCGGTCGCGACCTTCAGCGCCTGCTTCGGCGCCCCCTTCCTGCCGCGACATCCCAGCGTCTACGCCGAGATGCTCGGAGAGAAGCTCCGCAGTCACGATGCGCGTGTCTGGCTGGTGAACACCGGGTGGACCGGCGGAGGATACGGATTGGGGACCCGCATGAGCCTGGGCCACACCCGCGCCATGCTGAAGGCGGCCCTGGCAGGGCAGCTGGATCACGCCGAGACGCGCACGGATCCGGTGTTCGGACTCGAGGTGCCCCTCAACGTGTCGGGTATCCCGGCGAGCGTTCTCGACCCCCGCGGGACCTGGTCCGACGGGGAGGCCTACGACCGGGCCGCGGCGAAGCTCGCGGGCATGTTCAAGGAGAACTTCTCCAAGCGGTTCGAGGGCCAGGTGCCTGACGACGTGAAGGCGGCGGGACCCCGCTGAGCGCCGGTGCAGATCCCTCCGGGGGGCGGACGGCTACCGGCCTCGAGCCGCCGGGGGGCGGTCCGGTCCCCGGGCTCTCGAGCCTGGCCGTCACCTATCTCAAGATCTCCCTCCTCGGCTTCGGCGGACCCAACGCCCACCTGAGCCTCATGCTGGACGAGGTCGTGGAGCGCAGGAAGTGGCTCACCCGCGAGCGCTTCCTCGAGATCATGGCCATCACCAACCTGCTCCCGGGGCCCAACTCCAGCGAGGTGGCCATCCACGTCGGCTACACACAGCGCGGTTGGCCCGGGGCGCTGGCCACGGGCTTGACCTTCCTGATGCCGACGTTCTTCATGGTCACGGCCCTGTCTGCCCTCTACTTCCGCTTCGGCTCCCTGCCCCAGATCGAGTCGATCTTCTGGGGGCTCCAACCGGTCATCGTGGCCGTGGTCCTGTCAGCGGGATGGAAGATCGGCCGAGCCGGTGTGAAGAACCGTGCACAGGGGATTCTCGCGCTGGCCGGGGCCGGAGTGAGCCTGGTTTCGGGGCAGGCCATCATCGGAGCGATGGTGCTCGGCGGTCTGGTCACGTGGTGGCTGCGCCGGACGGAGCGAAGGCCGACGTCGACGCCTGGTCGTGGCGAGGGGCCGGACTCCAGATCCGGATGGCTGCTCCTTCCGCAGGCGCTGGTCGGGCTGTCCCTGGGGACCCTGGGCACGGTGTTCTTCACGCACCTGTGGATCGGGGCGGTGCTCTTCGGTGGCGGCTACGTGCTGGTGGCGCTGCTGCAGCCCTACGCGGTGGAGCAATACGGCTGGCTGACCAGCATGCAGTTCCTCGACGGGGTGGCGCTCACGCAGGCCGTTCCCGGCCCCATCTCCACGCTCTCGGCGTTCGTGGGCTATGCGGCGGCAGGGGTAACGGGGGCGGTCCTCGGGACTCTGGGGATCTACCTTCCTGCCTTCGTGTCGGTGCTCGTGGTGGCTCCCCGCTTGGAGCGCCTACGGAAGGTGGACAGCGTCCGCCACGCCCTCGAGGGCGTAGTCGCCGTGGTGGCGGGAGCGGTGGTCGGGGTCGGGATCTCCCTGCTCATGGCCGGGGTGAGGGACGTGGTCGCGGCCGTGATCCTCGTGGCGGCCCTCGGGCTGGCGGTGTGGCGGAAGACCCCCGCTCTCTGGCTCGTCGCAGGAGGGCTGGTGGCCGGTATCCTCCGTACGCTCCTGGGCTGATCGACGGGAGTCGGGCGGGGGGGCTCCTACGCCACCCTGCGCCGGCGCGCCCACAGCCCGGCGAGAGCGGCGCATGCGACCAGAAGCAGCCCCGTTCCCGTGGATGTGCTCCCGGGGAGGCCCGGGCCCGCCTCCAACGAGCCCACATGGGTCCGGGCCCAGGCGGCGGTCCACAGATCCAGGGGCGTGCCGAAGGCGGCCTCGAATGCCGTGGAAACCTGGTGCTGGGAGCGCCAGAAGGCGGCGAACCGCCGGGCACCGAAATCGGCCTCGAGATCCGCCAGGAGGTAATTGTCGTAGTGGGCGAAGGGCTCTCCGTAGGCTTCTTCACGAATGCCTGACACGGGGGAGCGATCCACCACGTGCTGGATCTCCGACCTGCCCTCGTCCGCTTCGGAGACGGGATCCAACAGGAGACGCCCGCAGGAGCCGTCGATTCCCGCCAGACAACGGGCCACGCTCCGACTCCGGATCCAATACGAGGGGCCGCCCAGGCCGAAGAGGGATCGGGCCGGCAGCAAGCGCCGCTGCGATCTCGCAGGATCGTGGACCGGTTCCGTGGCGAAGCCCAAGGCCCCCCGTTCGAGCCAGGCCAGGACCGCTGGGCCCGGCAACCCGTATCGTGCCACCAGACGACAGGACCCCAGGATGTTGGAGTAGTGTCTCGTGGGAGACAGGCTCACCCGACGCAGGGGAGCCGACGTGTGGGTCACCCGACCCGGTGCTCCGATGACACGATAGCAGTAGGGGCTTCCGTCCAGGAGGCCGATGTAGGTGTCCTCCACCCGGTTCACGTCCGCCACAGCCACGTCCGGGGCAGCGAAGTGGCGGGGTTGTATGAACACGCCCACGACGGCCCTTCCCGTCGACCCGACCCGGGCGAGCTCCTCGCCGACCCGAACGCGAACCGAGTCCAGCGTGGCGCCGTCGACGACGCGGGGATCTCCCCCCACCGCGACACCGTCCCGGGCGCTGGTCAACGTCAGCGGGGTGATGGAGTCGGCCCATCGGGTCCTGACGAGGATGTCCCGGGCGCGCCGGAGCTCGCGTCGGAGCTGGGCGGCCCGGGCCTCTTCCGGGCTCGTGAGGACCGGGCCGGAGGTCCGGTACGCCGAGGGAGGGAGCATCCAGATCCCGAGAATCAGGAAGCCCGATGCGGCCAGACCGATCCATCGCCTCGTGCTCAGCGCCATCTCGTGCTCCTCGAGGCAAGGGTTCCGAAGGCGGTGAACCAGATCAGAGCCAATACCAGCCCGTATCCCGGGTTCGCCCTGGAGGCCGGCCGATTGGCCTGGACGTACTGCAGCCAGGCGGTGGAGAGCTCCTCGGCGGTAAGACGGGACGCGCCGAGGAGGGCCTGGGCGGGACTGGCCTCGGGATCGGCCCGGAGACGGTCCCACGCTCCAGCTCCTCCTCGCTGGAGGGCGATCCAGAGGAGGGCCTCCCTCGCCGCGCCCTTGAGGGGAGCGAGCTCGCCGGGCACCCCGAGCGCTCCGAGGCGATCGGCGAGCAGGACGTCACAGCTGGATATGTCACCGTCCTCGACACACGCGTCCCTGAGAGACCACAGCTGGCGTCGCCACAGCCACTGACCCACAAGGGCCCGACGCTCTTCGGGGGCATACCAGTCGTCGAGGGGGTAGGAGTCGCCCTCGGGTGCGAGACCCATGGCGGTCCAGCACGAGAGGGCGTCACCGTCCAGGCACGCCCGCGAAGCCCGCGAGGGGGAAAGCGCGAGGCTCCGGTAGATCTCCTGGGGTCGGTCGGGCAGCCGGACGGCGCTCGCCCATCCCCGGACCCGAGTGCCCGCCAGGTCCCCGACCAGGGCGTTGCTAATGCTCTGGCGGATGAGCTCGGTCCGGGGCGCGGGCCGCCATCGAGCCAGCTCCACCCTCTGGACCGCCCTACCCTCGACGAGGATGGGTCGAAGCTCGCGGGCCCATTGGAACGTGAACCAATGGTCCTCCAGGGAGGGGCTCGCCGAGACGAAGGGCGCGAACTCCGACTCCCATACGTTTCGGAAGAGCTCCTCGGCCATGACCCGATTGCCGGGGACGGACACGATGGTGAGGAGGCCTACCGTGAACGTGTCGGTAACCGTGGTATTGGCGAGTCGCTCTGCCACCTCGCGACGCTCCCGGACCAGGTCGGCCTCGGCTTCGGCAAACTCGAGCAGAGGCCGTAGCGAGTCGATCCGCCGGAGAAGGGCGTCCTCCGTCTGCTGCGCGCGCGCCGTCGGGGGGAGGAGGAGGAGCCCGAGCGACGCCGTCCACAGAACCCGACGCACGTCTCTCCTAGACATCGATGAGCATCCAGTTTCCGGTGAAGACCTGGAAGGGGCCGGGTGCCCGCGTCAGGGCCTCGAGGGCCAGCTCCGCCAGGTTGACCCGATAGAAGACCGGGAAGTACCCGACGAGGAAGTCGGTGAGGACGGTACCCAGGATGAGGAAGCCGAGGACCCCGGACACGATCCACACGGTGGTCCTGACGGTTCCGGCAGCCATGGCGAAGAGGACCCCGTAGGCGACGAGAGTAGCCGCCAGAAAACGGAGAGCCAGGTGGTTCGGGTACGCGTTCAGGCCGGTGGGCAGGTCCACGGACGCCGTCGCCACGTGGGCTCCGATCCAGAGCCCGGCGACGGGCAGGAGCGCGAGAGTGGCCCCGCCTCCCATCTTCAGGAGGGCGTAGCGCCACCGGGGTATGGGCAGGCTCAAGGCGTGGACGTGCCCGAGCTGGTGATCCCAGTTCCAGGCCGACAGCGCGAGGGTGACGCCGATGACCGCCGCCAGCAAGGGGAAGGCGGGCAGCCAGATCTCGGCGCCTGCGACGATGCGGTACGCCTCCAGCGTGCTCGACTCCATGCCAGGGGGCGTGCCCAGACCCTGGACCGACAGGAGGGGCAGAGCATAGGCCGCCAGGACGAAGGGGATGAGAGGGAGATTGATCTGCTTCCAGTGGAGGTAGAGCAGCGACCGAAACATGGCTTAGCTCCGGTAGAGGTTCTGGGGCCGCGAGGATCGGAGGAGCTCCACGAAGCCGTCCTCCAGGTCGAGATCGACCACGTCACGCAGCGTCATGCCGACGCTGTCGAAGTACTGCCGCATAGGATCCTGCCAGCCGCGCACGATCCAGGTCTCGGCGTTGCTCGACCCGTTCCGGCGCTCCCGTGACAGGAGTGTGAAGGGCATCTGGACGGGCACCTCGTCGACGTCGTCGACGCGGATCCGCTTGATGCCGTTCTTGAACTGGGTCATGGGGAGCTCGGCCACGAGCCGGCCATCGTCCATGACGCCCACCCAATCGCAGATCCGCTCCAGCTCGTGCACCAGGTGGCTGGAGATGAACACCGTTGCCGTTCGCTCTCCCACATAGTCCAGGATGGCGGTGAGGACGTCCCGGCGGACGACTGGATCGAGGCCGTCGGTAGGCTCGTCCAGCACCAGGAGATCCGGTCGCTGGGCCAGAGCGAGGAGGACCATGAGCTTGCCCGTCTCGCCCTTGGACATGCGCGAGATCTTCCGATCCGAGTCGAGACCGAGGCGCTCGATGAGCTCCTGCGCCCATCCCGGGTCCCACAGATCGAAGAAGGAGGAGTGGTACTTGACCTGCTCCCCAACGGTCAGGGCGGCGTAGACGTGGGGGCGCTCGGGAACGTATCCCACCCGGGCGAGGATCCTGGGCATGTCACGGGGCACCGCCATGCCCAGAACGCTGATGTCGCCCCGGTCCGGCTTCATCATCCCCATGAACATCCGGATCGTGGTCGTCTTGCCGGATCCGTTGGGCCCGAGGAAGCCGTAGATCGATCCGGCCGGCACGCGAAGGCTCAGGTCCTGCAGCTCGAAGGACCGCCCCGCCCGCCAGCTCACGTTGGACAGCTCGATGGCGTTATTCACGAACTTGCACTCCTGATTCCTGGTCGAACGCCCGGGCGAGCGCCTCCACCCCGATTCCCAACCGTGCACCCTCTTGAAGGAGCGCGCGCACCAGTTGCCTCGCCTGGGTCATCTTCTCTTCCTCCCTGAGCGTCACGTCCACCTCACGGATGAACGTCCCGTGGCCGTGCCGCATCTCGACGAACCCGTCGGCGGCCAGGTCGTGGTAGGCCTGTACCACCGTGGCCGGGTTCACCCTCAGCGTCCGGGAAAGGCTGCGCACGGACGGAAGGGCCTCGCCGGAGGACAGCTCGCCGGAGGCGACCGCGACCCGCACCCTGGACGCGATCTGGGCGTACAGGGGAACCGGGCTCCTGGGATCGATGCCCTCGAACACCTCCTCAGTCCTCCACCTGCCCCGCGGAGGCGGCTGCCGGCCCGCAAACGATGCCTCCGCTGGGCCATCCAGGAGGCACGGAGGCGCCGTACCCGAGACCGCACAGGCGGCCCAGGCCGGGGTGGGTGAAGACGCCGGCCCAGCCCCGTGCGTCCGCCGTGACGATGTCGACCGTGACTCCCTCGGGCCTCTCCCAGGACAGCGAGTCGATGATGGGGGAGTACGTGGAGTGGCCCGCGTAGTGGATCTCCTGGGCGGAGGCCAACCGCATGATGGCCTCGCGCACACGGGTCATGAACTCCTCCTCGTCGAGCTCGTAGGGTACTCCCTGAGATGGAGCCAGGTGATACCAATCGGGCGCCGACATCGAAGTGTCGGCGGAGGTGAGGGCGTAGCTTCGCACGAAGTTCACGTCGTTCTCCCCCAGCCACCGTCCCGTGGCCGAGACCGGGGAGATCTCCAGAGGATCGAATCGGACGGGAACATGCGCGACGGCCTCGGGGATCCCCAGGGAGGTCACCACAGTCCAGGCCCGAAGACCCTCCGGGGTGATGCCGGGCTCACGAATCCAGAGGCGCCCGTCACTCGTCACTCGGACCAGCCGATGCTCCCCGGCAGGAGGAGAGGGAAGTGCGTCCAGAGCGTCGCGCACCGCCTTGCGGGTGGGCGCGTCCAGAGCGCCGTCCACCCAATAGAGTCCGTAGAGCCACACGTCCAGTGGGAAGACCGTATCGGCGCTCAGATCCTCCGCGGACAGCTGGTGGGAGAAGTTGCCCAGAGTGTCGAAGACGGAGACGCGCCCGGTCCAGGCGTCCAGGGCCAGGATGGCTCCGTCGCCGCCTGAGTAGATGCGGGAGAGGGCCCGGAACTCTCCGGGACCCTCGCCCCGGCCACCCCACCGTCGCAGGAAGGTGCCGTCGGGGGCGTAGACGGACACCTCTGCGGCTCCGGCGTCGGAGACCGCGATCTCACCCGAAGGAAGGTGCACCGTGCTCACGATCTGCTGGAAGAGATAATCCTCGTCGCCCTCGACCAGGCCGATCTCCAGGGTCGGCTCCGCGGAGAAGGCCAGGACGGACACTTCGGGCACATCAGGCTGCTGCGGCCCGCCGTCGGCGCCGGAGCACGCGACCAGGAGGAGGGCCCCCAGTCCGAAACCGGCCAGGAGGGGCCCGTGCCGTGGTCCCCATCCCGACGGGGCCTCACGCTTCGGGGGCTTGGTCGGAGGGTAGATCATGCGATGTGTCGCTCCGGTGTACTGGTGTCATGGTCTACTAATACACTACAACACCTGTGGAGAGGTGGTGTCAATACTGCCGTTTCGTGTCCTCGCCTTCTTGTGGACGTCGGCGTGCCGACCTAACGTGATCCCTCATGGAACGCCCCCCTTACACGAGATCCCGCGACGAAGCGGCGGCCGACGCCGATCGGCAGGCCTTGGAGGAAGTGCGCGCTTCCCTGGGCGAGTCGTACGAGATCGTCCGTCAGCTGGGGAAGGGCGCCATGGCCAGGGTGTACCTGGCCCGGGACCGGGCTCTGGACGTCCTCGTGGCCATCAAGGTACTGCGCCAGGGGAAGGCGGCGGACGAGACCGCCCGCCGTCGCTTCGAGCGGGAAGCCCGGGCGGCGGCCACTCTGGCCGAGCACCCCAACGTGGTGGCAGTGCGGCACTTCGGACGCCTTCAGCCGAGCGAGACCCCCTACGTGGTCATGCAGTACGTCAAGGGACGAACCATGGAGGAGCGCCTGAAGGCAGAGGGGCGTCTGCCCAAGGAGGAGGCGAGGCAGGTACTCGGGGAGGTGACGTCCGCCCTGGCCCTGGCCCACGGGAAGGGAATCGTCCACCGGGATATCCGGCCGGGCAACGTCCTCTGGGACGAGGAGAACCGTCGGTCTCTCCTGACCGATTTCGGGATCGCAGCCATCCTTTCCACCAGCGGCGAGGAGGTGACGCGGCTCACCAAGACCGGGCAGATGGTGGGGGATCCCCGCTACCTGAGCCCCGAGCAGCTCCTCGATCACGAGCTAACCGAGCTGGCCGACATGTACCTGCTCGGGGTCCTCGGATACGAGCTGCTCACTGGCGAGGGACCCTACGTGGCCCGTAGCAACACGGAGTGGATCACGGCCCACCTGAACAAGGAGCCCCGGAACATCCTGGAGCTCAGGCCCGACTGTGATCCGGGCCTGGCCGACATGCTGATGCGCTGTCTTTCCAGGGAGCCGAATCACCGACCCAGCGCGGCGGCTCTCTCCCGCGCCTTCGCCGGGGAGACGGAGGATGCTCCCTCGAAGGGCGAGGAGCCCAAGGGGATCGACCTCATTCAGAAGAACCTCCACTGGGCAGTAGCCGGAGCGGGAACGGCCGGGCTTGCTCTGTTCGGTGTCGCGGCCGGACTGGCGGACCTGGAGTTCATTAGTCGGAAGACGTTCAAGGTCATCATGGTCCTCATCGTCGGTGGATTCCTGGCGTCCCTCGTGGGTGCCTGGTTCCACGGTGAGAAAGGAAAGCAGCGCGCGCCCCTCATCGAATGGGTGCTCTATGTCCTGATTGCTGCCGTGTGCACCGTGGTCGCCATGGCCACCTAGCCGCCTTCCCCGCGCTTGCCAGGTTGGGCAAGACACACTCTCGAGGCATCGACACCCAGTTACGAAGAGCGCTCCCATGAACGTGCCGCGCCCCTCCACCATTCTCCTGGCCGCCTTGTCCGCCGCCATGCCGGTCGCCGCCCAGGCGCCCGTCGCCGTCCCCCCGGACGCACCCGCCCGTGTTCACCCTCTTCCCCCGGTCCGCGCCCAGGCTGCACAGATGCAGGATTGGGTGGAGGCTCGGCTCGCGGAGGTCCTTCCGGCCCTCATGGCCGAGTACGACGCGGACATGTGGATCCTGTCCATGCGGGAGTACGGCGA